>JANYAK010000038.1 GCA_025361335.1 Coriobacteriia bacterium
GATGCCCTCGTAGTTGTACGTCCGCCAGAGGTCCCGCTGCACCATCACGCTCTCGTCCGGGTTCGCGGTGTAGAAGTGGACGCCCTGCTTGAACTTGAAGAAGCGGAACACGGGTATGGCCCCGTCGGCCGCGGTCGGGCATACGTTGTACACCGCGTTCTCGAAACGGTAGGTCTGTGCCTGGTTCTGCCGCACGCTCAACATCTCGTCCGGGTTCGCCGTGTAGAAGTGCACACCGGCCCTCATGTTGAAGAAGCGGTACAGGGGGGCGTTGTTCGCCGGATTCGAGAAATTGACCTGGAAGGCGACGATCTCGAGACGGTAGGTCGCCCCGAGCTGGGTCTGGACGTAGACCTTCTCGTCCGGGTTCGCTGTGTAGAAGTGCGCGCCGTTCCTCATGTTGTAGAAGCGCCAGACGGGGTGCAGGCCCGGCGCGGGCGGGGTCGCGGCCAGTTCGACGTTCTGCGTGGCGGTGCCACCTGCGGTGATGCCGACTCCTGTGATGGTCCTGCTGACGTAGCCGGTCTTGGCGTAGGTCACGGAGTAGGTGCCGACGGCGACGCCCGAGACGGTGTAGGCGCCGCCGGTTGTCGTGGTCACCGGGGCGAGCGCTCCGACGGTCACCGAGACTCCGGCCAGCGCGGCGCCCCCGGTCGCGGTCACGTTGCCCGAGAGCGAGCCCGTGGTGGGCGCCTCCACCGAGAGCGTCCCCCCGAGCACGGTCCCCTTCGGCCCGTCGCTCTGCGCCGCGATCCATATGCGAGTGGCGTCATCAGGTGCGATAGCGACGCCGTGCATGCGAAGGTTGCCGCTCTCTCCGACGCCCGAGGGGAGGCGGTCCGATTCCCACGTCACGCCGCCGTCGGCCGTGCGCCAGAACACCGCTGACTCGCCGACAGCGATGCCGTTGCGGGTGCCGCTGAACGCGACCGCATTCGGCCTCATGTCGTCGACCGAGTAGCCCGGGAAGTTGCTGAAGGGCGCGTCCTGGACCGTCCACGAATGGGACACGGCGTTCCAGGACAAGAATGTGTTGGCATCCCCGACAACCCACCCATGACTCGCGTCGGGGAACGCTACGGACCTGAGGGCCTGGGCACCCGCCGACGTCACCGACTGCCACGCCGATCCGTCCCATCGCAGAGTGACCCCGGAAGCGCCCACGGCGACCGCCATGCTGGAGCTCGGCGCGGAGACCCCGTACAGGTCAAGAACGGTGCCACTGACCGAGACGGCCCACGTCGATCCGCCGTCGGTCGTTCGCAGGATGACCCCACCGGCGCCGACAGCCCAGCCGTTCGAAGCGTCCGAGAAGGACACCGCGTTGAGCTTGGCCGCGGTGATTCCCGATCCGTATCGAGCCCAAGTGCCGCCGTTCCACTTGAGGATGAGCCCGGCGTCGCCGACCGCCCACACGTTCGTGACACTGACGGCATCGACGCCGTTGAGGGCGCCGGTGAACGATGCGAGTTTGGGTTCGGCCCACGGAGGACCGGCGAGACCAGAGACGACGAGCGGCCGCACGAGGGCGGCCGAGCCGTCCTGGTACCATCCGACGGCCCACACATGCGCCGAATCCGCGGCGCTGACCGCGCGCAGATCCGCGCTGACGACCACGTCCAGATCGCCGGCGTCGCGGTAGTTTGCCGGGCCCGTGTACTCGTGCGACCAAGAAGTGGTGAGCGCCGCCGACGCGGCCACCACCCATACGAGGAGCGGGATGAGCGCGATCGCGAGCGCCGTTGCGACGAAGGAACGTCGGCTGCGCGGGAGCATGGACGACACCTACCCCTCATGGGGACGTGCCCGGGCTGTTCAGACCCGGTGTCTCCAGCCACTGCCGTGCCATCCGGCGGCGTCCGGTACTGGTGACGCGGGCAATTATACACGCAGGGATCGACCTTTCCTCGGGGTGCGGCCGAACGGCGCGGACCCGACCGGCGCTGTTCGCTCGCCCACAGAAGCGAGCCCTGGCGGACGATGCCCCGCGCGAACGACCCCCGGCGGGAACCGGGGGTCGTGGCTCGTAGATGGTGGCGGAGGCGCGTGCGAATCGAACACACCCAGGAGGCTCTTCACCCCCCACGACGGTTTTGAAGACCGCGGAGCCCACCAGGACCCATTCGCCTCCAAGCGGCTATGGTGGCGACCTGCGCCGGTGGTGTCAACGGCGGACCGGGAGCGCTCTGGCGTACACAGGGCTTAGCGGCGGCGGACTGGAGGCCCTATGGCGACGGCCAGGTCGGGCGCTGCGCCCGTGAGGGATCTCTCATGCGGTTCTCATCTCCTGCTCATGCGCAATGCCGAGTATCAACGGCATGCGCCACCGAGCAGAGATGCGGGGTTCCCAAGATGAGGCTTCGAGCCAAGATGATCGCGCACCCCGTCGTCGCGATCATGATCTTCCTCGCGTTCGTCGGTGTCGCCGCGGGCGCCGTGCCCGCGTTCCGAGCCTCGGAGCGTGCATCGTTCTGCACGTCGTGCCATGAGATGGGCCCGTACTACGACGCTTGGGCGAAGGGGCCGCATCGTCTCGTCGAGTGCGTCGAATGTCACGTGGACGCCGGCGCGCTCAATCACGTCTCGCACAAGGCGACCGCGGCCAAGGAGCTGTGGATACACCTCACGGGAGATCCGCGCTTCCCGAAGGGGACCGCGGCGGTTCCCGATGCTCGCTGTCTGACGTGCCACGCGTCCATACCCCGATCCTCCGGTCCTCGGTTCTCGCACAAAGCCCACGCGAAGACGGGCCCATGCCTGACGTGTCACCTCGACGTGGGCCACAGGGTCCCCCTGGCCGCCCTCGTCGCCGCCGGGGTTCTCAAGTCCGGCGTGGAGACCTCTCGGACGCCCGCCGCTGCCTCCGCCGCCACGACGGCGACCCTCCACACCGTGGTGCCGTGCACCCGATGCCACGACCTGAACGCGATCGCCTGCGCCACCTGTCACAAGCCCGCGCACAAGGACCGAGGGGAGTGCGCGACCTGCCATCGCCCCGGTCCGCGATGGGTCTTCTCGCACCCCGCGTCCGCGGACTGCGCGTCGTGTCACGCCGCGCCGCAGAAGCACTTCGGCGCTTCGTGCGCCTCATGCCACTCCCCGAGCGTCCCGTTCGCACGGACGGTCTACACCCACACGTCGGACGCGTGCGGCGACTGCCACGCCGCGCCGGCCCGCCATAACACCGCGGCAGCCTGCGCCGCGTGTCATCGAAAGCCCGGCGTGTCGTGGGCCTTCTCCCATCCGGACACATCAGCGTGCGGGTCATGCCATGCGGCGCCCGCGAAGCACTTCGGCGGGGCTTGCGCGAGCTGCCACCATCTCGGAGTGGCCTTCGCCAAGGCGTTATATCGCCATACGTCCTCGGGGTGCGCGTCATGTCACTCCTCTCCCGCCGGTCACAACCGGGCGGTGTCGTGCGCGTCATGCCACAAGAGGCCGGGCGTGTCCTGGGCCGCCTCACACCCCTCCTCGACGTCGTGCGCGTCATGTCACAGGGCGCCTTCGTCCCACTACGGCACCTCGTGCGCTTCGTGCCACAAGGCGTCCGTCGCGTGGAGCTCGGCCACATTCCGACACCCGTCCACCGGACCCAAGCACACGTACCGCAGCTTCGCCTGCGTGAAGTGCCATCCGAACGGATACGCCTCGCACACGTGCGTCGCTTGCCACGATTCCGGGGCCGGTGGGAGCGACGACTAGCGCACCGGACCCGCGGGCGGTTCCGGTGTCAGGGAGGAACGGTGGGGCGGTAGTATCCATCGAGGGGGTTGCCATGAAGATGCCGCACGAACGATCGGTCGCCATAGCGGTCTCGGTGACGGCGGGTCTGCTGGCGACCGCGGCCGTGACATTCACCTTGTGGGGAAACGCGCCCGGAGCCCCGGGGTCCGGAGATCTCCCGGTCATAACGGTTGACTCCTCTGCCCCCACCGGGACGACGGCGACGCCCACGGTCGCCTCCACGTTCCCCCCACCTCCAGCGAAGCCGCCCGCCGCGGCACGCCCGGCCCAAGCGAACGCGACTGGTCCTTCGGGTACGAAGACATCGGGCGCGGTTGAAGACCACGAGGTGGTGAAGCCTCGGATCCACGAGTCGGACGAGTCCCCGCCGGCGCCATCAGAGCGCTCCGCCCCGAGCCCCGGCGGCGACTGACACGGACAGGCGACGGCCTGGGAAAGGAGCGGTCCGTTGAGGATCCTGCTCGTCGAGGATGAGGACCGCATCGCTTCGTTCGTGGCGAAGGGCCTGATCGCGGAAGGGCACACGGTCGAGCGCGCCACCGGCGTGAGCGAGGGCGCGGCGATGGGGGTCAGCCGGGACTACGACCTCGTCCTTCTCGACCTTCTGCTGCCCGACGGGCACGGGCGCGACGTGCTTGCGGGAGTCAGGGCGGCCAAACCCGAGCTTCCGGTCATCGTGCTGTCGGCCCTCGGTGAGATCGATGACAAGGTCGACCTGCTCGACATGGGGGCGGACGACTACCTCACGAAACCGTTCTCCATGCGCGAGCTCTCGGCACGGGTCCGCGCCAGCGTGCGCCATGGCGCGGCGGCAAGCCATGTCGTGACCATACGCGACCTGACGCTCGACACCCACACCCGCGTGGCCAAGCGTGGCGGCAGATCAGCGGACCTCCCATCGCGGGAGTTCGCGCTCCTCGAGTACCTCATGCGGCATGCTGGGCAGGTGGTCACGCGTCAGCAGCTTCTGGATGCCGTGTGGGGATTCGATTTCGACACAGGCAGCAACGTGGTCGACGTCTACGTGGGATACGTGCGGCGCAAGCTTGACGAGCCGGGGCGACCGTCGGCCATCGAGACGGTGCGCGGAGCGGGCTACCGTGTCCCTTCGTGAGCGGCTGACGACCACGACAAGGGTTGCCCTCGCCGTCACGGCGATCCTGGCCATCGGCGTGGCCTCGCTCTCGACCATCTCCTACTTCAGCGTCCGCGAGCGCCTGCGCGTCGACCTCGATCGCGCGCTGCTCAGAGAGACGGAAGCGTTCGCCGCCTCGATCGTCCAGACTTCGACGGCGAGCCCCGGGCGCGATCTGCACGCCGCCGCGCGCGTGTACCTGGAGACGCGGACGGCGGTCTATTCGAACTCGCGCCCCATCCTGATGATCAGACTTTCCGACGGCAGGGTGCTGTCCAACTCCAGCGTCCGACTCGAAGACGCGCCGGGCAATGTGTCCGCCCTCGACGCGGCGGGCAGCGTGCGGGCGTACGCCGATCTCGAGTACAGGGGCGAGGCGTACCGGGCGGCCACGGTACCCGTGCTGGACAAGGTCGGCACCGCCGTCGCGGTCTTTGAAGCCGCGCTCCCTCTGACCCCGTCCCGGGAGCTCGCTGCTCAGCTGCTCCGCATCCTTGCTGTGGCGAGCATCCTCATCACGGTGCTGGGTGCCCTGTTGTCCGCCATCGCGGCGCGTACCAGCCTCGCGCCGCTGAGACAGGCCGCCGCCTCGGCCGACCGCATCACACACGCCCGTCTGGCCGAGCGCATCAGCTATGCGGGCCCGAACGATGAGGCGGGCCGGCTCGTCTCGGCCGTGAACGCCATGCTCGATCGCCTCGAAGCGGCCTTCCGCGAACAGAGGCACTTCCTCGCGGACGCTTCGCATGAACTCAGGACACCGCTCGCCGTCGTCTCCGGCCACCTCGAGATACTGGAGGCGCCCCACCTGCCGCAGCAGGAGCGGAGCGATGAGCTGGCGATCGTTGCCGACGAGGTGGCAAGGATGGGGCGGCTTGTCGAGGACATGCTCGCCCTGGCACGGCTGGAGTCCGAGGCGTCACGGCCCTTCCAGCTCCTCGAGGTCCGCAGCCTCCTGCAGGAGGCTGCGGGGCGCGGGCGCGGACTCGGCTTGCAGACCATCACCGTCGACGCGCCCGGCGACCTGTGGATCTATGGCGAACCCGACCAGCTGATGCAGGCGCTGCTCAACCTGGTCAGCAACGCCGTCAGCCATACGCCGGCCACAGGCATGATATGGCTGACGGCCTCGGCCACGCGGGATACCGTGCGAGTGTGCGTCGAGGACAACGGACCGGGATTGCGTCCCGAGGACCTCGACCGCGTCTTCGACCGGTTCTACCGCGGGGGCGGACCGCGGGGCGCCGGCGGTGGCAGCGGCCTCGGTCTCTCCATCGTCCAGCGTCTGGTGGAACTGCACGGTGGAGTGACCGAGGCCGCCAACAGGCAGGGGGGCGGTGCCGCGCTGAGCATCACTCTCCCACGAGCCCCCGCGCCGGCCGACTAGCGCGACCATGCGCGCTGACGACCGTCGGATCCGCACGGCCCGCTAGCGGGCGCCACTCCACTCGTCCGCCGTCATCAGCAGGAGAACGTGGGCGTACCCCTCGAGGGTGAGGACGGCGCCCGTGTCCCGGAGCCCCAGACGGCGTGCTACGCCCAGGGAACGCTCGTTGTCGGGCAAGATGACCGCATGTACCTGGGGCAGTCCGGCGACCTCGAAGCTGTGCCGTAACAGCAGCCGTGCGCCACGGGTCACGTAGCCGTTGCCGGTCCAGGGGGCGGCCTGGTTCCAACCGATCTCCACGAGCCCGGTGTCGTCCAGGGGCTTGAGCATCACCGAACCGACCGGATGACCGACCGTCTCCGGCACGAGCGCGTAGATCCCGAGACCGGCGGCCATCGCCTCGCTGCGCGAGATGATCGAGGCGATCCGCGTGCGCGCGGCCTCCTCGTCGGTGACCGGCGCGAGTTGGAGCCAGCGCGCTATCTCCTCGTCACCATAGACGCGCAGGAAGACCTCCAGGTCGTCTTCACGCCACGCCCTCACGATGACGCCGTCGCCCCGCAAGAGAAGATCCGCGTACCGCGGCGCGCTCACGACCGCTTCCTCAGCACCCGGACGTCGCCGTCTCGCTTCGTGACCCCCTGCGCGTCGAAGTACTCGAGCAGCGGCACGATGTACTTGCGGGACGTCCCTGTGATGTCACGCGCGTCCTTCGCGAGCATCGTAGGATGCGCCCCCAAGTACTCCTCGATGCGCCGCCGGGCCTCTTGGACCGCGGCCGCGGCGAAATGCATCTCGGGGCCGAGCCGTACGACCTTGCCCATGGCGAACAACTTGCCGAGCGCCTTTCGAGCGACGCCCGGGTCCACGCCTGCCCGGCTCGCCAGTTCCGCGACCCCCGGTGTGGAGAGCCCGAGCTCCTCGAGGATCGGAACCAGCCTGTCCAGCGCGGCATCCTCCTCGGCCAGCGCCGCGACCGCGGCCTGCGGATGCCGCACCGTCCCGGCTGTCGCCCGGACCAGCCCGCGCTGCGCAGCAAGGTCCACCACCGCGTCGAAGACCCTCTGGGGCACACGCCGATCGACAAGGTCGCGCAACGCACCCCCCGCCACTCCCGTGGCCATGGGGTGATCCTCATGGAAGCGGAGCAACGCTTCCGCGGTGCCGTCGAAGAGCCGCTCCAGCCCCTCCGGCGTGACGAAGTACGTGTCGGCCGCGACCTTCAATCGGCGAAGGTCGGCCCGGTTGAGCTCATCCGCCACCCCCGCGCGGGGGATCCCGAGCGCGGTCGCGACCTGCGCCGAGGTCATCGGCACGCCGCGCGAGGCGAGCAGACCGAGCGTCGCCCCCGACAGGTCGTGTCGCACCAGCGCCTCGAGAAGAGCGCGCTCCGTGTCGCGCAAGTGCGTCCTCCGCGGCGGGAGCACGTCGAGCACTACGCCTCCCCCGATCGTGAGCATCGGAGAATACGAGCGCACGATGAAGCGGTCGTCGTAGCGCGGCGCGATGGGTCCCTCGAGTCTGATCTGGGCGAAGGCGTGCTCCCCCGGCTGCAGCTCTTCTCCGTCCATCAGCAGGACGCGTCCGAGAACCTCGCGGGTCCCATGATGCACATGGACGCGGGCGCCGGAAACGAACGGACGCTCGTTGCCGGGCAGATAGGTGAAGCGTGCGTCGAACCGCTCCGTCACGGTGAGCGTCCCCACAGCGGCGACGACATCCCCACGCGCCACCTCATCCACGTCAAGCCCGACGATGTTGAGAGCGACACGATGCCCCGCGTCCGCGCGCTCGACCGCCTGGGAGTGCACCTGCACGCCGCGAACGCGGCCCGTGCGGCCCGATGGAAGGACCTCGACCGGATCGTCCCGGCTCACCGAGCCCGACCACAGGGTGCCGGTCACGACCGTGCCGGAGCCCGCGACGGTGAACACGCGGTCCACGGGAAGGCGCATGGGCAGGGAGGCCTGGCGGGCGGGCGCCTCCCCCGAGACGGCGTCCAGAGCGGCGCGCAGTTCGTCGAGGCCGCTCCCGGTCCTGCTCGACACGGCCACGATCGGGGCGTGCTCGATCGATGTCCCCTCCAGAAGGCGCGCCACGTCGTCGGCCACGAGCGCGATCCAGTCGTCGTCCGCGAGATCCGATTTGGTGATCGCCACCACCCCCCGCGATATCCCCAGCAGGTCGATGATGGCGAGATGCTCGCGGGTCTGGGGCATGATGCCGTCATCCGCGGCGACGACCAGCAGCACGACATCGATGCCCGTCGCGCCGGCGACCATCTGGCGGATGAAGCGCTCGTGGCCTGGCACGTCGACGACGCCCATCGAGTTCCCGCTGGGAAGGTCGAGCCGGGCGAACCCGAGTTCGATCGTGACGCCGCGCTCCTTCTCCTCGGGCAACCGGTCGGGATCCGTGCCCGTGAGCGCCTTGACAAGCGCGGACTTCCCATGATCGATGTGGCCGGCAGTACCCAGAATGAGCGAGGCGGCTCCCACGTCCTACCGCCCGGCGGGCCCGGCCGCGCAGACCCGCGCCAGAGCGCCGACGACCTCGGCCTCCTCGGCCGTGGTGAGTGTCCGCGGGTCGATGAGGACCCGGTCGTCTTTGATGCGAGTCACGATCGCGGGCTCCCCAAGGCGCAGTCGCAGTTCGAGGTCGTTCGCGCTCATCGAGCGCGGAGCCAGCGCGACGACAGTGGTCGCGATGTCGGCCATCGGCATCGCGCCCCCGCCGGCGCGTGCCACGTCGGGCATCGCCACCGCGAGGTACGCGTCACCGCAGGCGCCGATGATGCGGTCGACGAGGAGGCGCGCCCGCACCGCGACCGCGTCATTGGGGGTGGTCAGCATCCGCAGGGTCGGGATCTCGGCCAGCGCGCGCTCCGGGTCGAGGTAGAGCCGCAGCGTGGCTTCCAGCGCGGCGAGCGTCATCTTGTCCATTCGGAGCGCCCGCGCCAGGGGGTGCTTCTTCAGGCGCGCGATCACATGCGCTTTGCCCGCGAGGATGCCCGCCTGCGGGCCGCCGAGAAGCTTGTCGCCGCTCACCGAGACCAGATCCGCGCCGGCCTCGATGCTCGACCTGACCGTGGGCTCATCGGGCAGGCCGAAGGGTCTGAGGTCGAGCAGCACGCCGGACCCTTGGTCCTCGTAGACCGGGACGCCGTGGGCACGACCGATCCGGACCAGCTCCGACAGCGGGACCTCCTCCGTGAATCCGACGACACGGTAGTTCGACGAGTGGACCCTCAGGATCAGCCCCGTCCGCGACGTGATCGCCTGCTCGTAGTCGCTTGCGTGAGTCTTGTTGGTGGCGCCGACCTCCACCATCTTGGCGCCCGACTGTCGCATGACGTCCGGGATCCGGAAGGAGCCGCCGATCTCGACGAGCTGCCCGCGCGAGACGATCGCCTCCTTGCGAGACGCCAGTCCCGCGATCCCGAGCAGTACGGCGGCCGCATTGTTGTTCACGGCCATCGCGGCCTCGGCGCCGGTGACGTCGCGGATGAGTCGTTCGACGTGGCTGTGGCGGCTTCCGCGCTCCCCCGTCGCCACGTCGTACTCGAGCGTCGAGTAGTTGCCTCCGACCTCGAGTACGGCCCGGAGGGCGGAGTCCGCGAGCACGCTCCGCCCCATGTTGGTGTGAACGATGATCCCGGTGGCGTTGACGACCCGGCGCAGGGATGGCCGCATCCGTGTCGCGACGAGTCCCGCTGCTGCCGCCGCCACGGTATCGGCGTCGAACTCGCACGCCTCGCCCGAGAGGATGCGCGAACGCAGGCCTTCGACGATATCGCGCACGGCATCGACGACGACGGCACGCGGCTGGGAGGAGGCGAGCTCCGTCAGATCGGGGCGGTTGAGCAGATCGTCGGTTCTGGGGAGCCGGCGAAGCAGAGGTCGGGTGTCCATGCGCGCCATTCTAGCCCAGCCACCGAACCGATGCGGCGTCGAGGCGCGGTCAGGCGACCGTCACGACGTCCGAGTCGCCGGACAGCGCTTCGACCGAGCCGATCATGTCGCCCACCTCGCCCACCGCGAGCTCGTCTTTGAGCCCCAGGAAGTCGAGGCATGTGCCGCATGCTCTGACCCTCACGCCCTTCTCGGACAGAAGTCGCAGGTCGTCGAGCGAGGCCGACCCCTCGCAGGCCAGGCGAACGCCGCCGTTCATGAACAGGATGCGGCCAGGTGGGGTCGCGGAGCGCGCGAGCGCGTAGAGGAAGGCGCGCATGAGCGTACGCCCGAGCTCCTCGTCTCCAGAGCCGATCCGGTCGGTGACGATCCAGAACGTCTTGGCCATTTCTGCGTGGATCCTCTCACTGCGCGCCGCACCCTCGCGGATGCGCCTAGTCGACCGTGATGGTGCCGGCCGGCCCTTCCGTCACGCTGCCGATGATCGCCGCCCCGGCGCCGCGCGCGGTGAGCGCCGCGACCAGCGGGCCGGTCAGCTCGGGGGACACGGACATGAGCAGGCCTCCACTCGTCTGGGGATCGCACATGATCCGCCAGCCGACATCGTCTCCGCCGCGCCACGCCGTGAACGGCCGGACGTACTCGATCACATCGGCCGTGCGCCCGGGTACGACGCCCGCGAGGGCATGCTCGCGGACGCGATCGAACACGGGCACGGCCGCCGAGTCGAGTCGAGCCGCGCAGTCGCTGCCGGTCAGCATCTCGTGGAGGTGCCCCAGCAGGCCGAACCCGGTCACGTCGGTACACGCGTGGACGCCCACCTCGACCATGGCCTCCGATGCCCCGCGGTTCAGTGCGGCCATCGACTCGATGACCTCTCTCGCGGTGTCCTCCGTCTCGAGGCCCCGCTTGAGGGCCGTCCCCATGACGCCGGTGCCGATCGGCTTCGTCAGCACGAGCGCGTCACCCGGCACGGCGCCCACATTGCGCACCACCTTCGACGGGTGGACGGTCCCCATGACCGACAGGCCGAACTTGGGCTCGTCGTCGTCGATCGTGTGCCCGCCCACGACGACGGCTCCCGCGGCGCGCACCACATCGGCCCCCCCGCGCAGCACTTCCACGACGATCCCGGGGTCCAGCGAACACGGGAAGGCCAAGAGGTTCATGGCCGTCAGAGGACGCCCGCCCATGGCGTACACGTCCGACAGCGCGTTCGCGGCGGTGATCCGACCGAAATCGTAGGGGTCGTCCACGATCGGCGTGAAGAAGTCGACGGTCAGCAGCAGCGCCGTCTCATCGTCCAGCGCGTACACCGCCGCATCATCCGACGTCTCGAACCCGACCAGCACCCGGTCCGACACTCCGGGGACGAGCTTATCCAGGATCGCCTGCAGGTCCGCCGGACCGTACTTGGCGGCTCAACCAGCCTTGCTGGACATCTTCGTGAGTCGGACGGGATCCACGACGCTCCGATCATGCTCTCCGGCGGGATGAGCGCCAACCCGGTGTGCGAACAGCTGCATGCATAAGCATACATGATGATTCCATCAGGCGACATTCTTGATCGCGTTTCCCGGCGCCGGCGGAGCTTCGACCTCCGCTGCCGGCGCTAGAACCCGAGTGCCAGGTCCGCATCGTCCGGGAACGGCAGCACAGGCCGAGAGAACAGGAATCCCTGGCCGTACGCGACGCCGATCTCGCGCAGCGCGGCCAGCTCGGCCTCGGTCTCTATTCCCTCCGCGACCAGCTTTACGTCCATGCGCTCCGCGAACATGACGAGGCTATGCATGAGTTCGCGCCGCACATCGTCGCTGTCGACACCACGCACGAGCGAGATGTCGATCTTGAGCCATTCGGGTCGGACCTCCGCGAGCACCTGCAGGGAACCGAAGCCCGCCCCGGCGTCATCGACCGCGACCGAGAATCCCAGTGCGCGCAGGTACTCGAGCGTCGAACGGAAAGTCGGGAAATCGATGATGGCAGTACGTTCCGTGATCTCCAGCACGATCCGATCGGGCGTGATGGAGGCGTCGGCCAGGATGGAGGTGAACATCGCGTCTCGCAGCTCAGGGTCGCCGATCGATTCGGGCTCGATGTTGAGGAACATCAGCCTATCCGGCTGAAGGGCGGTCGCTGTCTGGATCGCCTGCTTGCGGCACAGCCGCTCGAGCTGCATGACCAGGTCCGAGTCGTACGCCACCTTGAACAACTTGTCCGGGCGCTCGAACTCCCCGCCCTCCGGTCCGCGGGAGAGGGCTTCGTAGCCGATGACGCTCATATCGTCCAACTTGATCACCGGGTGAACGAGCGTACGGATCTCGCCGCGCTCGATGATCTCCGCGAGCCGCGCCTTCCGCTCGAGGGCGTCCTTCTCCTCCCGCGTCGAGGACTCGGCCAGAGCGGACTCAAGAGCCTCGTGCAGCAAGCGCTCGAGACGCATCTTGGGGTCGGCTTTGATGACGGCGGATCCGACGTAGCAGCCGAACTTGCGGTACAGGTTCGCCGGGATGGTGGCCTCGAGGTCTGCTGCCACGCTCGCTTCGACGCGCCGGGCGAGCTTGGCCAGCGCGCCTTGCTCCATGTGGAGGGTGTTTCGCGGGGGCGAGAGCACGATCACGAACGAATTGCCCGAGATCATCAGCTCGGCGACGATGTCCGAATCGCGCAGGTACGAGCCCGTGATGTTCTCGAGGGCCTGCGACACCTCGCGCATGACCTCGTCGAACACCTTCCAGCCGTAGATCTCCTCGATCTTGCTGTAGCGGACTACGTTGAGGCACAGCAGCGCCACCTCGCCGCGCTCGGCGAGCAGAGCGCGGATGCGAGGGAACAGCAGCGGCGTTGTGGGCAGCCCGGTGACCGAATCGAAGAGGAGCTTGCGAAGCTCGGGATGGGTCTCGATGGCGTCGGACAACTCGAGCCACGACTCGAGCAGGTAGTCGCGAGCGGCCTTCCGGGTCCGATCCATCAGCACCCCCACACTCGCGGTTCGAACCGGCCGCCGCCCCCCGGGGCGGCTCCGGAGTGTCGACTCCAGACTCTGGGTCGAATGGTAGCACCGCCGACGAGCGAGTGACGTGACCTGCGTCTCACCTCGCTCGCGACCTCCCGGCGCACACGCCCGTCACGCCCACTTCAGGCGCAGGGCCGACGAGCCGTTCGGGGAGAGAGGCACCCCGAAGGTGCCCCCGCCCACGGTGACCGGGGCGCCGCCGCGCACGTCGGCGACCGATGCGACGACGCGTTCGGATGTCAGGCCGGCCGTGACTCGATCGGGCGAATGGTTGAGCAGAAGCAGGATGTCGTCGTCGGCGCCGCTGAACAGACAGATCTCCACCACGGGAGCGTCGCATACCAGCGGAAGCGCGGCGCCGGCCGTGCGGGCGACGTGGCCATACACCGTGCGGAGCAGGGCTGTCACCGCCGCTGGCGCCGCCCACGCGTCACCCTGGGCGAGCGCGCGCTCGATCGGGATGGCGAAGTAGACGGCCCTGCCTGAGCCGAAGGCATGCTGCGTCAGCAGCGGACTCCCCTTCTCGTCGGTGGCCACAACGGTCGCTGAGCCTCCCCCGAGGAGAGCGAAGTGCGCTACGGCAAGCGGAGCGTCGAACGAGCGCAGGGCGCCGAGAGCATCTTGCTGGGCGACACGACACGAGAGGTCCGCGCGAGGTCCATGGTCACCCAGGAATTCGACTCCGAAGATCTCTCGCAGCGCCGGGTCGGCGTCTCCGCCCCCGTAGGACGCGATGACCGCGCCCCCTCCCCCGACGAACTCCGAAAGCTCGCTCCATGTGCCGCGCAGCAGCTTCCCCACGCTCGGCACGATGAGAACACTGAACTCGCCCAGGAGGTCTCCCTCCCGCACTATCTCCACGGGCAGGTGGGACTCCTTGGCGGCGATGTACGCAGCCAGGCAGGCCCGAGGCCCGTACAGGCCCGCCAGCGACGGGAGCTGCTCGTAGCGTTCGGTCGGGATGAGCACAGCGACACGTTCCGGCTGGGGTGAGTACCTGTGGAGGTCGACCCGCGCGGCCACCCGGGCGAAGCGGGTGACCTCGTCGAGCGACGGCTTCGGCGTTCCGTCGATGTCCGCGACGCCGACCAGCACTTCGTACGGGTCGCGGAAGTACGGCTCGCGCCGTTCGGTCGAGACGTCCCGCCACCGGCGCAGAACCACGCCGGAGCCACGGTTCATGAGCGAACCGTAGAGGACGGTGCGAAGGTAGCCGGCCTCCTGGGCGGCGCTGTGGTCGAGCGACGCGACGCCGGCTCCGTCCACCAGGACAGGCATATCGCGACGCGCGCTTCTCAGGAGGAACGAGTCGAGATACGTCGCGGGGCCCGACGAGATCGGCCCCTCGGCGGCGTAGGCCGAGTAGGGGGCCGTGGTGTGGCTGATCGCGAGCTCGGACTCGTCGATGACGTTGCGGGCGTCCACGCCCGTCGCGCGCATGAAGGTCTCGGGATCGATGCCCAGCAGGATCGGCCGGTCGGGGTCGACGTCCCGCACCGCCTCACGCAACGTCGCCGCCCAAGCCGCGAGGTCGGAAGCGCTGGCGAAGCCGGCGCAGAACGCCTCGTTCGCCAGGTCCCACGCAAAGATCGCATTCTCCGCGCGATGCAGCGACACGATCCGCTGGACCAGAGAGACCTCCCGCTGGATGAGGTACGGGTCGGTCCTCGGGTCCCGGCGCTTGCCCCACGTGACCTCCGTCAGCTCGGCGAGCCGGTCGTCGGCGAAGAAGCACACGATGAGCTGCAGCCCGTTCTCGCGAGCCGCCGTGACCAGCCGCTGCAGCCGCTGAGCGGCGTCATCGTCGTAGTTGCCGACCTGCCGCTCGAACAGCTTCCAGGAGATGAAGACGCGCACCAGGGTCAGGCGTGCCGCCGCGAAGGCGCCGAAGTCCGTCTCGATATTTCCGCCGTACCAGTCGGAGAACGAAGAGATCTCGTCGTCGATGGGCCAGTAATCGATCCCTAGCGGGAAGGTGGCCGAGCGCCTGGGCGCCGGGGCCGGGACGGCCGTCGGCTCCGCGGGATCGTCGGCCGATCCGGGAACCGGCCCGCTGCCCTCGGCGGCGTCGCTCGACTCGTCCGCGCGGACCGCGTCCGGGTCGAGCGGAACCGCGGAGCGCGTCCTTCGCCTTCTGGGCGTCACCCCGGTTCACCTCCTCGCCTGTAGGCGTCCCACAGTGTCCAGAACAGGTTCTGGCGCTTCGTGTCGTAGTAGGCCGCGCGGCGGACTTCCCAGTCGGCTTCCGCGTGCCGGCCTTCGGTCAGCAGGGTGGCCGCCAGCCCGAAGCGCGCGCGAACGCACGCGGGGTCGAGCGCGACCGCCGTGCGATACGACTTCATCGCCTCGGTGAACCGCTGAAGGCCCATGAGCGATTCGGCGAGAAGGACGTGCGGCATGGGGTGCGCGGGCACGGACACCGCCAGGGCCGACAAGACGCGCGCGGCGTGACCGCCGAGCCCGGGATGCTTGGCGTACGCGACACCGAGCACGTAGACGGCCGCGATGCAGTCCTTCGAGAGCGTCAGCGCGCGCAGCGCCACGGCCATGGCCTCGTTCACGGCCTCCTGCTTGAGATACATGTAGCCGGCGAGCGCCAGGGCGTCGGGGTCGGCCGGGTCCGACTCCAGGACAGCACTGAGGAGGTCCTGCGCGCCGAAGTAGTCCTCGGCGCGAGCCAGCACCCCGGCGGCCTCGAGAAGGGCGCCCCGCTCGTCGGGGACGGCGTCCGGATCCGGCAGCACATCGGGCACGGGGCCGATCCCCGCGATGGCGAAGAAGAGGTCGTCCTGGCTCGGGTCGAGTTCGCCGGCCTTGCGGAACGTGGGCAGGGCCGTGGGGACACCTTCCCGCTTGAGGGCCGCCACCGCCATGTTGTACATGGCGCGCGGATGCTTCGGGTCGATCGCGAGAGCGGCCTTCCATGCGTCGACCGCCTCTTCGTCGAACGAGGCGGCCGCGAATGCCTCTCCGAGTTGGACGCGGGCCGTGACCAGGTCCTCCGCGACCTCGGCCAGCTCATGCCAGACCAGGATCGACTGGTCCCACATCCCCCCGCGCCGATCGTACGCCAAGCCGAGGTCGAGGTACGCGGGCGCGCAATCCGGATCCAACTCGATGGCTTTGGTGGCCGCGGCCGCCGCCTCGTCGTAGAAGTCGCCGGCCAACATCAGCTCGGCGAGCAACGCGTGGACGCCGGGCTGTGCGGGATCCTCGCCGAGTGCCGCGTAGCACGCCGCTACCGCCGGCCCGACCTGACCCCTGCGCGCGAGGGTCTCCGCCAGGATCGCGTCGTGGGAGCCCGCGCGCATCACGTCGGCCCGCCGGCCGACGTGAGCCGATCCGCGGCGACCTTCGCGACGAGGTGCACCGCGCTCTCCGCGCCGCGCAGCACGCCATTGGCTCCCGCCTGCTTCGCTATGCGCACGTCGGCCTGAAACGGTCCTCCGGAGACGAGCAGCACGACGTCGTCTCGTCCCGCACCGCCGAGCATGTCTCGCACCCGCCCGACCGAGCGCGCGGTCTGCAGTATCTCGGCGCACACGATGACGATCTTGGCGCCGGTCTCGTCCACCTTCTCCAAGAAATCGGCGGGGCGGACATCGACCCCGAGATCGATGACGCGATCGCCGGCGCCTCTCAGCGCCGCGACGATGATGTTCTTCATCACGGCATGGCGGTCCTTGTGCATGCACCCGATGATGACCGTCACGCCTGTGTCGAGCACGGCGGACGGTGGGGTCACGAACGAGGTGATCTGCTCGGCGACCACCGCGGCCTGGGTGAATGCGATCTCGTCGACGTCGTCGCACGCCCACGCGGCGCCGAGGAAGGCTAGGGCGGGCGCGAACAGTGCATCGAAGATCTGGTCCTGTGTCGTCCCGGTAGCCCGGACACCCTCGACCACTTTGATGGCGCTCGCGGGGTCCTGGTGGACGAAGGCCTGATAAAGGCGCAGAGGTGCGTCGTCACTCATGCTCTGCTCAAGACCTCCTCCCAGGCGTCAAGGGCGCATCGGGCCCGGTCGGGGCGCCATCGCGCGCGCGGACCGCACGCCGAGAGTATCGCACAGCCCAGTGTCCGCGAGACGCGCATCCCCGCGGGCCCGAGAACGGGTCCGCTGCCGCTCTCGCCAGCCGACGGGCGAGCGCACAGCCGGTCCCCGGTGGTGGCCCCCCTGGGATTCGAACCCAGACTGGCCCGGGTTTAAGCCGGTTCCCTCTGCCGATTGGGGTAGGGGGCCGACCGGGTCGGCAGCGGCGGACTTGACGGCGTCAGGTGCTCTCGAGCACGAGCCCATAGAGGATATCGTGCTCGCTGACTGTAGACGAATCGAGACCCGCCAGCGCCAGGATCGTCTCCAGGATGATGGCGCCGGCGACGATCACCTCGGCGCGCGCCGGGTCCATCCCGACGACGTGGCGCCTCTCGGCCAGGGGTAGCGCGGCGAGCTCCTCGCGCAAGTCCGCGATGTCGCCCCCTGAGAGCCGAGAGCCGTGCACTTTGGCGGCATCGTACACGTCGAGCCCCTGCCTGACCGCGGAGAGCGTCGTGCCGGTGCCGGCGAGCGTCACCAGAGTCCGCGGACGGCCGGTCAACCCCGCGAAGAAGGGACGCATCTCGTCGGCCACCCAGGCGGAGGCCGCATCCATCTCCTCCGGCTTCGGCGGGTCGGTGTGCAGGAACATGTCGAGGACCCGCCGCGAGCCGACGTCTATCGATCGGGCCGCGCCGATCTCGACGTCGCGCCCATCTTCAGTGTCATGAGCACAGCCGAAGACGAGTTCTGTCGACCCTCCTCCGAGATCGGCCACCAGCACGTCGTCGTCGTCGATGGAGTTCGTCGCGCCCCGGAACGACAGGTCCGCCTCCTCCTCACCGGAGATGATGCGCGGCCGCACGCCCGTTTTCTCGATCAGGTCGAGGAATTCGTTACCGTTGCACGCGTCGCGCGCCGCCGACGTGGCGACGGCGACCACCCGGGCCGCGCCGGTCTCCTCGATGTCGCGCATGAACCCCGAGACCGCATCCGCGACTCGGCCGATCGCCACATCCGAGAGTCGGCCGCTGCCGTGCAGTCCTTCGCCGAGATGCGTCACGGCCGTCCGGCGGACCACCTCACAGACATCGCGGCCCGACACGTCGGCGATCAGAAGACGCGTCGTGACCGTCCCGATGTCGATGGCGGCCGTGCGGTTGGCGACGCGATCCATGTGCTCCCCCGGTTCCCATGCGCCGGTGCCGTCACGATATGCCCGGCCCGTCTTCTCGATTCTACCGTGCGGCAGGCCCCGTGGCTTCCAGGACCGTGCAGCGGACCTCGTCGCACGCGGAGTCTCCCCACGCCCCCTCGAGCTCGAGCAGCAGACCCTTCCCGGCCGGATCGTCGATCCCGCACAACGCCGCCGCGACCCGGGCGTGCAGGCACTTCACGGCCAGGGGGTCGGACTGTCCTGCCACGCCTACATCGCCGCAGGGGTCGTCTTCATCCCCTAAAGAGGCGCGGAACACCCGGTAGGCGTGGTCCGCCCGCCCGGCACGCTCGGCGGACAGCGGGTCCGATCGCAGTCGCGCGCTCCACCATGCCGTGGCGCCGGCCGACTCCCGGTCGGAGACCAGGGCGGCCAACTTGGGGCATGTGAGCCACAGCGCCGTGGGAAACGGGGCGCCTGTTCCGAGCCGAGGGGCGACCGCGATCACCACGGGCGATCCGGACCGGCAGCGCAGCTCCACCCGCCACGCGCCGCGAGGAGCGCGTCCCAGCTGCCGCTCGACGATAGCGCCATCGGACGCACGGGGGCGGTCTCGGATCGTGCCGCGGGCCCCGGCCCACTCGGGGAGGGTCGAGGATCCGCGGAGGGCTTCTCGGCTCACCTCACGCCGAATACGGCGTCGAGCAGCGCGGTGACCACGTCCTTGCCGCCCCGCCCCGCCTTCGGGCCGGAGGCGTGGGTGACCGGCTGTCCGCTGGCAGTGGCCGAAGGCATGACCACATACACGTTCTCCCCCGGGAGGGTGAGCCCGAGGCTCTCGCGCGCGGCCTTCTCCACCCCCTCCGGGGTCTTGAGGTCGGAGATCTCCGCGCGCAGGGACGCGTTGTTCTTCCGCAGGCTCTGATACTGCTGTTGGAGACCCGCGACGCTTCGCCCCATCTCGTACTGGACCTTGAGCGCGGGATACATCCACCAGCACAGCAGGACTATCGTTCCGACGACCGCGATGGGGGTGAGAGGGAAGCCGACTGCCCGGCGCGCGGCGCTCGACGTGGTGCGTCGCGCTCCGCGCGCCGGGCTGGCCGACGAGCGGGTCGTGCCCGATGCCGTCTGCGGCTTCCGGGGGGAGGAGGAAGCTGTCGCGCCGTTCGACTTTCGGGCGCGTACGGACGAGCCGCCGGTGCGTCCCTTCGGGGGAGTGGACGCGGTCCGACCGCTTCGCGAGGCCCCGCGCTGCGATGACGTGCCAGATGCCATGGCGTGGTGGTCCTGTGTGAAGGCCCGCGAACATGTCAGGTGCCGCGACCCGCCGCGGCGAGGAGCCTGAAGTCGCGCTCCTCGCGGAACATCATACCACCGGCCGTCAAACAATCGACCTCAACACGAGGTCGAGGCGACACGCAGGCACCGAGCAGGCGTCATACGTGGAGGACGCGGACCAGGTCGGTCGTCCCCGGGCGGTTGAGAGCGACGCCGGCGGTCAGCGCCACCAAGTCGCCGGGCCGGGCCACTCCGGTGGCGCGAGCCACCTCGACCGCGGAGGCGGCCATCTCCTCGAGCGTCGTCGGCGCGGGCACCACATGCGGGTACACACCCCACACGAGCGCCAGCTGGCGCGCGACTGCCGGATCCGGGGTCATCGCCACCACCGGGACGCGCGGACGGTGAGCGGCGACCGCCCGTGGGGTGCCCCCGGACTCGGTCGCCGTCACCACTGCTGCGAGGTCGAGGTCCGAGGCAAGTGAGCACACGGCGGCGCTCACGGCCCGCGTCACGTCGTCTCTGGCGGCCACCACGCCCGGCCTCGCCGACGCTGGCGGCCCGTACTCCTCGGCGGTCACGCAGATGCGCGCCATCGTCTCCACCGCCTCGAGCGGATGCTCGCCCACAGCCGTCTCAGCGGAGAGCATGACCGCGTCGACGCCCTCGAAGACCGCGTTCGCCACGTCGGAGGCCTCGGCGCGCGTGGGCCGCGTGAAGTGGATCATCGATTCGAGCATCTGGGTGGCCACGATGACCGGTTTGCCGCTCGCACGGCATGCCGCGACGATGGCGCGCTGGACCACCGGGACCTCCTCAGGGGAGGTCTCCACCCCCAGGTCTCCGCGGGCCACCATGACGGCGTCGGCCGCCTGCACGATCCCGTCGATGTCGCTCGCGGCTTCGTGTTTCTCGATCTTGGCGACGATGGGCAGGCGGGCCCCTCCCATCGCGCCGCGCAGGCGACGGACATCGTCGCCCGACCGCACGAACGACTGCGCGATCAGGTCCACGCCCGCCGCGATCGCCCACTCGAGGTCGTCGATGTCCTTCGGCGTTATCGCATCCACGCGCAGCCGCACCCCCGGCACGTTCACGCCCTTGTGGCTGCCCAGTGGGCCTCCGACCAACACCGTGGTGTCGACGCGACCCGGTGCGGTGGCCGTGACCCGCAACTCGATCCGGCCATCGTCGATCAGGATGCGGTCACCGACTGACACGTCGTCAGCGAGGCCGTCATGGTTCACGTGGGCCGCCGCCGCGTCTCCGGCTCCCTCGCCGGCCAGCAGGCAAAACGGAGCGCCCTCGACCATCTCGACCCCGGGAGCCACCTCTCCCACCCGCAACTTCGGGCCGCCCAGGTCGAGCATGACCGCCACGTGGCGCCCGGCGCGCTCGGCGGAGGCGCGCACCGCCGCGAGCCTGCGCTCGAGGCCCTCGCGCGAGGAGTGCGAGGCGTTCAGCCGTGCGACGTCGATACCCGTCCCGATGAGCGTATCGAGAACTCCCGGCTCGTCGCTGGCCGGACCGATGGTCGCGATGATCTTCGTGCGTCGCATAAGGGCTCCAAGCCAGCAGCCGGAGTTCGTGCACGGTTCTGTTGGTACCCACCCATGGCTCGAGTGGGACCACTCGGGTTCGTCGCCGTTGTAGTCGAGCCCGGGGCAGCGCCTCCGTCCCGGGGCTTTGAGGGATGGGGTCCGCCGCGAGTCCCGCAGAAGGGGCGTCTCCACCGGATGCAGAAGGGACGCCCCATGAGGACGCCCCTTCGAGGACTGTGTGAGCGCCGGACCCCACCCCTCAAAACCCGGTCCACCCAAGAAGTGCTATCCGCCGATGTTGTAGAACGCCCGCATCCCCGGGTAGTCCGACGACTCGTCCAGCTCCTCCTCGATGCGCAGCAGCTGGTTGTACTTGGCGATCCGGTCGGACCGTGCCGGGGCCCCGGTCTTGATCTGGCCCGCGTTGACCGCCACCGCGACGTCCGCGATCGTGGTGTCCTCGGTCTCGCCGCTACGGTGCGAGATGACGCACGTGTAGCCGGCGCGCTTCGCCAGCTCGATGCAGTTGAGTGTCTCGGTCAGCGTCCCGATCTGATTGAGCTTGATGAGGATCGAGTTCGCAACACCCATCTCTATGCCGCGACCGAGCCTCTCCGGATTCGTGACGAAGAGGTCGTCCCCGACCAGCTGGACCCGGTCGCCGAGCCGGTCGGTCAGGAGCTTCCACCCGTCCCAGTCGTCCTCCGCCATGCCGTCCTCGAGCGAGATGATCGGGTAGCGGTCGGCGAACCCCTCCCAGTAGTCGACCATCTCGGCCGAGGTGAGCTCGCGACCTTCGCCCGCCAGCACATACAGCTTCCTCTTGGCGTCGTAGAACTCCGTGGCCGCGGGGTCGAGCGCGATCATCACCTGTTCGCCCGCGCTGTACCCCGCGGCCGCGATGGCCTCGACGATCACCTTGAGGGCATCCTCGTTCGAATCGAGGTTGGGCGCGAAGCCGCCCTCGTCGCCCACGGCGGTGGCCAGCCCGCGCTTCTTCAGGACGCCCTTGAGCGTCTGATAGATCTCGGCGCACATGCGCAGAGCATCGGCGAACGAGGTCGCCCCCACGGGCATGATCATGAACTCCTGGAGGTCCACGTTGTTATCCGCGTGCACGCCTCCGTTCATGATGTTCATCATGGGCACCGGCAACTGGTGTGCGTTCGCCCCGCCCAGATAGCTGAACAGGGTCAGCTCGGTGGACTCCGCGGCGGCCTTCGCCACGGCGAGCGACACGCCCAGGATCGCGTTCGCGCCGAGCTTGCCCTTGTTGGCCGTGCCGTCCAAGCCCAGCATGGTCATGTCGATGAGGCGCTGGTCGGTCGCGTCCATCCCGACCAGCTCGGGCCCGATGACGTCGTTCACGTTGGCCACCGCGGTGAGCACGCCCTTGCCGCCGTAGCGGGCCGAATCCCCGTCGCGGAGCTCGACCGCCTCGAAGGCGCCGGTCGATGCCCCCGAAGGGACGGCGGCCCGGCCGAAGGAGCCGTCGTCCAAGACGACCTCCACCTCGACCGTGGGATTGCCCCTCGAGTCCAGGATCTCGCGCGCCCAGATGTCAGTGATGAAGCTCATGCGTCCAGTCTCCCCTCGATGTCCGGCCCGTCGGGCCGGTCCGTCCCCACTGGCCCCGCGCCCTCGCGGCCGCGTTCGCCCTCCTTGGCGAGGCGCCATAGCGCCTCCATCTCGTCGATACCGAGTCCGGCGAGGTCGTGCCCCTCCGCCGCCGCCGCGCGCTCCATGTCGGCGAACCGCCGACGGAACTTCTCACACGTCCCCCGGAGCGCCTCCTCGGGATCCACGCCCATCTTCCTGGCGACGTTGACCACGCTGAACAGGACGTCTCCCAGCTCATCGACGGCTTCGGGAGTGCCCGCGTCCGTCGCCTTCAGCTCCTCGATCTCCTCGTGGACCTTCTTCCACACATCCTCGACGGTCTCCCACTCGAAGCCGACCGCGACGGCCCGCCTCGAGACCTTGTCAGCATAGGTCAGCGCGGGGAGGGTGTGCGCGATGCCGTCGAGAGCGCCCTGGGAAGGCTTCTCGTCGCGCTTGATGCGGTCCCACCGCTCGGTGACCTCGGCCGGGGTGTGGGCGATCGCGTCGCCGAATATGTGGGGGTGCCGGCGCCGCAGCTTGGCGATGATGGCCGCGACGCTGTCGTCGATGGTGAAGTCGCCGTTCTCGGAGGCTATCTGAGAGTGGAACACCACCTGCAAGAGGACGTCGCCCAGTTCGTCGGCAAGCTCGTCCATGCGGCCGTTCTCGATGGCGGCCACCACCTCGTACGACTCCTCGATGAGGTGGCGGCGCAACGTCAAGTGGGTCTGCTCGATATCCCATGGGCACCCGCCGGGAGCTCGCAGGAGGGCCATGATACGCAGGAGCTCGGCGAACCCGGTCCCCGCCGCGACGGGAGCGGGCGCCAGCGGCGACGCGGCCGGCACGACCACGACCGGACCCCCGGCTGCCAGCCCCAGGACGACACCCTCCAAGAATGGCGCGGACCCGTCGACCGCCAGCGCGACATCGCCGCTGTCCGCAAGCGCCCGAATGGCCTCGACGATCCGGTCCGTCGTGGCGTCCTCGGGCACGCCGAGCCCTTCGAACGAGATGGTCTCGATACCGGCATCTCGCAGCGCGCGGGCCGAGCCGCTCTCAGGAGTGGCGACGACCACGGCTCCCATACCCGAGAGATGGTCGAGCACCCGTCGCGGGATCGCTTCGGGTGCTCGACCGAGATCGACTATGGAGACGCCTCCCACCAGACCCCCGGCCGCGACGTGTCGCGACGCTACTTGGCGGGAGCGGTCGACGTCGCGGGCTTGGAGGCGGCCTCGACAGCCTTCTTGAGAGCGGCGTCGAATATCTCGACCTCCGCTTTCCCGCGGAGCTTGTCTATGTACGCGGTGAACTGGTCCGTGCCGCCCCGCTGGGACAGGGTCGCGTTGATCTGCGCCTTCACCTGATCGAGCGTGCGCTGGACCGGCGCCTTGTTCTCCAGCAGCTTGATGATGTGCCAACCGAACTGGGTCTGCACGAGCCGGACCTCGTTCGGCTTCATCTCGGTCACGGCCTTGGAGAACTCCGCCACGTATCGGGAGGCGGGCGCCCATCCGAGATCGCCGGCCTTGTCCTTGCTCGCCGGGTCGATGGAGAACTGCTTGGCCAGCACCTTGAAGTCCCCGCCCTTCTGCGCTTGGGCGAAGATGTCCTGAGCGATGGCCTTGTCCTTCGTGGCGACCAGGACGTGGGCGGCGTGCACCTGAGCGGGCTGCAGGAACATCGCGGTGTTGGCGTCGTAGTACGCCTTGACCTCGTCATTCGAGGGGACGGTCTCTTTGGCGATCTTCTTCGTGACGGCGTCCACCATGAGGCGGCTCTGGACGCTCGACTTGAGCTGGTCCTGCGTCACGCCCGACTGCTTCATCGCGTCGTCGAGGCCCTTCTTGCCCCCGTACTGGGTCTGCAGCTGGGTGAGGTAGTCGTTGACCTGCTTGTCGGTCGGCTCGACCTTGAGCCGCTTGGCCTCTTGCTTCACGAGCTCCAACTGGATGAGGCTCTCGAGGATCTTGGCCTTGAACTCGGCCTCGCGCGCCTTGGCGTCGGCGCCGGTGAACGTCTGCGGCGACGACTTCTTCATCTGGTCGAACTGTTCCTGCATCGCGGACAGCTTGATGGGCTCGCCGTTGACGCGCGCGACAACGTCGGCATTCGTGCAGCCGACGATGCCTGTCGCGGCGAGCAGGATGATTCCCACGAGGAGGGGGGCGACAAAACGTGACCGGATCTTCATTCGGACTTCCTCCGTGTCGCGCGTGAGCAGGTCACGCGGGTGCGGGTGCAGTGACTGCGAGTATAGCATCCAAGGTGCGCAGGACCGCCGTCACCACGGATTCTCCATACGTGAGCGGCAGCTGGAGCCGCTGGTCGCGTTCGACGTACACGGCCCCCAGCGTGGCGAGCTTGCCCCGCTCCTCCGAGCCGAGCGCGATGGGCGAGACCGCGACGCGGTTGCGGGTGACGGCCACGTTGGTGACTCCGAGCTGCGCCGCGAGCGCTCGGGCCCGGGCGATGCCGACGATGTTGGAGGCCGCCTCGGGCATCGCCCCGTACTTCTCGGAGATCTCGGCGCCGATGGCGACAGCCACCTCGGGCGTGACGGCAGCGGCGAGCCGACGGTAATAGCGCACCCGCTCGTCGACCTGTGTGACGTACTCCTCGGGCAGGAACGCCGGCGCCGGCACGTCGACACGGACGTCGGTGTGCGCGGGCAGGGCCTCCCCGCGCGCCTCGGCGACGGCCTCGCGCAACATGTCGGCGTACAGGTCGAAGCCGACCGCCGAGAGGTTGCCGGACTGCTCGGCGCCCAGCAGGGAGCCGGCGCCGCGTATCTCGAGGTCCTTCAGCGCGATCTTGATCCCGCTGCCGAGCTCGGTGAACTCGGCCATGGCGGTGAGCCGCTCGACGGCCTGCTCGGTGAGCGCCTTGCCGCGTCCCACCAGGAAGTACGCGAACGCGCGCACGTGGCTGCGGCCCACCCGCCCCTTGAGCTGGTAGAGCTGAGCGAGCCCCAGCCGTTCTGAGTCCTCGATGACCAGGGTGTTGGTGTGCGGGTTGTCGATGCCGCTCTCGATGATGGTGGTCGCTACGAGCACGTCGACCTGTCCGGCCGCGAAACTCTCCATCACGCGCTCGAGCTGGTGCTCGCTCATCTGGCCGTGCGCCACGCGGATGCGCGCTTCGGGGACCATCTCGCTCACGCGGCGCGACGCCTCGTCTATGGTCATGACGCGGTTGAATACGTAGTAGACCTGGCCTCCGCGCTCGAGCTCGCGACGTATGGCCGCCTGCACGAGGTCGTGGTCGAACTCTCCCACGTGCACCCGCACCGGGAACCGGTTGGGCGGCGGCGTGTCGATCACTGACATCTCGCGCACTCCCGACAGCGCCATCTGCAGCGTACGCGGGATGGGCGTGGCCGACATCGCGAGCACATCGACCTGCTCGCGGAGGTTCTTCATGTGTTCCTTGTGCTGGACGCCGAACCGCTGCTCCTCGTCCACGATGATGAGGCCGAGGTCGTACGGCGTGACGTCCCGCGACAGCAGTCGATGCGTGCCGACGAGGATATCGACGCTCTTGTCGGCGAACCCCGCCAGCGCGGCGTCTTGCTGGGCCTTCGACCGGAAGCGTGACAGGACCTCCACCCTGACAGGGAACGGCGCGAACCGGTCCGAGAAGGTCGTGAAGTGCTGCTGCGCGAGGATCGTCGTCGGACACAGCACCATGACCTGCTTGCCGTCCTGAGTGGCTTTGAACGCGGCCCGGATGGCGACCTCCGTCTTGCCGTAGCCGACGTCGCCGCACACCAGCCGGTCCATCGGCTTGTCGGCCTCCATGTCGGCCTTGACGTCGGCGATCGCGGCGAGCTGATCGGGCGTCTCCACGTACGGGAACGCGGCTTCCATCTCGGCCTGCCACGGCGTGTCCGGTCCGAACGCGTAGCCCAGGGTCGTCGCGCGGCGGGCGTACAGGTCCACAAGGTCGAACGCGAGCTTGCGCGCCGCCGTCCGGGCCTTCGTGGTCGCGCGGCTCCAGTCCGCCGTGTTGAGACGCGTGACCCGCGGAGCTGAGGCGTCGGAGCCGACGTACTTGGTCACGCGGTCGAGCTGCTCGACAGGCACGAACAGCTTGTCGCCCTTCGCGTACTCCAAGTGCAGGTAGTCGCGCGCCGACCCCAGGACCTCCCGGCGAACGACATCCCGGAACAGCGCGATGCCGTGGGTCGCGTGCACCACGTAGTCGCCGGGCTTGAACTCGAAGGTGAGCAGGGTCGGGTCCGAGGTGGGGCTCTTCCGGATCGACCGGGGGAAGGCGTCATCCACGCTCACCACGGCCAGCCGCGCGTCGGGGATGACGTACCCGGCCGGGACGTCAGCCACGGCCATGTGCACGACACGCTCCGCAAGCCCGCTGGGGGCGTCAGCGACGGTCCCCGGCTCGGCGTGCGGGGCGCCGGAATAGGTCACGACCGGCAGTCCCGCGTCGGCGAGCGAGGCGATGAGCGTCTCGCGCTGCCGCCTGTCATGCGAGGCGACCACGACGCGGAACCCGGCCTCGAGAAGCGACCGAAGACCCGCGACGGTCTTGGACTCCCCGCCAGCCACCTCGGGACGGCGGCCGGCGAGCTCTCCGTCGACCGCTCCCCCCGTGCGCAGCAGGGATAACAGGGTGAGCCGCTGTCGCCCGCCCAGGTCGACGTCTGCGGGCGACAGGAAGTAGCGGTCCGCGTCGAATCCGGCGGTGTGCGCGGCGGTCTCGGCCTCTTCCAGATGACGCACGGTGTCGTCGAAGAGGGCACGCGGCTCCACCACGACCACAAGGACACCCTTGGCGATGTAGTCGGTCGCGACGCCCATGTCCTTGTAGATGCGCGGCATGTACGCCTCGACGCCGTTGAAGTACACGCCCTGCTCCAGAAGCTCAAGGTCGTGCGCCATCCACGGATCGGTCAGCGACTGCTCCTTGATCTCGCGGAACGCCGAGCGATAGCTGTGCGCCACGTCCTTGGCGATGCTGTTGGAGAGGCGCAGCTCCCTGCAGGGATAGACCTCCGTCTCGCCCGCATCTCCCACCGTCTGGCTCGTGCCGGGCACGTAGCGACGCAGCGTCTCGATCTCGTCGCCGAACAGCTCGGCCCTGACCGGAGAGTGTCCGTCGGACGGAAATACATCCAGCACTCCACCGCGCACGGCGAAACGGCCGGGCTCGTCAGCCACATCGACGCGCTCGTAGCCCATGAGTGCGAGGCGCTCCGTCGCTTCGACGAGGTCGAGCGTGGCGCCCGCGCGAAGCACCAGCGGCTCATATGTCTCGGGTGCGCTGCGAGGAGCGACGAAGCGCATCAGCGACCGCGCCGAGGCCACCACGACGAGAGGGCGGCTCTCCTGGAGCGCGTGCAGCGCTCGCGCGCGCCGGCCGGCGATCTCGGGACGCGCCGGCTCTCGCGACCATGGCCACGTGGCCGGCATGGGCAATGTGAGCACTCGATCGAGGGGGAGGTACGCGGCGAGCTGGCGCGCGAAACGATCGGCGGCCTCGGCGCCCGAGACGACGACGAGCGTGGCGCGAGGGTCGGCACGGAAGTTCGCCGCGACGGTCAGGGGGCGCACCCCCGCGGGAGCGGCCAGCGTGAAGTCCGAACCGCCCGCGAGCGCCTCGCGGGCATGCGCGTATCCCGGCGCGCACTCGAGCCGGGCCGAGAGGTCTGCGAGAAGCGACATGGAGAGGGACCTTTCACGGCGACGTGCGGGTCTCACGCGGGACTGGGCGATGTCGGTCGTACCAGCACAACGGCCCCGCGCCGGATACCGGGGCGGGGTGTGGTTGCGGGTGGAGGGTACGCCGCGCCAGCGACGGGGTCAAACCGGCCACGCCGGGCGGGCAGGAGCGCGGGCGGGCGGATGACAGGCGTGGCTCGCCCTAGGGGCGTCCCTCGACCTTGCGCGCCGTGCCGACCGCCCCACCTGCGTGCTTGAAGTCGTCGACGTACTCGACCAGGTCGATCTGGCATCCCGGGCCGATCACGACCGTCTTGCCGCGGACGACCTTGCAGGTCGTCTCCTCCAGCCGCACCTCGTCGGCCTCGATCGTCTCCGCATACAGGTGCTTGTCCAAGAAGAAGGCGAACCCTTGGCCCTCGCGCACGTTGACGCGCTCGCCACCGAAGGCGCTCATGCGCGAGCGCCAAGGGTATCCTCGCAAGAGATGCGTACCCGCCGACGAACCGAGTCCGTCCCATGCCGGAGATGACGGTCGAGACCCGCGCCCGCGAGATCATGCGCCGACTGGGCGATCTCTACCCGGCAGCGCATATCGCCCTGGACCACGATGGCGATCCGTGGCACCTCCTCGTGGCGGTCATCCTGTCCGCGCAGACGACCGACGTCGGCGTGAACAGGGTCACGCCGGTGCTCTTCGCCCGCTTCCCCGGACCACGCGAGCTGGCGGCGGCCGACATCCTCGAGGTCGAGGACATCGTTCGCCCCACGGGCTTCTACCACAACAAGACGAAGTCGATCATGGGAAGCGCACGCATGGTGATCGCCGAGTTCGGAGGCCATGTCCCGGACACGATGGACGACCTCATGCGGCTGCCCGGCGTGGCGCGCAAGACGGCCAACATCGTCATCAGCAATGCGTTCGGACGTGTCGAGGGGATAGCCGTCGACACCCATGTGTTCCGGCTCGCGCATCGTCTCGGCCTGTCGGGCGAGAACGACCCGAACAAGGTCGAGAGGGACCTGTGTGCGCTGATCCCACGCGAGGAGTGGTTCCACGTGAACTACCGGTTCATCGATCATGGGCGCGCCGTCTGCACCGCCAAGCGACCGATCTGTGGAGCATGCGCGCTGTCGGACCTCTGTCCGAGCGCATTCGAGGTCCTCGGCTGGCGAGAGAGCGCCTAGGTCCGACCGCCTGAGAAGCGCCGCGCCCGTGTCACTCTTCGGCCTCGGCCAGCGCCTCGGCGAGCAGCCGCACCTTCGCCGCGTCGACGTTGCCCGACTCCCGCCACACCACCCTGCCATGCGCCCCCACCAGGAACGCGTGGACGTTGCGGCGGTCTGGGATCCCGAGTAAACGAGTGAGTGTGCGCAGGTCGGTGTACGCCGTGATCACGTGCTGCCTTTCCGATAGCTCAGGGATCGCCGCGCGCATGCCGCCGTCGATGTAGGGCCGGGCCGGCGCGTATCCCCGAGCGAGCGCCGGCATCTCCCAGACCGTGAGGTCGGGATACGAGTCGGCCAACTCCTCCGCCGCCGCCTTCCACCTGTCGACGATCGACTGATGCCGTCTCTGGAACGCGACGATGAGCAGGTGCCGTCCGGGAGGCAGGTCGTCGGGCAGGCGATATCGACGGCCCTCGAGGTCGCGCGCCTCGACTGTGGGGAAGCGATCCATTCTCACGTTGTACCCGATAACGCCCCCGAGCCCGGGCACGCTATCCCAGGAACGCTCCCAGCACCCCCGCGACGATCACGGCGGGCATGAGGTTGCCCACCGGCAGGCGCTTGATGTCCATCAGGTCGAGGCCGATCGCGAGGATGAGCGTGCCGCCCACGGTGGACATCTCCCGCACGACCGGGTCGGTGAGGAGCGGTTGAAGCCCGTGCGCCCCCAGGGCGATCCCGCCCTGAACGATCAGTATCGGGATGACGGAGAATCCCACGCCGATGCCGAGCGCCGAGGCCAGGGCGACGGACGCGATACCATCGAGCAGCGACTTGAGATAGAGCAGGTTCGGCGAGCCGAGACCGTCCTGGAGCGATCCGATGATGGTCATGGTGCCCACGCAGTACAGCAGCGACGCGGCGACGAACCCTTCGACCATGTGGTGCTCGCCCTCACCCGACGCCGCGAACGCGGGGATGCGATACGCGGTAGCGCGCAGCCACTGGCCGAAGCGCTCCAGCCAGGCCTCGACGCCTATCGCCTCTCCGATGAGGCCGCCGACCACCAGCGACACGACGAGGACGAGGACGGCGTACCTCGATCCGGCCGCGTCCGCCTTGATCAGCCCCCCGATGACCATGACCCCGCCTATCGAGAAGGTCGACAGCCCGAGGGCGACGAAAGCGATCCTGCGGAACCGGTCCGCGATGAAGCGACCGAAGATGAGGCCGATCGCGGTGCCCGCGAGCACCGCCACGACGTTCGTGATAACGCCGAGCCCTGGCACCTACTCGTCCTCCTTGGGAAGCCACATGTCCGCGAGCTCGCGAGTGATGTTCTCATGACCCTTGGGCAGTCCGCCGTGCGCGTGTCTGCGTGCCGGTCTGCGGGTGGAGGGCGCCGGCGGCGCGTCCTCGAAGATGGTCGAGACCGGCCGCACGCCAACGGACCTCCCCGCGTGTTCCCGCACGCGCGAGCGCAGTTCCCGGTCGGCGGTCACGACGACCACGTCGCCGCGGGCGGCGATCGCCATGTCCACGATGACGTCGTCGGCGCTGCCGTCACCTGAGAACCGCACGTGGACGTTGCCATGGACCTCGTCCGCACGCAGGGCTCCCCCGTCGAACACGATGGTCACGGGACCGACTCCCAGCAACTCGCGCCCGCGCGCCGACATGCGCCGCACCAGCGCGAGCCGCTGGGAGTCGCGGTCGAGGCGGCGCGTGGCGTCGTCAGCCATGGTCACGTTGTAGCCGTCGATGAGATAGCGCATCGCACCATGGTACGCCTGCGAACCGACCGATGCGGCTGTCCCCGTCTCCCGAAGGGTGGACGGGCGAGCCTACTTCGACTCGGACGTGCCGACGCGGAACGACTTCGCCAGGCTCTCCGCCATCGTCACGAACTCGGACGGCATCATGATGATGGTCGTGGTGTTCTGCTCGGCGCCGACCTCGGTGATCATCTGCATGCGCCGCAGCTCGAGCCCGAGCGGATTCTCCGTGATGATCTTCGCGGCGTCGGCCAGCTTCGACGACGACTCCAGCTCCGCCTCGGCCTTGATGATGCGCGCGCGCTTCTCGCGCATGGCCTGGGCCTCCTGGGCCATCGCACGCTGCATGCTGACGGGGATCTCGACGTCCTTCATCTCGACCATCTCGACCTTGACGCCCCACGGCTCGGTCGCCTGGTCGACGACCGCCTGGAGCGCTTCGTTGATCTTGTCACGCTCCTTGAGGACCTCGTCCAGCACGTGCTGGCCGATGATGTTGCGGAGGCTCGTCAGCGCCACCTGATAGGACGCGGCGTAGTAGTTGGCCACGCCGACGACCGCTTTGATCGGGTCCGATATCTTGAGCCATACGACCGCGTTCACCTTGACGGTGACCGAGTCTTTCGTGATGGACTCCTGGCTCTCCATGTCCACGGTCATGGTCCGCAGGTCCATCTTGCGCTGCGTCTCTATCCCGAGCGGTATGAGCCAGTACAGGCCCGGTCCCCGCAGGCCCTTCAGACGCCCGAGCCGAAACACCACGGCGCGCTCGTATTCGTTCGCGACGCGCAGGCCGGAGAGCGCCACGGCTACCAACACGACGACCGGCAATACGAGAAACGCCAGTAGAATGTCCACTTGGGATCCCCCTCCAAAGCACCGATGGAACCACGGCCATCATCATAGCGCCCGACGGCCGGGAGCGGAGGCGCCGGCATCCGAACGCTTACGATGGATAGCCGCGCGCACGGGTATCCTATCGGGAGACTCGGACGCACGCCCTTCCAGACGATGGGAGCCTTTCTGATGGCGTCCTCACGGCTGTCGGATGCCGCGTCTCTCTACCTGCGACAGCATGCGGACGATCCGGTCGATTGGTACGAGTGGGGCCCCGCGGCGTTCGAGGCCGCGCAGTCGGCACAGCGGCCGATCTTCCTGTCCGTCGGCTACTCGGCATGTCACTGGTGCCACGTCATGCAGCGAGAGTCGTTCCGCGATCCCGAGACGGCCGAGCTGCTCAACCGGCGCTTCGTGCCCGTGAAGGTCGACCGCGAGCTGCGGCCCGATGTCGACGCCCTCTACATGGACTACGTCGTCGCGACCACCGGGCACGGCGGCTGGCCGATGTCGCTGGTGCTGACCCCCGACCTCCTGCCTCTGCTGGGCGGCACGTACTTCCCCAAGGAGCCGATGGGGGACCTGCCGTCGCTGTGCGGAGTCCTGAACGCGGCCGACGAGGCCTTCAGCGCGGGCGGCGGCGATCTCGAGCGCGTCTCGCAAGCCTCGCTCGCCTTCCTGCGCGAGCAGGCCGGACCCAGGCCTGCCCGAGAGCTCGACCGGGGCACCCTCGACACCGCCGCGGAGTACCTCCTGCGCTCGGTCGATACCGAGTCCGGCGGGTTCGGGACCGGGACCAAGTTCCCCGAGGCCCCGCTGCTGCTGTTCCTCGCCCGCTACCAGTCGCTCGCCCCGGACCCCGGGATCGCCTGGTCCATCGAGACCACGCTCACGTCGATGATCCGCGGCGGCGTCTACGACCAAGCCGGAGGGGGGCTCTTCCGATACGCCGTGGACCGTCGCTGGCGGACGCCGCACTTCGAGAAGATGCTCTACGACAACGGTCTGCTGCTGTCGTCGCTGGCCGCCGCCGCCCCGCTTGCCTCCGACGACGCCGTGCGGGCCGAGTATGCGCATGTGGCTCACCAGACAGCTCTGTTCCTACGGCGTGAGCTGACGGCGCCGGAGGGTGGCCTGTACGCGTCGCTGGCGGCCGACACCGCCGGGCTCGAGGGCGCCACCTACCTGTGGACCAGAGCTCAGCTCGAGACGGCGCTCGCACCGGCCGCGTACCGGGTCGCGCTCGCTCACCTCGGCGCCGACTCGGTGACGGAGCCGTTCACGCTCACTCGGTCGCGAGGTCGCGACGCAGACGCCGATGTCGTCGACGGCGTGCTCGAGTTCATCGCGGGGGACCGTGCGCGACGGCCGCAGCCGGAAGCCGACACCAAGGTCGTGACCTCGTGGAACATGATCGCCGCGCGCGGCCTCATGGAGGCGGGGATGGCCTTCAGCGACTCCGGGATGTCCGCCCTCGGATTGGAGACCCTCGTCTCGGTTCTCGACATGTCGCTGTCCGCCGGGACACTGCGACATGTCGCCGATGACCCTTCGGTCGCCGACGTCCGCCTCATCGAGGATCACGCTCACGCCGCGGCCGCGTGCCTGACAGCTCATCAGGCGACGGGCGACCCGGTATGGATCGACCGAGCCGCTTTCCTGCATCGAGAGACGCTGCGGAGGTTCGCGGACGGGGACGCGCTCTATATGACGCCCGCCGGCACCGAGCTCCCCGTCAGGCCTCGCGAGCAGGGCGACCAGCCGACTCCGTCGGGCGCCGCCACCGCTGTCGAGAACGCCTTGTTGCTGGCGGAGGCGACCGGCGATGAGGGATACCGGGAGTTCGCGCGGCAGGCGATCCGCCGATTCTGGGCCCTGGCCGACGCCGCGCCCGAGCATGCGGGAAAGGCGCTCGAGTGCGCCGCCCGGATGGCCGGAGCCTGAAGCCGCCCCGGCGCGCTATCGTCGCCCGCGACGCCTTCCCATGACGCGACCGCCGAAGGCGCGGCGCTTCTTGCGCGCCGTCAAGCGCCCGGCGCGAGGGACGGCACGTTCCCGGTACGGGAATCCCTCGAGCTCCTCGACCGGGATCTCGGAGTCGATCAGCATCTCGATCGCGTCGAGGTCGGGGAACTCCATGATGGACACGAACGTGAACGCGGTGCCGCTGGCTCCCGCTCGCGCGGTGCGACCGATGCGGTGCACGTAGTCCTCGGGGCTGTTCGGCACGTCGTAGTTGACCACGTGGCTGATGTCGTCGACGTCGATGCCGCGGCTCATCACGTCCGTCGCCACGAGCACGCGGATCCGGCCGTCGCGGAACCGTTCAAGCGCCTTGGTGCGCTGCTCCTGCGACCGGTCGGAGTGCATCGCGGTCGCCTTCACCCCCGCGCGCTCCAGCGCGCTGACGACGGCGTCGGCGCGCTGCTTCGTGCGCGTGAACACGAGCGTCCGGTCGAAGTCTCCGTGCGCCTTCATGAGCGCGACCATCAGGTCGACCTTCTGCGAGTCGTCGACCGGGTAGAGCGCCTGGTGGATGGCCTCGATGGGGGTCCCGGTGGGAGCCACGTCCACACGCACGGGGTCGACCAGGTTCTTGTTCACTATTCGCAGGACCTCAGGCGCCATCGTGGCGGAGAACAGGAGCGTCTGCCGCTTGTGAGGCAACTGCGCCAGGATGCGGCGGACGTCGGGCCAAAAGCCCATATCGAGCATGCGGTCGGCTTCGTCGAGAACGAGGATCTCCACCCGGCCGAGGTCGGCCGCCTTGCGGTTCACGAGGTCGAGCAACCGCCCGGGCGTGGCGACCAGCATGTCGACGCCCTTCTTCAGCGCCGCCGTCTGCGGATCGATCGGCACGCCTCCCAGTGCCGCAAGCACGCGATGTCCCGTATGCGCGGCCACCGCGGTGGAGAACACCTCGATCTGCTGCGCGAGCTCGCGCGTCGGCGAGACCACCAGGATGCGGAGCACTCCCTCGGCGGGGATCCTCTGGAACGCCGGCAGGACGAACGCCGCCGTCTTGCCGGTGCCCGTCTGCGCACACCCCACGACGTCGCGGCCCTCGAGCACCAGCGGGATGGCCTGAGCCTGGATGGGCGTCGGCTCGACGTAGCCGAGCGCCGCGACGGCATTGGTGAGTTCGGGCGTGAGACCGAGTGGATCGAAGGACATGGAGTGACTTCCTGCTGGATGCGTCGCCATCAAGGGCGGACCGATACGTGTGGCGAGCGCGGGTTCTACATTCCCAAAGGCACCCGGGGGTGGCCCGAGTATAGGGCAGTCGCCGAACCGGTGTCGATTCGCCTCAGCCCAGCAGCGGGTGCAGCGCCTCGCACAGACGGTCGACGTCATCCTCAGTGGTGTCCCACGAACAGACCCAGCGAGCCACGGTCGTGCCGTCCGCGCGCACATCCCATTCGTAGAAGTCCGCGACGGCTTGCAGCAGCGGCACGGCCGCGGTCGGCAGCACGGGGAACAACTCGTTGGCAGCCACCGGGTACGCGAAACCCACGCCGGCGGCGCGCGCGCCGATCTCGAGCCGGCTGGCCATGGCGTTGGCGTGATCCGCGAGCTCCAACCACAGGTCGCCGGCGTACAAGGCCGTGAACTGCGACGACACGAACCGCATCTTGCTCGCCAGCTGGGAGCCGACCTTGCGGACGTACTTGAAGCCCTCGCCCAGCCCCGGGGTCAGGAAGCAGACCGCCTCCCCGAACAGCATCCCGTTCTTGGTGCCGCCGAAGCTCAGCATGTCCACGCCCGCGTCGGTCGTGAACGCGCGGATCGGCAGCGCGAGCGACGCTGCCGCGTTCGCCACGCGGGCCCCGTCCATGTGCAGCAGCATGCCGTTGCCGTGGCAGTAGTCCGCCAACGCTCGTACCTCGTCCGGCGAATAGACCACTCCCGTCTCCGCGACCTGGCTGATCGAGGCGACCCTCGGCTGGGCGTGATGCTCGACTCCGGTGAGCAGGCGCACGCTCGGTTCCATGGACTCGACCGTGAGCTTCCCGTCCCGGGTGGGCAGGCCCATCACCTTGGCGCCCAGGAAGTACTCGGGCGCCCCGCATTCGTCGGTGTTGACGTGGGCGGTCGCCGGACACAGGACGGCCTGGCCTGGGCGCACGACCGAGGACAGCGCCGTGACGTTCGCGCCCGTGCCGTTGAACACGAAGTACACACGGGCGTCGTCGCCGACATGGCCTCTCAGCGTGGCCACGGCTTCATCCGTCCACGGGTCGTAGCCGTACGCATGGACGTGACCGGCGTTGGCCGCGGCGATCGCGGCGAGGACGGCGGGGTGCGCGCCCGAGTTGTTGTCGGAGGCGAATGTGCGTGATGACATGGCTGGGCTCCTCGGGCAGACATTCGCGGTGGCCCCCGTAGGATACCCTCCCGGCGCGGGTATCATGCGGACATGTCATCCATGCCGACCCTACAGGCGCTTGGCTCCACGTTGCTCACGGACGTGGGCCGCTACGGCTACGCCGCTCTGGCCGCCGGCGTCTTTCTGGAGAACGCCGGGCTGCCCGTGCCGGGCGAGACGATGCTGCTCACGGCGGCCGCGCTCGCAGCCCGAGGCCGCCTCTCCATCGTGCTCGTCGGCCTTGTGGCGGCCGCCGCCGCGATCACGGGAGACAACATCGGCTTCGCCATCGGGCGGGAGGGCGGCCGGCCGTTCCTGGAGCGGTTCGGGCGATGGGTGTTCGTCACACCGGAGAGGCTCGATCGGATGGACGCCTTCTTCAAGAAGCGCGGCCCCGTGGCGGTCTTCTCGGCACGATTCATCCCCGCCCTGCGCGTCGTCGCGGCACTGGTCGCGGGCGCGTCGGCCATGCCGTGGCACACGTTTCTCACGTACAACGCGCTCGGGGCCGTGGCCTGGTCGATCGTCGTGTGCACGATCGGATACACCGGGGCCGACGCCGCCTCCAGGGCGCTCCCGTGGATACGCACGGCGCACCTGGGGGTGTGGGGGCTGCTCGCGGGCACGGCCGTGGTGCTGCTCGCGCACATGTTCTTCGAGATCGTGCACGAGCGACGCCTCAGGACCGCGGCGGCCCGGCACGAGCGACCGAAACGACATCGATGACGCGTGCCCCCGCACCCCGGCTGCCGCGCCACGGCACCCCGGCTGCGCCGCGGCGACCATGTCACTCGTACGCGATGGCGTCGCGCACGCTGACCTGCGAGGCACGGAACGCCGGGAGCAGGCTCGCGCCCGCGGAGATGATCGAGACGATCGCCAGCCACAGGAACATCCCGCCCCACGAGAACTCGTAGGACAGCGGGATGGTGATCGCCTTCTCGAGCAGCCGCACGAGCCCCAGGCTGACCGGGTAGGTGAACAGGGCCCCCAGCAGCCAGCTGAGCGTGCCGATGACCACGCCTTCGGTGACGAACACCTGGTAGATGGATGCGTGCGAGGCTCCGACCGCGCGCATCACGCCGATCTCGCGCGTGCTCTCGAGCACGTTGATGATCATGGTCCCCGACAGCCCGATGATGCCGACCGCGGCCAAGATGACCGCCATGATGATGAGGAACGTGACGAGGATGCCGAGTTCGCTGGAAAGGCTGGCTGCCATGGCCTTCTGGTTGCGGACGCTTGCGACGGCGAAGCCCGCATCCTTCAGCCGCTGCTCGAGCCGGTCGCCGGTCTGGCGCTGGCCGAAGTCCGTCTGGTCCGCGGCGCGCACCACCATCCGCCCGATGCCGCCGGCCTCAGCCAGCGCGCTCTCCAGATAGTTGCGCTCGACGAAGACCGCGGACCCCATGAGCTGGCCCTGCACGATCCCCACGATCCGCCACTCCCGCTCCTTGTCGAGGACCGTGAACGTGCGCACGTCGCCGACATGGATGCCGTCGTCGTTGGCGACATCGGTGTTCACGACGACCTCGCCCTCGTCGCCCGGCGCCAGCCAACGGCCGGCGACGAGGCGAGGGGTCACGAACGTGGTCGTCGCTGGAAGACCGATCACGGAGATCCCCTCGTCCTCCGTGCCGCCAGGCCGCTTGAGCGAGGCCTGTCGCACGAGCCACGTCTCGACGGCCGTCACCCCGGGCGTCCGCAGCGCCTCGCGCTCCACCGCGGAGGCGTTGACCGGCTGCTGGAAGCTCACCTCGACGTCGTAGCGCCACCAGCTCGCGACATCGTCCACCGTGCGGAGCATCGACGTGCGCACGCTCATGACCGACATGACGACCACGGACGCCAGGGTGAGCGTGGTCAGCGTCAGCGCGAGTCGGCCCTTGCGCAGGAAGGTGTTGCGCAGCGCCAGCGCCACCGGCCGCGGCAGCCCCCTCACGAGCCCGAGGATCCGATCGATGACACCGTGACCGAAGCCGGCGGCCGACATCCCCGTCGAGTTGAGGGCCCGCACCACCGTCACTCGCGTGCCGGAGCGGATCGGAAGGTAGGCCGCCGCGAGGGGCACGACGAGTCCCACGCAGATGGCCAGCGCGACGGCATAGCCGGGCGGTCCGGCCGGGGCGTCGCCGAAGTTGAGCAGGCCGCCGCCGAACCTCGCGAACCAGGCCGCCCAGTAGCTTCCCGTCGGCAGGCCGACCGCGACGGCAAGCACGCCATACACGGCCACGAGCGCCAGGTACATCCACATGATCTGCGACGAGCGGGCGCCCACCGCCTTCATCACGCCGATCTGCCGGACCTGCTGAGAGACCAGGGCGGATACCGTGTTGACGACGAGGAACCCCGACAGCATGAGCGCCATCACCCCGAGCGCGAGCAGAAGGACCGCCACCGCCCGGAAGATGTCGCCGAGGAAGTGGCTCCCGGGCTCGGGGACCTGCATGCCGAACACCCGCACGCCCCGAGGCGCCAGCACGTCGTCGCGCAGCCGTATCGCGATGCGGCTGGCCTCGTCGCGGGTGATGTCGGGCCGGTCCATGGATACGACGATGCGGTTGTACTCCGCGGCCTGGCCGAGCGCCCCCATCTCGGCCATCGAGACGAACCCGCTGATGTGGCCCGAGAACATGGCCGGGATGGCGTTGATGTCGTGCGCATAGCCTGTGACGCGCAGGACGCGCTTCGTGCCGTCGCCCGCGTCGACCGTGATGACATCGCCGACGACGGGCGAATCCTGCTGGAGCGCGGAGCGCTCGAGGACGACCTCGCCGGCCGCGGGCGGCCACGAGACGCCTGAGTCGGGAAACACACGCTCCACGCGAGCGGTCGCCCAGTCCTCGGAAGCGACCAGCTCGATGCTGCGCGAGCGTTGCGCCAACGTGACACCCGCGGGGGGTTGGGCCTGGGAGCGCAGGTCTCCCGGAAGGTACCTGAACACGACGCTTCTGCGTCCAGCCACGGCACCCACGCCCGCGGAGCGTTCCACCGCGCGCAAGAGGTCGGATCCGCAGTCGCTCGTGTAGAGCGTCGCGTCACCCGGCACCGAGCGCGGAAAGTTCGCGTCGAAGGACTGCAGGAGCATGCCGCGGCCGCCGAGGACCACGAGGATCGCGAACACACCGACGGCGATCGATAGGACGGTCAGCAGGGTCCTGACCTTGTGCGCCAGCAGGTCGCGGCCGATCTTGGCCCAACGGGGATCAGGCATCGCGGCGAGCCGGCACCCGCATCGGGTTCCGTGCATCCTCCACGATCTCGCCGTCACGGACGTGCAGGGCGCGCGTCACCCGGGCGGCGAGGTCGTCGTCATGGGTCACCATGACGATGGTCTTCCCTCGATGGACCAGCTGCTCGAACAGCCCGAAGACGGCCTCGGCCGTCGCGGAGTCCAGGTTCCCGGTCGGCTCGTCGGCCGCCAGGATCGGCGGGTCGTTTGCCAGGGCCCTCGCGATGGCGACCCGCTGCTGCTGGCCTCCCGACAGGGCGGCTGGGAGCTTGTACGCCTGGTCGGCCATCTCGACCTGCTCTAGAAGGGCCATGGCGTAACCCTCCCGCTCCCGGCGGGCGTGCACGTTGCAGAAGTCCATTGGCAACATGACGTTCTCCACGACCGTGAGCGTCGGGAGCAGCTGGAAGAACTGGAAGACGACGCCGATCGTGCGCCCGCGCCACATGGCCAGACGATTCTCCCCCAGCTCGTGCACCGGGGTCCCGGCCACGACGACGCCGCCGGACGTGGGCCGATCGATGCCGGTGATCATGTTGATCAGGGTCGTCTTCCCCGAACCCGACTTGCCGATGAGCCCGACGAACTCTCCCGCCTCGACCGCGAGGTCGATGCTCTTGAGCGCGGTGAAAGGCACCTCGCCGGTGTCGTACACCTTGACGACCGACGACAGATCGATGAGCGCGCTGCCCCTTGATTCGAGCGACAAAGTCTTCGTTTCCCTTCGGAAGGACTCATCGCCCTCCAGCCGGCACATCGCGCGAGGGCGCCGCTCGAGGGTACGACTTCGCGCACGAGCGGCCAACCGTCGCTCGCCCGACGGCCGCGACGGACTAGAGGGCCGGGCAGCGCCCGATCTCGATCAAAGTGCAGCCAGGATCGGCGGCCTGGAGGGCGGCGAGGGTCTCGCGATGACAGGTGAAGACGACGACCTGACGCACTGAGGCGAGATGCGCGATCGCCTCGGCCGCGCCCTGACGGCGCTCGGGGTCGAGATTGACGAGGATGTCATCCATGAGCACCGGCAGAGAGCCCCCCACCGCTCCGAGCTGCTCGATGAGCCCGATGCGCATGGCGAGGTAGAGCGCCTCCGCCGTTCCGCGGGACAGCGACTCCGTCGTGTAGTCCGTGCCGCGACCTGTGACGACTTGGATGCTGCGCCCGCCCAAGGGAACGTTGATGCGAGCGAACCGGTCGCCGGTGATCCGCCGGAAGACATCACCCGCCGCCGTGACGACCTGTGGCTGGCGATCCCGCTCGTACTTCTCCTGGGTGGCGCCGAGCAGGCGCGCGGCGCACGCGAGCACCGCGTAGTCGGACTGCGCCGAGATGATGCGTTCCTCCACCCCTGACTGTTCGGCGCGCACAGCGCCCATGCCGCTGTCGCGAGACTCGGTGTCGAGTCGGCCCTTCAGCTCCGACCGCTCCTCTGCGAGCGCCTCGAACGCGTCGCGTGCGGCCACGGCCTGCTCATGGACGGCGTCGGCTGCGACTCTCAGCGCCGTCGCGCTGTCGGCGGCGTGCTCCGTCAGCACGGCCGCGATCGCGGCCTCCGCGCCCGCCGCGCGGCTGTCGAGGTCCGTCACGCGAGCTGTCGCGACCCGCAGGCGTTCGGCGGCCGAGTCGCGCTGGCTGGCGACCGCGCGGGCGGACGTGAGCGCCTCGCGTAGCCGCTCAGCGGTGACCGCCGCCGTCTCAGCCGTAGAGGCCGGCGCTTCGGGGACGAAGACCGCCACCAGAGCCGAGAGCCGGGCGGCGTACGCCTGGCGGTGGCTCGCTCGGAAGCGAGCGCCTCCGCGCGGACAGCGCGGTCGTTCTCAAGGGCGGCGATGGCCTTGCCGGCGGACACGACGGCCGCGGCTTCGGCCGGCGTGATGCCGGGCCGCAATCCCGCTGAAACCAACCATGCGGCCCACTCGCCGCGCGCCGACTCGACGTCGCCTGCGTCGTCGCTCGCGCGCTGCGCGGCCAGCCGAGCCGATGCGGTGAGCTCTTCCGTGCCAGGGGTTGTGCCCGGGGTCGTGCCCGAGACCGTGACTCGCACCCGCGAGAACAGAAAGAGAGCGCCCGTGGCCAGGAGCAGAAGGCCCATCAGCCACATCGGCCACTGTCCGATGAAGGCTCCCACCGCGACCGCAACGGCCCCGAACGCGAACATCGCATATGCAGCCGTGGGCCCGGGGCGCGCGCCGGAAGACTCGTCCGTCCGCGCCGCGACCCGCGAGGCGGCCTCCCCATCGCGCGCCGCCCGCCGCGACTCGTCCGCTCGAAGCGCCACGCGCTCGAGCCGCGTACGCCACTCCTCCACCTCCTCCGACTGCCCGAGCTGGATGCCGGGTGCGGCGCCGGCCGGGCCGCCGAGCGCGGCACGCTCGGCGGCCACGCGGCCGTCTATCTGGGCCAGTTCGGCCTCGGCCGCCGCGAGGCGCTCCATGCGGTCGCGATGCCCCGAGAGGTCGGCGAGGACCGCCTCGATCTCCGGCGCGGCGCCCAAGACCCGCCCGTCGGGTACGACCCCCGCCAAGGCGGCCCCTTCGCGCTCGACCTCGGCGCGCGCTTCGAGGAGTGCGGCTTCGGCTCCAGCCAGTTCGATGGCGCGCGCCTCGACCTGCTCGACCGCCCTCGATGTATCTCGTGAGGTCACCTCGAAGCGGTCCCGCTGAACCCGGGCAGTCTCGACCTCCGCGTCGAGGGTCTCGAGTCGCGCTCTGTCGGCTGCGAACGTCTCGGCTTCGGCCGCGAGGGCCTGCAGGCGCACGCGCAGCTCGTCACGCTCGGCGAGCAGCGTGTTGAGGCGGCGTCGCGTCGCGCCCGGAGCCCATATGGCGCCGGCGGAATCCAAGAGCCTGGCCCGCACCTCCACGGGGTTCACCGCGACCCCCGTGCCCGCGGAGTAGAGCCTCCCGACGATGTCGTCACCCGAGTCCCTCATCTGCTCGATGGCGGCGAGGTCGCTGAGTCCGAAGCCGAACACGACTCGGTAGGCGCTCTCGCTCACTCCGCTCACGAGGTCGTCTCGAAGCTGACCGGGATAGTCGGCGCCGCGGAGGGTCCGCACGGAGACTGGACCGCCGTGCACGCCGTCGACACGCTCGAGCGCCCACACGCCGTGGTCGCCTTCGAACACCAACCTGCCGTGACGGTCGCCGGCTCGCGGGGCGTACGAAGCCTCCTTCGCGTTCCTCTTGGGAAAGCCGTACAGCAGGTGCCGGACCAGGGCCGTGAACGTGCTCTTGCCCGCCTCGTTCGGCCCGAGCACCACCGTCAGCCCGTCGCCGAACTCCTCGAGAAGGGCATCCGAAAGGCCGCCATAGCGGATGGCCTCGACCCGTCGCAGCCTCATCGTGCCCCGTCCTCAGCGAGCAGCCGATCGAGGCAGAGGTCGCGAGCCCGTTCCAGGACCGTCCGAGGGTCAAGGTCCACGGCCGACCCGCCCACCTTCTTGCGCACGGGATCGATCACTTCGGCGAACATCGCCTCGATCGCGACCTCGTCGGCCAGGACCCCGTCGGCGAGCCGTACCAGGTCGCCGACGAAGTCCTCCTGTGCCCTCAACGCCTCCAAGTCCACGGTCGCCGATGTGAGGTCGCGGACGCGGTCGACCCAGAGCCATGGCTGGCGGGACATGAGATCGAGGCGCAGATGGGAGACGATCTGGGCCAGCGCGGTCGCGCCCGAGCCATCCTCACGGGCGAGGTCCGCGTGCGCCTCGCTACGACCGACCAGGTCGATGCGCAGGCTCACCGGGATGTCTCCCTCGCCGGCCACCTCGATGCAGGCGGACCGCAAGGCATCATGCACCGCTTCGAGATCGGACAGGGCGCCCGCTTCAACGGTCAACCTCGCCCAGCGCACAGCAGCGGTCGGGAGGAGTTCCTCGCTCACGACACCGCCCGCGATCTCGACCAGCAGACAGCCGTGCTCACCGTCCTCTTTGGGGTTGAGCCCCTGCGGACTTCCGGCATAGTTGACTCGCGGCTTGTCGGACAGCCGTGACGGCTTGTGGATGTGACCGAGCGCCCAGTAGTCCATCCCCGCCGCGCGCAGGTCCTCGAGCGAGCATGGCGCATACGGCTCGTACTCGGTGTCGCCGCCCACGTTGGCGTGCAGCACGCCGATGGATACCGCCTCGCCGTCCTGTCGGACGAAGCCGCGGGCAAGGTTCGCGGTCTCGGCGGCGGTCCCGAAACTGCGGCCGTACAGGGAGCAGAGAGGCTCGCCTTCGCGTTCCACGACCAGTCGTTCGACGGTCGTGTGCGAGAACACGTGGACCGACGGCGGCAACGGGAGGCGAGCCGACCAGCCGTTCGCGGGGTCGTGGTTGCCGTGAGCGATGAAGACTTCCACTCCCGCGTCCGCCAACCGCCTCATGCCGTCGGCGAAGCGCAGTTGGGCGCGGACGCTCCTGTCGGCAGCGTTGTACACGTCGCCCGCTAGCACAAGGAAGTCGACCTCGCGCTCTATCGCGGCCGACACGACGGCGTCGAAAGCGACATACGTCGAATCCACGAGCACGGATCGAACGCGAGGATCCGCGGCGTCGATGCCCTTGAACGGCGCGTCGAGGTGAAGATCGGCGGCGTGGATGAATCGAACTGGCCGAGTCATGGTCCTCCCCGAGTCCGTCGGCGCCCCATTCTACCGCGGGGCGCTGACACGCCCGCCGAGACCGGGCCGACCGCATGGCCAAGCGTCAGGCCAGGTTGGCTTCACGCGAACGGGATCACTGCAGGGTCAGGCCGCCGTCCTGCCCAAGGTCCACCCTCACTGTGTCCCCCTCGTGGACGGAGCCGTCGATGAGCGCCTTGGCCACGCACCCTTCGCATCGCTGGGGGAAACAACGGAGCCGGCGCCCCCGTCAAGGGGACCCCGGCTCCCGTTCTCACTCGTCGAGCTACTTAGCGCCGGTCACCATCCACTTACCCTTGACGTTGGCCAACGTCACCTTGGTGAAGTCGGCCGCGGCCGCGCCGGCTACCAAGTCCTTCGGACCGCGCAGCGCGCCCGTCACGACGATCTGGTCCTTCGCGTCCGACACGTAGTTCATGTAGACATAGACGGGATCCCCGACCGTGAAGGACGCCGCCTTGAGGACGTCCAGCATCTCGCCGCGGACGCTGTCAGGCACGACCAGGTTCGCCGCGCCCGCGGGTACGCCCGTGCCGCTCGGGCCCCCGGGTGACTCCTTCGTCCCGCCGCAGCCCGTCAGCGCGACCGCCATCATCACCATCGCGGCGATCGCCGCCATGGCGACCGCCTTGTGAAGCCCGCTCCCTGTGCGTAGTGCTCTCATTCCTGCCCCCTGCTCGTCGCATCCGTGTCGTGGCGTGCTATCCATTCGGCGCGCACGGCGCCATTCCTGTACATGCTACGCCGACCGGTGCGCATCGCGCACGACTCTCGCGATGCCGCCTCGGGGAACGAGCACGATCTCGCGGCGATACGACGCGTGTGCCGACTGGATCTCCTGGTCCATCCGCAGGCGTATCTCCTCCGCAAGCCCCCGCAGAGCGTCTATCTCCGCAAGGAGGTGGGCCCGCTCATCTTCAAGCTCGATGATACGCATCACGCCGGCGAGGTTGATCCCTTCCTGGGAGAGGTTCTGGATGAACCGCAGCCGCTCGATATCAGCGTCCGAGTACAATCTCGTGTTCCCAGAGGATCGTCTCGGCCGCAGCAGATGACGGCGCTCGTACACGCGCAGGGTCTGCGGATGCATGCCGGAGAGCTCCGCCGCCACGCTGATCATGTATACGGGCCGCTCGTCGCTCGGGTCCGCGGCCCTGCTCCTTGCCGTCATCGCGTCACGTCACCCTCGTCCAGTACGCTGGAGATGCCCGCGCACGTCTTCATCCCGAGCGGAGGCGAAGCGTTTGAGGAGTTCCTTCTGCTCCGCGCTCATCTCCCTCGGTGTGACCACCTGCACCTTCACCTTCATGTCACCACGCGCTCCACCCTTGAGCTTCGGCGCGCCCTTGCCCGGCAACTTGAACACCTTACCGGTCTGCGTGCCCTCCTTCATCTTGAGCTTCACGCGTCCGTCCGGCGTCGGCACCTCGAGTTCGGCTCCGAGCGCAGCCTCCGTCACAGTCACGGGCAGGTCGAGCAGGATGTCGGCGCCGTCGCGCGTGAAGAAAGGGTGCGGGCGGATGTGGGTGACCACGTACAGATCGCCCGCTGGGCCTCCCGACGACCCGGGCTCACCCTTGCCGCCGAACCGGATCTTGCCGCCATCGGTGACACCGGCGGGGATCTGAACGGTGAGGGGCTTCACCCTCACAACGCTTCCCTTACCGCGGCACGTGCCACATGGGGTCTCGACCACCTGCCCTGAGCCGCCGCACCGGGGACATGCCCGCGAGACGGCGAACATGCCCTGACCCTGAGCGGAGCGGCCGCTGCCCTTGCAGACGGGACACGTGGTGGGGCCGGTGCCGGGAGCCGCACCCGACCCCTTGCAGGTCGAGCACCTCTCACTGCGCTGGACCTCGACCTTGCTCGAGACACCCGTGAAAGCCTCATCGAAGGACAACGTCACGTCGTACTGAAGATCCCGACCCCGTTGCGCGCGAGGCGCGCCTCCACCACCCCCGCCCACCCCTGAGAATACGGAGCCGAAGATGTCGCCGAACCCGCCCAGATCGCCCAGGTCCACGTTCTGGTGATTGAAGCCCCCGGGAGCCCCAGGGCCCCCCGGGCGCCGGCCGGCCCCTCCGGGAGGGGGGTTGCCGCCGAAGTACTGTCCGAACTGATCGTATTCCTTGCGCTTCTCGGGATCGGAAAGGGTCTGATACGCTTCGTTGAGTTCCTTGAACCGCTCCTCCGTGCCACCCGTGTCGGGGTGATGCTTCCGCGACAGGCGCCGGAAGGCCTTCTTGATCTCATCCGCGGACGCCGACTTCGGCAGTCCGAGCACCTCGTAGTAGTCCTTCGACGCCATGGCCGCAGCTACTCCCCCGTCGGCGTCTTCCGGCCGGGGCCGCCGCTGCTGACGACGACCATCGCATACCGCAGGACCCGCCCGTGCATCGAATAGCCCTTCTGGAACACCTCGACGACGGTGTGCTCGGGGAACTCGGCGTCCTCCCGCTGCGTGACAGCCTGATGCATGTGGGGGTCGAACTCCTCACCGAAGGGGTCGATGACGTCCACGCCCTCGCGCGCCAGGACGTCGAGCAGTTGGGTGTGGACCATCTCGACGCCCGTGAGCAGATGTGACGAATCCCGGCCGGCCGCGGTGTGGTCGATGGTCCGCTCAAGATCGTCGATGACCGGCAGAAGCCTCTCGACGACGCGCTCGCTCGCGCGCAGCACTTGGTCCTGCGCCGCCGCTGCTTGACGCTTGCGGAAGTTCTCGAACTCGGCCTGCCACCTGGCCGCGGCCTCCAAGTTGCGGGCCGCCTCCGCACGGGCCTCGGCGAGGTCGGCCTCCAGATCAGGCCGATCGGAGAACTGGGCGCCGAGGTCCTCGACCACTTCCGGGTCCGCGGCCCTTCCGCGGACGCGATCGTCGCGCCCAGGATGCGGGTCCTTGCGCGGAACCATGGCCTACTTCTTCCCTTCGTCGTCGACGACCTCGAAATCGGCGACCTCCTCGTCCGCAGGCGGCTCATCGCCTTCCGGAGTCTCGGTGCCCGACGCCTCGTTATCGGCGCTCTGGTAGACGATCTCGGCCAGCTTGTAGGACGCCTCCTGCAGAGTCGTCGATGCGCTCTTGATGGCGTCGGCGTCCTCGCCTTCGAGCGCCTTCTTGACGTCCGATATGGCGGACTCGACGGTCGAACGTGTGTCACCGGGGACCTTGTCGCCAAGGTCTTTCAGGGTCTTCTCCGTGCTGTAGACCAGGGTGTCGGCAACGTTGCGGGCCTCCACGGCCTCCTTCTTGGCGCTGTCCTCGGATGCGTGCGCCTCGGCATCCTTGACGAGCCTGTCGACCTCGTCGTCCGAGAGCGCGGTCGAACCGGAGATCGTGATCTTCTGCTCCTGCCCGGTCCCGCGATCCTTGGCCGACACGTTGACGATGCCGTTCGCGTCGATGTCGAAGGTGACCTCGACCTGCGGCACACCGCGCGGCGCGGGCGGGATGTTGGCCAGGCTGAACTTGCCGAGGGTCTTGTTGCCCGACGCGATGTCGCGCTCGCCTTGCAAGACATGGATCTCCACGGACGTCTGGCCGTCGGCCGCGGTGGTGTAGGTCTCCGTCTTGCGGGTCGGGATGGTGGTGTTGCGATCGATCATCTTGGTCATGACGCCGCCCAGGGTCTCAACGCCCAGCGAGAGAGGAGTCACGTCGAGCAACAGGATGCCCTTGACGTCGCCGCCGAGCACGCCGCCCTGGATGGCGGCGCCCAGCGCGACGACCTCATCGGGGTTGACGCCCATGTGGGGATCGCGTCCCGTGAGGTTCTTGACCATCTCTTGCACGGCAGGCATGCGGGTCGAGCCTCCGACCAGGATGACCTCGTCCAGGTCGCCCATCTTCATGCCCGCGTCCTTCATGGCCGCCTCGACCGGCTTCTTGCAGCGGTCGAGGAGGTCGGCCGTGATCTTGAGGAACTCGGCGCGCGTCAACTCGTAGTCGAGGTGCTTCGGGCCCGATGCGTCAGCCGTGATGAACGGCAGGTTGATCTGGACGGTCTGGGCCTGAGACAGCTCCATCTTGCCCTGCTCGGCCTTCTCCTTGAGCCTCTGCAGGGCCATCTTGTCGGCGCGCAGGTCGATGCCGTGGTCGTTCTTGAACTTGTCGGCGAGCCAGTCGATGACGCGCTGGTCCCAGTCGTCGCCGCCGAGATGGTTGTCGCCGTTGGTCGACTTGACTTCGTACACGCCGTCGCCGAGCTCGAGGATCGACACATCGAACGTGCCGCCGCCGAGGTCGTACACGAGAACCGTCTGCTCCTTGGAGCCCTTGTCGAGGCCGTATGCCAACGCCGCGGCAGTCGGCTCGTTGATGATACGCAGGACCTCGAGCCCGGCGATCTTGCCCGCGTCCTTGGTCGCCTGGCGCTGCATGTCGTTGAAGTACGCCGGGACGGTGATGACCGCCTGCGTGACGGTCTCGCCCAGATAGGCCTCGGCATCCGTCTTGAGCTTCTGCAGGATCATCGCGGAGATCTCCTCCGGCATGTACTGCGTGCCCTCGACGTCGACGACGGCGCGTCCGTCCTTGCCCTTCTCGACCTTGAACGCCACGGTCTTGCGCTCAGAAGCGGTTTCCTCGAACTTCCGCCCGACGAACCGCTTGATGGACTTGATGGTGTTCTCGGGGTTCGTGATGGCCTGGTTCTTGGCCGCCTTGCCGACGATGCGCTCCCCGTCCTTGCGGAACGCGACCACCGACGGCGTGGTGCGATCGCCCTCTGCGTTGATGATGATCGACGGTTCTCCGCCTTCAAGGACGGCCATCGCCGAGTTGGTGGTGCCCAAGTCAATTCCGATTACCTTGCCCATGGTCCGATCGACTCCTTCCGGTGTGCATCGACGCCGCCTGACAGCATCGGCGTCCTACAGTAGAATCTGAGTGTATGCGTGTCAAGTTACGTGATGGCACGCAGAGTATGCCCACCCGGCCCAGAGGCCAAACACGCGACGGCGTGCGAAGGAAGGGCTCTCCGGGTCGCTCAGGGCGGGGCCCACCATCGCAGGCATGGGGCCTCCGCGAGAGACACCTTTACACTTCGCCCGCCGCTCGGTAATGTACGCGCGACAATCGGTCCGGTGTCGAAGGAGAGACCATGCCCCGACCCATCATCAACGAGGACGAATGCTCCGGCTGTGGCATCTGTGTCGACGCATGCCCCGAGAAGGTCCTCGAACTCGTGAACGACAAGGCGGAGCCCGTGAACGAGGACGACTGCACGGCCTGCGCGACCTGCATGGAGGAGTGCCCGATGGGCGCGATCGAGGAGATCGAGGAGGACTAGCCCTTCGCGAGCGCCTTCATCTGCGCCCACACACGCGCCTTCGCGCGGTCGTCGCCAAGGGAGGCTTCGAGGCCTCCCACCGCACCGAAGACGCGCCCACGCTCCACCGCCGGCACGCCTGGGCGCAGGGCTCTTGCGCCGAACGCGGAAGCGAGGTCTTGGGCGGCCTCCGCGTCCAACGCGACGACGAGGCGAGGATCGACCGCCTCCACTGTCGCCTCCAGCCTGCGGGCCCGATCCGCGGGAGCCACGCCGGGGCGCGGTCTTGAGCACATGGACCAGACTGCGTCGCCCTCGAAGCCGAGGGCTTCAAGAGCCAGACGGAGGGCGTCGCCATCCGCTCCAGCCAGCGCTCGACGGGAGGTCATGTCGGCCGGCCCAGGCTCGCCCTTGACCACGAGGACCTCACCCGTGGGATCGCCGGCGCCCGCGACCGTCGCGGAGCCCGCGGCCATCGCGTCGGCCAGGCGGATCTCCGCGCGGGCCTTCGCCTCGAAGATCCTTGTCAGGCGGTCGGCCGCCGCATCGGGCTCGGGGTTCACCGCAGTGCGTGCTCGAACCAGCGCCACGTGATCGCCAGACCGTCCTCGAGAGGTTGCCGGGCCGTCCAGCCGAACGAATCGCGCGCCTTGGAGGGGTCGAGCGCACTCCGCTCGATATCGCCCGCGCGCGCGGGCACGTGCTCGAACTCCTTCATGACGCGCGACGCAGCCCGCAGGATCCCCGCCACCTCTTCGACCTGGCGCTGGACGCCCGTGGAGATGTTGTACGACGAACCATCGGGGAGCGGTCCGGCCAGAGGGTGGGTGGAGTCGAGTGCGCCGACGATCGCCGCGACGATATCGCCGACGTAGATGAAGTCGCGGGTCTGCCGGCCGCTGCCGTAGATCCGGGGGCGTTCTCCAGCGGCCAGCGCGGCTGCGAAGATCGCCACGACCCCACCTTCGCCCCGCCAGTCCTGGCGCGGGCCGTACACATTGGAGAAGCGGAACGACGCATGGTCCGTGCCGGTCCCCGCAAGTACCTCGGCGATGGCGGTCTCCGCTGCCAGCTTCGAGATGCCGTACGGATTCGCTGGCGCCTTCGGCGATGTCTCCCTCAGGGGCAGTTCGGCAGGCTCCCCGTAGACCGCGGCGGAGGACGCCGAGATCACTCGCGTCGCCCCGGCCGCCACGGCGGCGAGCGCGACCGCCCGCGTGCCATCCACGTTGACCGCCCTGTCCCGGTCGGGGTCGGCGATGGAGGACTGGACGTCGGCTTGAGCCGCGAGATGGACGACCGACTCCGGGGCGAACTCGGCGATAGCCTCGGTCAGAGCCGGATCCAGAATGTCGAGGCGCCGGAACCACGCCGCCGGATGGAGGTTCTCCAGCTTCCCGGTCGACAGGTCGTCGATGACGCCCACGTCGTGTCGCGCGGCCGCGAGCGAGTGCACCAGACTGCTGCCGATGAAGCCCGCGCCACCGGTGATCAGGACCCGCATGCGACCTCTTCTCGTTGGGGCGGCTCGCCCAGCGATGGTATCACCCGCGTGGACTCACCAAGGCGCCGCGCCACCCTAGCGGCGGGTCGTTCGCGCTGCGCGACTCGAGGTCGGCCCCTTGGCGCCGCAGCCGGGGACCAGCGCGAAGCGGAGGACCTCGTCCATGTGCCCGACGGGGACGATCTCCATCTGCTCACGCACGTGCGGGGGAAGCAGCTCGAGGTCCCGCACGTTGTCTCGCGGGATCAGCACGGTCTTGAGCCCCGCGCGGTGGGCCGCCAGAAGCTTCTCCTTGAGCCCGCCGATCGGGAGCACGTTGCCGCGCAATGTGATCTCGCCGGTCATGGCGACGTCCCGGCGCACCGGGCAGCGCATGAGCACCGAGGCGATGGCCGTGGCCATGGTGATGCCCGCGGACGGGCCGTCCTTGGGGATGGCGGCGGCGGGCACGTGGATATGCACGTCAAGCTTGTCGTTGAACGTGTCGTCGATGCCCAGGGCCGCGGCGTGGGCGCGGATGTAGGAGAGTGCGGCCTGCGCGGACTCCCGCATCACGTCCCCGAGCTGGCCCGTGAGCGTGAGGTTGCCCTTCCCAGACATCGTGGTGGCCTCGATGAAGATGACGTCACCACCGGCCTCCGTCCAGACGAGCCCAGTGGCGGCGCCGATCTCGTCGCGCTCCTCGGCGACGCCGAAGCTGAATCGCGGCGGGCCGAGGTACTTGTGCGCCGTTCGCACCGTCACCCGCGTCTTGCCCTTGTGCCCCTCGACCACCTTGCGCGCCACCTGTCGGCAGATCGACGCGATCTGGCGCTCGAGTCCGCGCACACCCGCCTCCCGCGTGTATCGGCGCACGATCTCTCCCAGGGCCGAGTCGTCGATATCGAGCTTGGCCGAGTTCAGCCCATGCTCCCTGAGCTGCTTCGGGATCAGGTACTGACGGGCGATGTGGACCTTCTCCTCCTCCGTGTATCCGGGGAAGTGGATGACCTCCATGCGGTCCTGCAGCGCCGGCGGGATGGTGTCCAGCAAGTTCGCCGTCGTGATGAACATGACGTCCGAGAGGTCGAAAGGAGCCTCGAGGTAGTGGTCCTGGAACGAGTTGTTCTGCTCGGGATCGAGCACCTCGAGCAGGGCGGAGGTCGGGTCGCCGCGGAAGTCCGCGCCGACCTTGTCGATCTCGTCCATCATGAACACCGGGTTGCGAGTCCCGGCCTGGGATATCGACTGGATGATGCGGCCGGGCAGAGCGCCGACGTACGTGCGCCGATGGCCGCGGATCTCGGCCTCGTCGCGCACGCCGCCAAGGGACATGCGTATGAACCGGCGGCCGAGCGCCCGGGCGATGGACTTGCCGATCGAGGTCTTTCCCACGCCCGGTGGGCCCACGAAGCACAGGATGGGGCCGTGCATCTTGTCGGTGAGCTTGTGCACCGCCAGATACTCCAGCACGCGCTCCTTGACGTTCTCCAGCCCGTAGTGGTCCTCGTCCAGTACGTGCCGCGCTTCGATGAGGTCGAGCTTCTCTTGGTCCGATGTGGTCCATGGAAGGCCGGCGAGCCAGTCGAGATAGGTGCGGATGACGGACGTCTCGGCGCCCGCCGGCGGCATCTTCTCGAACCGGCCGAGCTCCTTGAGCGCCTTCTCCTCGACCTCCTCGGGCATGCCTGCCGCCCGGATCTTCTCCTTGTACTCGTCGACCTCCGCCTGCACCTCGTCGTACTGCCCGAGCTCCTGCTGGATGGCCTTCAGCTGCTCACGGAGGAAGTACTCCCTCTGCGACTTGGTCATGGACTCCTTGACCCGGCTCTGGATCCGGCTGCCGAGCTCCAGTATCTCGAGCTCCTTGCGCAGGAACGCGGCCGCGCGCTCCACCCGCGCCTTCGGCTCGATGGCCTCGAGGACCAACTGCTTCTCCTCGACCTTCAGGTTGAGGTGGAATGCGATGAAGTCCGCGAGCCGGCCGGGCTCCTCGATGGCTCCCGCCGCGATGAGGACCTCTTGGGGGATGGGCTTGCCGAGCTCGGCGGCCTTCTCGAAGTCTCCGACCAGCGCGCGCATGAGCGCCTGCGTCTCCGCGTCACCGATCGCCACCTCGTCGATGAGCTCCACGCGCACCTTGATGTAGGGATCGTTGTCGACGAACGCCACGATCCGGACCCGCTTGACGCCCTCGACAAGGGCCTTCGCGGTACCGTCGGGAAGCTTGAGCTCCTGCAGGACGTTGGCGATGCAGCCGATATCGTACAGGTCGGCGGGCCCGGGATCCTGCGTCTCGGCCGCACGTTGGGTGACGAGCACGACCTGATGCTCGCCGCGCATCGCCTCTTCGAGAGCGACGATCGATCGCTCGCGGCCGACGAACAGCGGCACCACGAGGTTCGGGAACAGGATGAGGTCCCGCAGTGGGATGAGCGGGAGTTCGTCCGGGGTGTGGCTGATCTCCTGCGGACCGGCTGCGGTCATCGGCGGCTTCCCTCGGCTTTGCGGTACTCTGCTGTCTGTGTGTTCGATATAGTACCCCGTCGCCCCTGCGCGCTCTCGACGCTGGGGGCCGTCCCCCTCGGAAGTCCGCCGTGCCGAGCCCCATCACCACACGCAACCCTGTCGTCTCCCTCGCGATCGCCGCGTCGCTCGCGGTATGTCTGCTGACCGCCTCGTCCGCCTCGGGCGCTCCGGCACCGGGGGGCGCGCCCCTCGTCACCATGGCGCACGCGGGCGTGCAGTCGACGGCGAGCACCGGTCTGGACGTCAGCGTCTCCGTGACACTGCGGCGCCCCGCCTCCCGATTGGGCATCCGCCTGCGAGTCTTGTCGGCGGACGGGTCGATCCTGATCCAGGAGAACCAGACCCGAGGGCGCCTCGACGCCGCGACCTATGTGCTGGGCTTCACTCGCCAGCTGAGGGCCAAGGAGCTGCGGGAGGGGCGCGACCGTCTGGAGGTCCAGGTGACGGTTCCCGGGCAGCCTTCGGTCAGCGTCACCGAGCCGCTCTACGTTGCCGACCCGTCTCGGGCACCGATCCGGCTCGCGGTCGTCGTGCGAGCGACCGAAGCCCCGGCCACCGATCCCGACGGGAAGCGATCGGCTGAGACGACGGAGGCCGCGTCCCTGCGGGCCGAGGCGGGGGCGCTGATGCGAGCGAGCGCCGCAGCCCCCGAGTATCGGCTCACGTTCGCGCTCCCCCCGTTCCTTCTCGACCAATGGGGTCTGGCCGGCACCGGGATACCGACCGGCCTGCCCCTGCTGCGCATCCCGTACGCCGACCCCGATGTGTCAGGCCTGGAGGCCATCGGCGCACTCGGCGATCTTGGCAGCCAGCTGGAGCGCACGTCCCTCGCGACGAGCGACACGCCCGCCTCTCGCGTCAGCACCGGGGCCGTGGTGGCGGGCGACAGTGTGTCCATGCGCGTGGCGCGGACCTTGAGCTCACATGGGATCGCCTACGCGCTCGTGTCTCCCGATGCGGTCTCCGCCACCGCGTCGGGACGCGAGACCACCGCCACCCCCGGCGTCCATGCGGTGATGGATACCACCCTGACGGCCCTGGTGATCGACTCCAGGGTCACCTCGTTGCTGACCGCCGCGTCGACGGACCCCTTGGGGGACATCGTGGGGCTGTTGGACCACCTCTTCAGTCGTCTCACGGCCAAGACCACGAAGGGCCAACCCTCGGTGGCTGTCATAACGCTGGGGGCCGGCTCGCCCGCGACGGCCACCGGCCTGGAAGCCGCGCTGGCCGCGCTGTCGCGCGTCCCGTGGGTGCGGCTGACCGGCGCGGCCGAGGCCGCGGCCATGACGAGAACCGATACCGTCTCCCTGCCGTCCCGGTCGCGCACCGGACCCCCCGCCCCCGCCGGATACTGGGACGCCGTTTCCAAGGCGCGGTCGGGGATGCTCGCCCTTCGCGCCGCCACGGGCGCCGGCGATACCGATGTGCTCGCCTCCGCGAACGACGTGATGTTCGCGGAGAGCAGGTCCTGGGCGGGGGGCGACGGTGGCTGGGCGCTCGCCGACCGGGGACTGGCGTTCGCGGCGTCAGCCACGAAGCGGGCCTCCTCGGTGCTCTCAGCCGTGTCGCTCGCCGTCCCCGCCGTGACCTTGTCCGGCAACTCCGGCAAGGTGCCCGTGAGTGTCACGAACCGGTCGGAGAAGGAGCTGCGTCTGTCGCTGCACGTGCGTTCGGCGTCCGTGCTGCTGCCCGGCGGGCCTCGGATCGACGTCGTCGTCCGCCCGGGCGAGAACATCCTGTCCGTGCCGGTCGATCTGCGAGAAGCGCTCAAGGGTAGCCTGCTGCTCGACCTGTATGCGGGCGCGTCACCCATCGCCTCGACGACGTGCGTGGTGCGCGCGTCCTACATAGACAGGCTCGGCATGCTCGGCGGTGTGGTACTGGTCTTGCTGATACTGCTCTGGTTCGTGCGCACACGAGGGAGTGCCGCCGCCCGGCTTCGCGGTGATCCTGAGCCCGGCACGGACCGTCCCTAAACAGCGGGAGGCCGCATTGGGCAAGTGGATGGTACGAGCGGCGTTGCTGCTTCTTCTCGCGACGGTCGTGAACGACGGCGGACGATACCTCGCCGCCCTCTACCGGATAGACGACGTGACCCGGAACATGGCGTTCGCCGCCGCTGTGATGGCGAAGGGTCGGCCTGGAGCCGACACCGGCTGGCCCGCCGTCGCCACACTCGCGCAGGATAGCGGCGTCGAGGTGACCGGCTATCGGCAGACGGGGAACACCGTGGTCGTGACGACCCGCGCGCAGGTTCCCGGGACGTGGCTGGCCGGCCCCATCCTCGCGTGGGTCACCCACCAGCCGACGCAGGCGCCGCTCACCATCACCCAAGAAGCGAGTTCCAAGTCCTAGCGAGCGGGCCAAGCGGTATACACTTGTGAAGCGCCGCGGCGAGATCCCTCCCGCTGGCGCTCCGAATCTGAACGAAACGAGGCCCTTCGTGCGCACCGTCGTACTGGACACGAACGTGTTGCTGTCCAACCCGGACGCCATCGCCGACTTCCCCGATGCGGAAGTCATCATCCCCGACACGGTCCTGTCGGAGATAGACAAGCTCAAGACCGCGCGCGTCGATGCGGAACTGAAGTTCAAGGGACGACAGATCAGCCGCCTCCTGTTCGATCTGTCCGAGAAGGGCGCGCTGCAAGACGGCGTCGATCTTCCCACGGGGGGCCGCCTGCGCGTGGTGTCGCTGCGCAACGAGGGCAGCTTCCCCGAAGGCCTGAGCCCACGCAACGCCGACGACCGCATCCTTGCCATAGCCATCCAGTCGTGCGCGGAGGGATGTGATCGGCTCACCCTCGTCACGAACGATCTCAACATGCTGCTCAAAGCGCAGACCTACGGCGTGGAGGTCGAGCGGATCGAGGGCGTCGACAGTTTCACCCGGCGGTTCATCGTGCGGCCGTTCCAACGCTACCGGATCCCGCTCACGATCCTCGCGGTCGCCCTCGCGGTGTTCGCCGCGATCATCTACCTCGTGACGTTCAGCCCGTTCGCCCTCGGCCGCCAGACCGGGGGCGTCGGCTCCCTGCCGACCGAGTTCGTCGATCAGCTGTCCGTCGACCAGCAGCAGGTCCTGACGTACCTGTACAAGCTGGAGGCCAACCCCTCCGACCTCGCGACGACCCGGGCCCTGGCGATCCTCTACGACAGCATGTCGCAGCAGAACATCACCTACCTCCCCTACGCCATCAACCAGTACGAGGCATCCCTCAAGCTGGCGCCGGACGACCCCGACCTTCGCACCGACCTCGCGACCGCATACTACCGAGCGGGTAAGGCTGACCCGGCCATGAAGGAGATCTCGCAGGTCCTTCGCAAGAATCCGAGCCACATCAACGCGAACTTCAACCTGGGGATCTTCTACCTCAACGCGAAGCCCAAGCAGTACCAGAAAGCGGCGAACCAGTTCAGCCGGGTCATCCGGCTCACCGAGAACAGTCCCAGCATGATAGACACCCTCAGCCGCGCCCGGTCGATGCTCGACAGCGTCGTCAAAGACGCCGCTGCCGCCGGGGATCCGATCTCGCTCAACGGAGGGACCCTGTGACCGACGTCCTCGACATCGCCATCATCGGCGGAGGCCCGGCCGGATTGGCGGCCGCGCTCTACGGCGCGCGCGGCCGTGCGACGACGGTGGTCTTCGAGAGTTCCATGCCGGGCGGGCAGATCATCACCACCGACTGGATCGAGAACTATCCGGGCATGCCGGAGGGGCTCAACGGGTCGCGCATCGGTGAGCTCATGCACGCCCACGCCGAGAAGTTCGGCGCGCAGTTCCGCACGTTCGCCAAGGTCGAGTCCATCCGGGCGCAGGATGGCGGCTTCGTCCTCACCTGCGATGACGGCGAGGAGTACCGCGCCCGCACGACGATCCTGGCGACCGGGGCGATCCCGGTCAGGCTGGGCATCCCGGGTGAGGCGGAGTACACGGGCCGAGGTGTCTCGTGGTGCGCCACGTGCGACGGCGCGCTGTTCCGGGGCAAGGAAGTCGCGGTGCTTGGCGGAGGGGACGCTGCCGTCGAGGAGGCGCTGTTCCTCACCCGATTCGCCGAGCGGGTCCATCTGATCCACCGCCGCGACGAGCTGCGGGCGGCCAAGTGCATCCAGGAGAGGTGCTTCGCCAACGACAAGGTGGAGATGCACTGGAGCCGCTTGCCCGTCGAGATCATTGGGCATGAGGGGAGAGTCACCGGCGTGCGGCTGCAGTCCACGAAGGACGAGGCGGAGGAGGTACTCCCGGTGCAGGGCGTGTTCGAGTTCATCGGCGTCCATCCCGTGAGCGAGCTCGTGAGCGGACTGGCCGATCTCGCACCGGGCGGATGGGTGAAGGTCGACGGGTCCTGCATGACCTCGGCGCCGGGACTGTTCGCCGCCGGCGACGTGACCGACACGCCGCTCAAGCAGGTCGTCACCGCGGCCGGGCAGGGCGCGACCGCCGCGTTCGAAGCGATGCGTTTCGTCGATACCGGTGTCTGTACGTTGTAGAATGCGTTGGCGCGCAGGCGATTGCGCACCCGATGAGAGGGGCTCTCGTGAGCGAGAATCTGGTCCATATCACGGATGACGGCTTCGAGGAGTCGGTCACACGCAGCAGCCTGCCGGTCGTTCTGGACTTCTGGGCGCCCTGGTGCGGGCCGTGCCGGATGATGGAGCCCGTGCTCGACGAGCTCGCCTCCGAGTACGCGGGCAAGGTGGTCGTCGGCAAGCTCAACGTCGACGAGAATCCCAAGACCGCCATGGCCTACGACATCCTGTCCATCCCGACCTTGCTGGTGTTCTCCGGCGGCGCGGTCGTCAAGAAGCTGGTGGGCGCGATGCCCAAGAAGCGGCTTGTCGAGGAACTCGCTCCTTGGGTCGGATAGTCCCTGACACCACCGGCGAAAGGCGCTGCCATGTGTGAGAGCGGCATCAATGCGGAGCAGCTGCGGGTCTCCATCGGCCACACAGAGGAGGCCATCGGGATGGCGCAGAAGTGGCTTGAGGATCTGCACCACCTCGCGGACCACGGGAAGCAGCATGACGCGAGTGCTCAGCTGGCACAGGTGACCGTCATGTTGGGCGAAGCACGGGTGAAGCTCGAGAAGGCCGCCGACGCGCTCGGCGGGGGCAGCCCGGACGTGACGGTCGAGCTGGTCTGAGCGCCCCGCTCACGGCGACACTGACGAACACACGCCCGGCCACCCCTTGACGGGGAGGCCGGGCGTGTTACATTCTTGCCGTTTCGTGTTACGCAACGGCGGGAGTGGCCAGTGGGCAACCTTGTGCGGTTCAGCGTGGCGATGGATGAGGCGCTGCTCGACCGGTTCGACGGGATGGTCGCCCGCCGCGGGAGTGCGGTGAACCGTTCAGAGGCGGTCAGAGACCTCGTCCGCAGGGCGCTCGTCGAGGCCGAATGGGAAGCGTCCGACCAAGAGATCGTCGGGACGATCACGATGGTGTTCGACCACCACGCCACCGACCTGTCCGACAAGCTCGACTCCCTTCAGCACGCGCACCACGAACGGATCATCTCGTCGATGCATGTGCATCTGGACGCGCACAACTGCCTGGAAGTCATCGTGGTGAGGGGGACGAGCGCGGAGGTGCGCTCGATCGCCGACGCCCTTCTGGGGACCAAGGGCGTCAAACACGGGAAACTCGTGCCCACCACCACCGGACGCCACCTCTAGGGAGCACGAGCGGATTGCACATCCCCGACGGCATGCTGGACGCGAAGACGATGGCGGGTACCTGGGCCGTGGCGGCGACGGGTCTCGGCATCGGCGTGCGGGCGGTGCGCACACGGATGACCGACGGCCGCTTGGTGCTCATGGCCGTGCTGGCCGCGCTCGTGTTCGCGCTGCAGATGCTCAACTTCCCGGTCGCCGGAGGCACCTCGGGCCATTTCGCGGGGGGAGCGCTCGCCGCGGTCCTGCTGGGGCCGTGGCCGGCGATGATCGTCATGTCGGCCGTCTTGGTGGTGCAGGCCTTCTTCTTCGCGGATGGGGGCGTCATCTCACTTGGCGCGAACATCGTGAACATGGCGGTGGTCGCGCCTCTCGTCGGATGGTGGGTCTACAGCCTGGCGGTGCGGATCAGCGACACACGGAGCGCCCGCATGGCTGGGGCGTTCGTCGCCGCCTGGGCCGCGTGCGTGGCCGCCGCGCTCGCGGCGGCGCTCATGCTGTGGGCGTCGGGCGCCGCACCGCTCCTCTTCCTCGCCGGAGCGATGACGTTCTGGCACGCGCTCATCGGAGTCGGGGAGGGTCTGGTCACCGCGGGGCTCGTGGGATATGTGTTCCGCCTGCGGCCCGACCTGATGCGTGCCGACACGGAGATCCTGCGGCCGCGGGGGCTCGCGCTCTCGCTGGGCGCGGTCGCTGTGGCGGCCACCGGCCTCTCCCTCCTCGCCTCACGGGCACCGGATGGCCTGGAGACCGTCGCGGGGACCCTCCCGTCGCTCGGCGGCGCGGGCACCGCGTCGAAGCTCAGCCCGATGGCCGGCTACATCGTCCCCGGTATCGCGAACGAGGCGCTGGTGGGCGTCCTCGCCGGACTCGTCGGCCTGATCATCACCAGCGTCGCCGTGTACTTGGGGTTGCGCTCGCTCCGCTCGCGAAGAGCGGCCCGGGGATGAGTGCGGATATCCGCCCCGGCGACGGGGCTCCCACCGCCACCCCGCCCGCGCCGGGCCTCCACCGCGACGCGCACGAGCACAACGGCGAGGTCCATCGTCACGTCCACCACCACCCCGAGAGGGCGGGACCGGGACACGATCACGGCCACGGGCAGGGGCTCGAGAGGCTCACATACCTTGTCTCTCCGATCCACGACCTGGACCCGAGGGCGAAGATCGTCGGCGCGATCGTGCTCATCCTCGCGATCGTCCTGTCCCCGCCGATGCGGGCGGCCGAGTTCATCGGGCTGTGGGCCCTCCTGCTGTCCGCGGCGGCGATCGGGCGCCTGCCGCTGCGCTGGGTGCTTGCGCGCGCGGCGGTGGTCCTTCCCGTGGCCGGCACGATCGCGCTGTTCGCTCCGCTCGCCCGCGGCGGCTCGCTTTCGGTCGGGGGGGTCGCCGGCGCCTATGCGGGTGGCGGCTGGGTAGCGGCGTGGGCGATACTCTCGAAGGCCTTCCTCGCGGTGACCGTCACGGTCGTGCTCTCGGGGACAACGCCGACGTCGAAGATCATCCGCGGGCTCGAGTCCTTGCGGGTGCCCGACGTCTTCATCGCCCTGTTCTCCTTCCTCTACCGCTACACCGACGTCTTCCGCGCACAGCTGCGATCCCTGCGCACGGCGCTCGAGAGCCGCGCCCCTTCGATGCCGCGGGTCCGGCGCTGGAGGCTGTACGGCAATCTGGCGGGCAACCTGTTCCTGCGCGCGTATGACCGCGGCGAGCGCATCCACCAGGCCATGCTGTGTCGCGGGTTCAGCGGCAGCCTCCCCACCGCCGACACGCTCGGCCTGTCCGCCGCGGACGCGCTCCTGATGCTGGTGGTCCTACTGGCCGCCGCGGCCGTCGCGCTCTACTGAAGAGAGGTCCACCGTGCCGAGTGCAGCCCTCGAGCTTCGAGCCGTGCGTTACAGCTACCCTGACGGGACCGTCGCCCTCTCGGGGATCGACCTCGTCGTCGGCGAGGGAGAGTCCGTGGCGCTGCTCGGACCGAACGGGGCCGGCAAGTCGACTCTGCTGCTGCACCTCAACGGAATCCTGCGACCCGCGGAAGGCGCCGTGAGTATCGGAGGCGTGCGTCTGGAGGAGGGGACCCTGCGCGTCGTGCGAGCGCGGGTGGGCATGGTGTTCCAGGATCCGGACGACCAGCTGTTCATGACGACGCTGTACGACGACGTGGCGTTCGGTCCTCTCAACATGGGCCTCGCTCGCGACGACGTCGATGCGCGGGTCCACGAGGCTCTCCACGCGGTCGGTCTGGCGGAGTCGGCGTCCCGTCCCGCACAGCATCTGAGTTTCGGCCAGCGCAAGCGCGCCGCCTTGGCCACCGTGCTCTCGATGCGTCCCGGGTTGTTGGTGCTCGACGAGCCGACCTCCAACCTGGACCCGAGGGCGCGGCGGGAGATGATCGCCCTTTTGGACGCGCTCCCCGCGACAAAGATCCTCGCCACGCACGACATGGACTGTGCGGCATCCCTGTGCCGTCGTGCGGCCGTCATCGACGGGGGTCGTATCGTGGCCGACGGGCCGTCGTCCGAGATCATGCGCGATGCGGTCCTTCTGGAGGCGCATGGTCTCGAGCGACCGACTGCTACACTCGCGTCATGAAGAAGTCCCAGCGGCCCATTCCCGCACAGAACTACGTACCGGCGGCGAACGCCCCCTCCTTCTGGGAATGCCCGGGGTGCGGCTTCCTGAGCAGCGACGTGATGCTCGCGGACGCGGCGACGCCGTGCTCCCGGTGCGGCGCCTCCGGGGTAGAGCGTCGCGTCTTCCCCAACGAGCGTCTGCGCCACCTTGACGAGCGCATCCGCGCCTACCACTCGGAGTCCGAGTCCGAGATCGTCGTGATCCTGGGCGCCACCTTCCTGGAGACACTGCTCGAGGACCTCCTCGACCGCATCATGAGCGCTCATGGGGCCGACGTCGCCGTCCGCTCGATGGTCCTGGACAACGTGCGGGCCGTCGGGCAGCGGATCGGGAGGCTGTTCCCGCAACTGACCGCCGAGGAGTTCGAGGCGGCAGCCCTGGAACTGGGCTTCCGTGACTTCCCGAAGCGCTGGCGGCGCATCAGAGAGGCACGCAATGCGTTCATCCACGACACGCCGTATCGGGAGGCCCCGGGAGGGCTCGACGAGTCGACCGCCCTGCGGACCATGGAACTGATCGACCAGTCGTATCTGCTGTTCGTCTCGATGAACAACCGGTTCGTGGCCGACGGCCACCGCGGCCTGGGACCCGTGCGCAGGCCATGACGGTCGCCGCGCGAATCCGCGTCACGGGCGTCGTCCAAGGCGTCGGCTTCCGCCCCTTCGTCTACAACCTGGCTCGGTCGCTGGCCCTGACGGGGTGGGTGAACAACGACTCTCAGGGCGTCAACGTGGTCGTCGAGGGCTCTCCCGCAGCCGTCGAGCGTCTCGCGGCGGAGTTGCGCGACCTGGCCCCCGCGCGCGCCGTGATCGAGACCCTCGATGTGGAAGCGATCCCGCCCGAAGGGTTCACCGACTTCACGATCCGCGAATCGGGATGCGCGGACGGCGCCATGACGCTCGTCTCCCCCGACATCGCGACGTGTCCGGCGTGTCTCGCCGAGATGCGTGCACCCGGGGACCGGCGCTATCGCTACCCGTTCGTGAACTGCACGAACTGCGGCCCGCGCTTCACCATCATCGAGGACGTGCCGTACGACCGGCCGATGACGACGATGCGCGACTTCCCGATGTGTCCGGACTGCGCGGCCGAGTACGCGGACCCCGCCGATCGGAGGTTCCACGCCCAGCCCAACGCCTGTTCCGTCTGCGGGCCACGGCTGTACCTGTCGGGCAAGGGCCGCGTGAGCACCGGCTGGGAGTGGGACGCCGCGATGGAGCGGACTCCCCGCCTCCGGCGAGACCCGGGCGACGAGGGGAGGCGGACCGGAGACATCCTGCAGGCGGTCACGTTCATGCTGAGCGGCGGCGAGATCGTGGCGCTCAAGGGGCTCGGCGGATTCCACCTCGCCTGCGACGCCACGAACGAGGCCGCGGTGTCCCGACTTCGCGACCGCAAGCGCCGCTGGGGCAAACCGTTCGCCGTGATGTTCCCCACGCTCGAGATGGCCCGAGCGTACTGCGAGATCGATGACACCGAAGCGGCGCTCCTCGAAGGCAGCGTTCGCCCAATCGTTCTGCTGAGGCGACGCGACGGAGCCGCGGGGAAGCCGACCACGGGATCCGACGGCGGACGGCTTGCGCCGTCGATCGCTCCCGGGCTGGCCGAGATCGGCGTCATGCTGCCCTACACGCCGCTGCACCATCTGCTGCTGGACGTCTTCGGCGGCCCGCTCGTCATGACCTCGGGCAACCTCTCGGACGAGCCCATCGCGACCGGCAACGCCGAGGCCATGGCGCGGCTTTCGCCGATCGCCGACGCGTTCCTCCTGCACGACCGCGGGGTCCGCTCGCGCTATGACGACTCCGTGGTGCGCGTCGTGTCGGGCCGGACCGAGATGGTCCGTCGGGCGCGCGGGTACGCCCCGTTCCCCCTGCACCTCCCGTCCGCCTCAGCCCTGTCGGTGCTGGCGACGGGACCCGAGCAGAAGAACACGTTCTGCCTCACCAGAGACGGATACGCCTTCGTGTCCCAGCATATGGGGAACTTGGAGAACGCCGAGACGCTGGAGGCCTTCGAGGCCGCGGTCGACCTCTATCGCGGGATGTTCCGCATCGAGCCGTCGCTGGTCGCGTACGACCTGCACCCCGAGTACCTTGCCACCAAGTACGCGCTCACCCTGGGGCTTCCGACCGAGGGGGTCCAGCACCACCACGCCCACATCGCGGCGGTCTCGGCCGAGCACGCGGTGTCCGGCCCTGTGGTCGGCCTCGCCTATGACGGGACCGGCTACGGCCCCGACGGCACCATCTGGGGCGGAGAGGTGCTCGTCTCGACCTGGGGATCGTATCAGCGGTTCGCCCACCTGCGGCCGGTACCGATGCCGGGCGGAGCAGCGTCGATCCGGCGACCCGTGCGGATGGCACTCGGCTTGCTCTGTGGACTGGACAGAGGGCTGTTGGATCACCCCGGTCTCGCACACCTGCTCACACGACTCGCAACGGATGAACTCTCGAACACACTTGCGATGGCGGACCGGGGTCTCAACAGCCCTCTCACGTCGTCCATGGGACGGCTGTTCGATGCGGTCGCGGCCATCGCGGGGGTCAGGGACGACGCGGCCTACGAGGGGCAGGCAGCCATCGAGCTCGAAGCCCTGGCCGACCGGTCCGAGACGGGGGCGTACCACTTCTTTGTCGGCGACGGCACGCCGGCCGTGATCGATCCGCTGCCCCTCGTCGAGGCGCTGCTCGACGACGTGGCCGCCTCAGTCCCCGTCGCGACGATCTCCGCCCGGTTCCACAACGCCGTGGTGCGGATGAGCGTCGGCATCGCGCGTCGGGGGGCGGAAGCCGCCGGGACTCGCCATGTGGCGCTGGGGGGAGGCGTCTTCATGAACCGCATCGTCCTGGCCGGCACCCTGCGTGGCCTCGAGGATGCCGGGCTCGTCCCGCTCCTTCCGCGCGAGCTGCCGGTGAACGACGGGGCTATCTCGTTCGGGCAGGCGGTCGTGGCGCTCGCGCGCCGCGATGCGGTATAACAGCGGGGTCTTGCGAGAACGGCCGTCGCGCACCGCGCGATCCGAACCTGCCCATCGAAAGGCCCCGCATATGTGCCTCGCGATCCCCGCACGAGTCGTTCTCATCGGTGAGAACCTGATGGCCCAGATCGACATCCACGGCGTGACGCGCACGGTCAGCCTCGACCTCACCCCCGACGCCGAGGTCGGCTCGTGGGTGCTCGTCCACGCCGGCTACGCGATCCAGGTGGTGGACGAGCAGTTCGCCGCAGAGTCCTGGGACCTGATCCAGCAGATGGGCGAGGCGCTGGACGCCGAGGAGATGGCCGAGCTGACCGCCGGGACGCCGCTCGCGCAGACCGAGGGCTAGCGTGCCCGCTCTCCCCCCCAGCGCGTGGCGCGACCCCGGCCTGGCGGCGCGGCTGACCGCGTCGATCACCGCGCACGCCAGCGCGCCCATGAAGCTCATGGAGGTGTGCGGCACGCACACAGTGGCCATCGCGCGCTTCGGCCTGCGCGACGTCATGCCCGAAAACGTCACCTTGCTGTCAGGCCCGGGGTGCCCGGTCTGCGTGACGGCGAATCGCGACATCGACCTCGCGATCGAGATCGGCCGCCAGCCCGGCGTGGTCCTCACGACGTTCGGCGACATGATGAAGGTGCCCGGCTCGTATTCCTCGCTGGCTCGCGAGAAGGCCGACGGCCGCGACATCCGCGTGGTGTACTCGCCGCTGGACGCCATGGGGATCGCTGAGAGCGAGCCGGGAAGCCAGGTCGTCTTCCTTGGCGTCGGGTTCGAGACCACGGCGCCCACCGTGGCCGCGGCGATCCGCACGGCCGCTCGCACACGGCTGAAGAACTTCACGGCGCTCGCGCTGCACAAGACGGTCCCGCTCGCCCTGGAGGCGCTGGTCAACGACCCTCAGGTCGCGATCGACGGGTTCCTCCTTCCGGGCCACGTGTCGACGATCATCGGCCCGGAACCCTACCGCTTCCTCGCCTCCCGATACGCCGTCCCCGGCGTGATCGCCGGATTCGAGCCCATCGACGTGCTCCAAGGGATCGACATGCTGGTCAAGCAGGTCTCCTCGGGCCGCGCTGAGATCGAGATCGCATATGGCAGGGGCGTGTCGCCCGACGGCAACCCGACCGCTCGCGCGCTGATGGCCGAGGTCTTCGAGGCGTCGGACTCGGACTGGCGAGGGATCGGGGTCATCCCCGGCACCGGGCTGACGCTACGCGAGGAGTACGCCGAGTGGGACGCCGCGCGCAGGTTCGACGTCTCGCCCCCCGAACCCCGCGAGATCCCCGGCTGCCAGTGCGGCGACGTCTTGCGAGGCGTGACACTCCCCTTCGAGTGCCGCCTGTTCGGCACGGGCTGCACGCCCGAGCACCCCATCGGCCCCTGCATGGTCTCCTCCGAGGGATCGTGCGCGGCCTACTATCGCTACACCGACTACGGCAGGCAGTGACCGAACGACCTTACGGACACCGCTTCAGCGACGCGATCTGAGGGAGTATCGATGCGACAGGACCGTATCCTGCTGGCGCACGGCAGCGGCGGCACCATGATGCGCGACCTCATCGAGGAGGTGTTCGTGGCGCGGTTCGGGGACGACATCCTCCGCCGCATGGACGACGCCGCCTCGCTCGAGCTGCCGCCCGGCCGCGTGTCCATGTCCACGGACACCTACGTCGTGTCGCCGCTGTTCTTCCCCGGAGGGGACATCGGCAAGCTCGCCGTGGCCGGCACCGTCAACGACATCGCGACCGCGGGAGCCCGCCCGCTGTACCTGTCGGTCGGCTTCGTGCTCGAAGAGGGACTCCTGATCGACGATCTGCGCCGGATCCTCGACACGATGGCCGAGACCGCCGCCGAGGCCGGCGTCCGGATCGTCACGGGGGACACGAAGGTCGTCGAGCGCGGGCACGGTGACGGGGTGTACATCAACACCGCGGGCATCGGCGTGATCCCCGACGGCGTGGACCTGTCCGCCTCGCATTGCCGGCCGGGCGACCGCGTCCTCCTGTCGGGCACGCTGGGCGACCACGGCATCGCCGTCGTGTCGGTGCGCGAGGGCTTGAAGTTCGGTACTGACGTGGTGACCGACGCCGCTCCGCTCGGGGACCTGGTCGCGGCGGTCCTGGCCGCGGCGCCGTCCGTGCGCTGCTTTCGCGATCCGACCCGGGGAGGCTTGGCCTCGACGCTCAACGAGCTCGCCTCGGCTTCCAAGACATCGATCACGGTCGACGAGGATGAGGTGCCCGTCGCCCCGCAAGTGCGCGGGGCGTGCGAGATGCTCGGATACGATGTCTTCCAAGTCGCCAACGAGGGCAAGATGGTGGCCGTCGTGCCGCAGGAGCAGGCCGAGGCGGCTCTCGCGGCGATGCGCGCGTCGCGCTACGGTGGATCCGCCGCTATCGTGGGCGAGGTCGCCGAAGGGCATGCCGGTCGCGTCTACGTGCGGACCTCCTTCGGCTCCCGGAGGATCATGGACATGCTCGTCGGGGAGCAGCTGCCGAGGATCTGCTAGATGACGACGTCGGGCGCTCGGCGCGATTCGACCGGCGGCCTCCTCCGCGTGGCGGCTGCCGCGATCATCTGGGGCACGATCCCGCTGGTCATCCGCGCGTCGGACGGGTCGTCCGCCGTCAAGGTCCTGTACCGCGTCGCTGTCGCGGGGCTCGCCCTGCTCGTGTGGATGGCGGTGCGCGGCCGCCTGTCCGAGCTGACCGGCCTCTCCCGGCGCAAGCTGCTGTCCGTGGTGGGGCAGGGCGTCCTCCTGACCGTCAACTGGCTGCTGTTCCTCACCGCTCTCGACATGACGAAGGTGGCGGTGGCCGAGCTCCTGGGATACACCGGGCCGGTCATCGTCGCCGCCTTGGCTCCCTCGGTCACGGGAGAGAGGTTCGACCGCCGGATCGTGGTCCCGCTCGGCTTCGCGCTCGGGGGCATCGCCGTCATCATGGCCCCGCAGGGCATCACGCTCGGCTCGGGGCGAGAGACGATCGGAGCGATCCTCGCGTTCGCCTCCGCCCTCACGTACGCCACCTTGCTGCTGCGCTCGAAGAGGATCCTGAGAGACATCTCCTCGAGCGCGCTGATGGTGGTCGAGTACGGCACCGCCACGGTCCTCCTCGCGCCTGTGGCGTTCTTCCTGCCGGGCCCGAGCACACCGCTGGCCGTGGGCGCGCTCGTGACGCTCGGCCTGGTGCAGACGGCGCTCGCCGGATTCATCTTCCTGAGCGGGCTGCGGCGGGTTCGGACGGACCATGCGGCCATCCTCACGTACGCCGAGCCCGTGAGCGCGGTCCTGTTCGCCGCCCTTCTGTTGGGAGAGCCGCTCACATGGACGACCGCGCTGGGGGGAGCGATGGTGCTCGGCGCCGGCGTCGCGGTCACGCGCCTGGAACCCGCGTTCGGCCCCGAGGCACCGGTGCCCGCCGCCGACGAGGCCTGAGTGGGGTAGCATAGTCGGCGAGGGGGTGCCGTCATGAACGCACTGGACCGGCTCAGAGACGATAGTGCTGTGGCTCGACTGTGGGCGCGCGACGGGTCGCTGTTCTCAAGCGATCCCGCCGTGGCGGCCGACGCCGGTGGCTGGCTGGGATGGGTCGGGCTCGCGGACCGGGCGTCCCGCTGGGCCGAGGCTCTCAGCGACGCCTCCGCCGCCGTCGTCAGCCTCGGGATCACCGACGTGGTCTTGCTGGGGATGGGCGGCTCGTCGCTCGCACCTCTCGTGCTGTCCTCCGTCATCGGGAGTGGCCCGGGGTACCCCTCGCTCCACGTTCTGGACACCACGTCCCCCTACACCGTCCTGCGGACGCTCGAGCGCCTGACCCCGCGCACCACGCTCGTCGTGGTCTCCAGCAAGTCGGGCGGCACCATCGAGCCGAATTCGCTGTACGCGGTGTTGTGCGAATGGGCCGAAACCGAGCTGGGGACGGGAGCAGGGTCGCATTTCGTCGCGATCACCGACCCGGGGTCCTCCCTCGAGGCCCTTGCTGACGAGCAGGGCTTCGCCGCCGTGTTCCACGGAGAGCCGGACGTCGGCGGTCGGTTCTCCGCGCTGACCGCGTTCGGCCTGGTCCCGGCCTCGCTCATCGGGATCGACATCGCGCGGCTGGCACGCAGCGCGATGGATATCGAGAGCGCGGTCCGCGAACCGGGAAGCGACAACCCCGCGGCGAAGCTCGCCGCCTGGATGGTCGATGCGCTCGAGGCCGGGCGCGACAAGCTCACGTTCGTCGCTTCGAAAGACCTCGCTCCGTTCGGCCTCTGGGTCGAGCAGTTGGTGGCGGAATCGACCGGCAAGGACGGCACGGGGCTGGTCCCCGTGCTCGACGACGCGCCGGGTGACGGCGAAGCCTACGGTGAGGACCGGATGGTGCTTATCATGCGGGGACCGGGTGATGAGACCCTCGCGTCACTGGCCGGCCGTCTGCCCGCCGGTACGCCGGTGTTCGAGGTGGTCGTCGATGACCCGCACGACGTGGCCGGCGAGTTCGTTCGTTGGGAGCACGCCGTGGCCCTGGCTGGTCACCTGATGGGGATCCACCCCTTCGACCAGCCGGCCGTCGGAGGAGCCAAGGAGGCGACGACCGCGATCCTGGCGGGCACGCTCGCCGCTCCCGAACCCACCTTGCACGTGGGCGGGATCCGCGTCACGTGCGTGGTGCCGGGCCGCGAGGCATCCGAGTTCTCCAGCCTGGCTTCGGCGCTCGACGGCCTGCTCGACGGTGCCGGACCGGGCGACTATCTGGCCTTGCTCGCCTATCTCCCGGAGGAACGATCGCTCCTGGGACCTCTGGCCGGAGGGCTGGCCGCGGTGTCGGCCGCGCGCCGTCTTGCCTGCTGCCTCGAGATCGGCCCGCGCTACCTCCACTCGACGGGGCAGCTCCACAAGGCCGGTCCCGCGGTCGGGCGCTTCCTGATGGTGACGACGCGCAACGAGCCGGTCATCCATGTGCCGGGGAGGGCGTTCACACTTGAGGAGCTGATCCGGGCTCAGGCTGAAGGCGACTTCGTCACCCTGGCCGAGCGCGGGCTTCGCATCGTGCGTGTGGACCTTCCGGAACCGGCGCATGCCCCTGTGATGCTGCTGGCCGAGACCCTGCGCGGCGCGGCGATCGGATAGCGGGGGATCTGGCCCGCCTGTCGTCCGCGCACTCACAGGGCTCGGATCTCGGCCTCCACGCCCCCCGCGCCATCCACGGTCACGATCGCGCACGAGAGGCCACCGCCGCGCGCTTGGCCGGCCGTGCCCGGGTTGACGAAGAGCACCTCCCCGACGCGCTCGACGCGGCTCCGGTGAGTGTGCCCGCTCACCACGACGCGCACCCGCGCGACGACCGGATCGACTTCGCGCACCAGGTCGGCACGGATGTGTCCCACGAGGAAGCGCACCCCGCCCAACTCGATGTCCGCGACATGTGGAAGCCACCGGGTACGTCCCTGTTCGCAGTTGCCCGCGACCGCAGTCACCGGGGCGATCGTCTCGAGCTGGTCGATGACGCGGGTGTCGCCGACGTCGCCGGCGTGCAGGACGTGGTCGACGCCCGCCAGCACGCGGTGTGCGGACGCCGGCAGGACGCCATGCGTGTCGGAGACGATGCCGACCCGGAACGCCCTGGGGCTCGATGCCGCGGCCAAGACGCTACAGACCCAGCGCGCGCTTGAGCGAGGGCACCCGCCTGCGGGAGACGGGCACCTGGCTCGAAGCGCGGTCCTTGAGCGTGAGCAGGAGCGTTCCCCCGTACATGGGGACGACCTCCTTGATCTGGCTGAGGTTGACCAGGAACCGACGGTGTACCCTGAAGAACCCGCGCGGTTCGAGCTTGCGCTCCAGCTGGGCCAGGGAGAGCGTGGACAGATACCTCTCCCCGTCGGTGAACAGATAGCTGTAGTCGTCCTTCGCCATCACGTAGAAGATCTCCTCGACCGACAGCAGCAGCTTCTTGCCGGCCTTCTCCACGGGCACCCTCTCGACCCGCGCCCCACCAGCGACCGGCTCGGTGGGCGAGAGACGCTCGATGGCGTGCCGCAGGCGCGCGACCTCGACCGGCTTGACGAGGAAGTCCGTCGCTTCCACCTCGAAGGCTTTCACGGCGTGCTCGGAGTACGCCGTGACGAACACGATGGACGGCTGCTTGTCGAGTTCTCCCAGCGCCTCGGCCAGCTGCATCCCCGACAGGCCGGGCATGTCGATATCGAGGAACACGACATCGTACGCGAGGGCGCGGATCAGCTGAAGCGCCTCGGCGGCACTCGAGGCCTCGCCGACCACCTCGACCCCGCCGGCCTCGCCCAGGAGGAAGCGCAGCTCTGACCGGGCCGGAGCCTCATCATCGACAACGAGCGCCTTCAGGACCATCCCACTACTCCCCGATCGGCCGCATGCTCGGGGCCACGGTCACCCGAACGGTCGTCCCCTCGCCCTCACGGCTCGTCACGCACAGCCCGCTGCCGGGCCCGAAGTGACCCTTCAGCCTATCGTCGACGTTCTTCAGAGCGATGCCAAGCCCTCGGCCGAACCCGGGCTCGAGCACGCGGGGCAGGTCCGCCTCGCGTATCCCCTGTCCGTCGTCCCGGACGCGGAGGTCCAAACTGTCGCCGGAGCCGCGCGCCTCGATCACGATGCGCAGCGGCCCCTCCGCCCGGATGCCGTGCTGGACGGCGTTCTCGACCAGCGGCTGCAGCACGAACGCGGGCACGAGGACATCGAGCGCGGACGACTCGACGTCCTCCACGATCACGATGCGATCCTCGCCGAACCGAGCCCGCTCGAAGGCCAGATAGCGACGCACGTATTCCAGTTCCCTCGCCAGGGTGATGAGTTCCTCGCTGCTCTCCAGCGTCCTGCGGTAGAACGCGGCGAACTCGCGCAGGAGGTCGCGCGCTTTGGGTGCGTCGGTCCGGATGAGGCTGGCGATCGTGTTGATCGTGTTGAACAGGAAGTGCGGGTTGATCTGCGACTGAAGGGCTTTGAGCTCCATGCTGCAGGCCAGGGCGGTCTGGCGATCGAGCTCCGACAGCTCGAGCTGGGTGGAGAGCAGCTTGGCCAGGCCCTCGACCATCGTCACCTGTGTCTCGTTGAGCAAGCGCGGCGTCGTGTAATAGAACTTGAGCGTTCCGACAGGAGCGCCCCGTATCTCCAGCGGCACGACGATGGCCGCCTTGAGCAGGCAATCCCGCTTCGGACAGCCGATCTCCTCCTTCGTATAGAGGATCCGGTGCTCGTTCGTCTCGACCGCCTCGCGGGTCGCCCGAGTGATGATCGGCCCGCCGGTGGTGTGGTGGTCCTCACCCAGCCCGGCGAATCCGAGCACGGTCTCTCTGTCGGTGATGGCGACGGCAGCGGCCTCGGTCTCGCGCAGCGCGAGCCGGCACACGGCGCCGGCGGTCTCGCGATCCAGTCCCTGTCTGAGGAACGCGAGGCTCTCGTTCGCGATCTCGAGGATGGTGTGCGACTGCATGGCGCGCAGGTGGTCTGGGCGAGCCGCCACGAGTCCGTAGAGCGCGATGAGTGCCACCCCCGTGAGGGCCAGCGCCGAGGCTCCCGCCGCCCACGACGGCACACGCCCGGCCAGCCCCGCGATGACCATCGCGCCGAGCGCCACCGCCGCGACCATGCGGAAGACGTCGATGATGGTCCTGCGTCCCCACAGCATGGGCGAGCTGATCCACCTTCCGGCGCTGGCGCGCCGCTAGACCGGACGGGAGACCGTGGCGACGAGACGACCGGGAAGTTCCCGGAAACCCGCCCGCCGGTACAGCCGTCGGGAGACTTCGTTGCCTTCCTGCGTGCACAGGGTCACCGCCGCGGCCCCGTTGCGAGCGGCGTGCCGCATCGCCTCGACGAGAAGCGATGCACCGATCCCACACCCGCGCTCGGAGCCGGCGACCGCGAGCCTGCCGATCGTCGCCTCGGACCCGCGCGTGCTGGACAGAGTATAGCCGATGGGCCGGCCCGCCCTGTCCGCGACCACCACTCGCTCGCCCTCGGCGTAGTGCGCCAAACGGGCCGGATCGTAGCGCCAGAAGTCATCGAAGCATTCGGCGTCCACACTCGCCACCGCCGTCATGTCCTCGGCGCCTGCCTCCCGCATCGTCACCCCGTCGGGCAGGGCCGTCGCCGCCGGGATGGTGGCCCGACGACGATAGACGACGACCCTCGCGGTCACCTCCATGCCGGCGGCCAGATACGCTCGGGCGGCCTCCTCGGGCACCAGCGGTCCGAGCAAGCGGAGGAATCCGTTCTCGCGGGCCACGTCTCGAAGGTCCTCCAGCAGGATGGGGATCCGGGGCTCGGGGCACCAGATCCCTCGCACGGCCAGCAGGTCCATATGTTCGCGCCATCGGCCGAGAATGACCGGTTCGCCCGAGCGGGTCAGCCGCACGCGCCACGGCGCATCTTCCCACCACGAGACAAAGTCCCTCGAATCATCGAACAGGTGAGCAGTGCTCACCACCGGCCACATGCCGGCGAGCTCATCTCGTGCGGCCGGTCGCGTGATCCCCGGCATCCTACAGGAGCCTCGCGATCTCGGTCGCGCTCAAGACGATGCCCGTGACCGCGAGAAGGGCCGCGAATCCCACGGCCAACCACCGCTCACTGGCTGCGGCTGACAGCCTCGCGCCAAGCAGCGCTCCGGGGACGGTGCCCACGATGAGCACGAGTGCGAGGAGCGGGTCCACGTGCCCGAGCATGCTGTGCACGATGGTCCCGGGTATCGCCAGCAGCGCCACGACGACCAGACTCGTCCCCAGTGCGCGCTTGAGCGGGACTCCCAGCCACCGGGTCAGTACGGGAACCACCACGAATCCTCCCCCGAGCCCGAGGAATCCCGAGTACAGACCGGCCGCGAGACCGAGAAGGGCCAGACGCCACGCGCGCTGAGGGCCTTCGGGCATCTCCAGGGCCAGCGCGGCGGCGCCGCCGGCGGCAGTCCTCATCTGGTGGCGGACGAGGTCGCCGGCCACGTACAGGATGAGGGCGGCCGTGACCAAGAGCACCGCGGGGCCTCCCGCCGCACGGCTGAAGTACGCTCCCGCGACCGACCCGACCGAACCGACGGCGCCCATCAGCAGGCCCGCACGGATGTCGATCAGCCCGCGGCGCGCGTAGGAGACCGCCCCGGCGATCGCGGTCGGCAGGATCACGGGAAGCGGCGTGCCGACGGCGATCAATGCGGGAAACCCGAGCAGCAGGCGGATCGCCGGCGTGGTCACCAGCCCTCCCCCGATGCCGAACATCCCCGAGAGGACGCCGGAGACCAACCCGACCGCGACGGTCGGCGCCCAGGCGATCACGACGCTACTTCGGAGGAACGACGGGGAACCTGCCGGTGATCGCCGTCCTGTCGACACTCCGCTCGCCGCTGAACAGCGACCCCAGCGCGATATCCTCCCACAGGCGTTCCATCATGATCGGCCAGCGCCTCTGGAAGGCGAAGTAGTTATCGCAGTTCCGCCGCGCATAGCGTGAGGCCCCTGTGAGCGCGGCCCGCGCGACGTCGACGAACGCGGCTGTCTCGCGGCCGGTGAGAGCGTGCAGGACCGCAGTCATGAAGGCGCGCCAGGTGACCCCCGATCCGACCAACTCCCCCGGGTACGGGCGCAGGGACGCGGGAGAGACCTGCCGCAGGTCCACCTGCGATTTCGCGAACTCGAGCTTGCGGTGCTCGTATATGAACCGGTAGACGTCCTGCCGCAGCGTGAGCGCTTCCGACAGCCCGGCCGGAGGCATATGACGGACCCTCCACTCGTTGTCGAGGAACACGTCCCCGCCGTGCATCCGCGCGTTGATCACGTAGTCCATGTCCTCCCCGCGAAGGACCCACGGGTCGAACGACACGTTGGCGTACATGTCTCGATGCAGGGTCATGCAACCGCCGAACGCGATGTTGGAGGCCTTGAGTCGTGGCGGCTTCTCGATGGAGGCGACCGCCCTGTTGAACTCGGCGGGCACGCGCCAGAAGGCGTCCGCCCAGTGACCGCCGTCGGCCACCCGTGGGCTGCCCTGCGCGTCCACATAGTAGCCGGTCTTCGCGAGCACCGGATGCCCCTCGGGCGAGCGTGTCCCGAGCCCTTCGACAGCGAACTCCAGGAAGGCGGGGTCGGAGACGATCACGTCGTCGTCCACGAAGACCACGGAATCGCAGCCGAGGGTGGCGGCGACGATCAGGCCGACGTTGCGCACCGCCCCGTAGCCCGTCAGGCTCACGCCTGGGACCATGTCGGGGAAATCCAGCTGCTCCAGCCTGCGGTGGAGGGAGCCCAGCTCGGCGGGACCGAACACGAGCGTATCGATCGAAGGGAAGCCTTCGAGGATGCCGCGCACGCGATCCTCGGCCTCGTGCTCTATCGACGCGTCGGTCGCGGCGACGATCACGACGACGCGGCACAGCCCGCGCACCTGCTCGAGCGAGCGCAGGCACGCGGCGAGCGTGCCTTCCTGGTCGATCGGGGTAGGGTGGTCGTAGACGTTGATGAGACGGTCCGTGAACCGCCCACGACGGCGGGCCCAGAACGTTGGGATGACGACACAAGGTGCCAAGTGGGTTCGCCTTCATGCTGGTTGTCTGTCGCGCGGGGCCTTCGCGCCGCCTTGCGCGGGGTGCCCGCACCGCCGGGCTATTGTACCCCTTAGGAAGGAGCGTCGCCGCTCACGGCGAGGTGGCCCGTCACTCGACGATCCCGAGCGGAGTGCCGCAGGCAAGGCACGCCCCATCCTTGATGCCTCGGGTCGTGACGGTGTATCCCGACCTCCCCAGGGCGACATCACCGCACGTCGGACAGGTCGTGTCCTCGCCTCCTGGCTCGCTGATGTTGCCGAGGTAGACGAAGCGAAGACCCTCTTCGCGGCCGATCTCCCGCGCCCGGCGCAACGTCCCCACCGGAGTCGCCTCCAAGTGGGAGAACTCAAGGTATGGGAAGAACCGGGTCACGTGCCATGGCGTGTCAGGCCCGAGCGCATCGCGGATCCAGGAGGCGATGCCACGCAGCGACTCCTCCGAGTCGTTGATGGTCGGGACGACGTTCGTGACGACCTCGACGTGCATGTGCCAGCGTGACCGCGCGCGCTCCGCCTGCGCGAGCACGGGCTCCGGCGAGGGCACCTTGCACAGCGTCGAGTACGCCTCGGCCGTGATCCCCTTGACGTCCACCCTCCACACGTCGATCGAGCCGCCGAAGGCGTCAAGCCCTTCGGGAGTCACGTATCCGTTGGTCACCATGACCGTGTACAGCCCGGCACGGCGACACCGGGCCGCCACGTCCAGCACGTACTCGACCCAGATCACCGGCTCGTTGTACGTGAAGGCGACACCCTGACAGCCGTTGCCGATCGCGAGGTCGGGGACGGCCTCGGGCGCCAGATCGCGAAGGGCCTCATCGCCCGGGTCCGAGCGGCTGATCTGCCAATTCTGACAGTGGCCGCAGCGCATGGTGCAACCGACGCTGCCCAGGGACAGGGCGTTCGTTCCCGGCCGGTAGTGGAAGACCGGCTTCTTCTCGATAGGGTCGACCGCGACGGACGAGACCCGGCCGTACGTGAGGGCGTAGAGGCGTCCGGCGACGTTGCGACGGACCCCGCATACACCCTCGTGCCCGTCCGCGATCCGGCAGGAGTGCGGACACAGCAGACAATGGACGCGGTCGCCCGCGGATTCCCATAGGATCGCTTCGTGCACCCGCGGACACCCCCTGACGCCGAACGCTCGGTTCTGTGTACCCGTGAGAGCCGGCAGGGAACTCGGCGTCGCCGGCGCGTACGGGGAACGGGGTGACCGGGGACGTCCCGAGCAGAGCGCCGAGGGCCGGCCGAGCTAGCCCACCGTGCCGGGCCCGACCGAGTCCCCGTCCAGCAGGCGGACGGCGCCCATCGAGCGCAGGGCGGCGGCGAGAGGCAGGCCGAGCCCGTACACCACGACCGCCTCGCCGATCCCGACCGTGACGACCCCCGCCAGGTACACGACCGGCCATGCCGTCCCCGGGCCGATGCCGAGGAACGGGATGCCCGACACCCCCATCGCGGCGAGCATGATCGGCAGATACGCCGGGACGATGAGCGCGTTGGCGACGACCGGCCCCGCCAGCGCGAACAGAGGCCTCGCGCGCCACCGCCACGTCCACCATGCGCCCAGCAGTGTGCCGGCAGCGCCGAAGACGACGTCCAGCAGCGCCGCGGGACCCACTTGGGCGACATTGAGCAGGTTGGCGATCGCGGTGCCGATCGTGAGGCCCGGGACCGCCGCCGGGGTGAACAGCGCCAGCACCGTCACGGCCTCGCTGGCGCGGAACTGCACGGGGCCCCATCCGAGCTGCCAAGGGAGCTGGAGCACGACCACGGTGACGGCCGCGTATACCGCCGCGATGACACCGGCCTGTGCGATCAGGCGGGTGCGTCGCATGTCACTCCCGCCCGCGGGGGACGCGGACCGTGAACGTCGTCCCGATCCCGACCTCGCTCGTCACGTCGATGAGGCCGCCGGCGCCCCCCACGATCTCCTTCGCGATGGCGAGGCCGAGGCCGAATCCACCGGTGTGCTTGGACCTCGACTCCGCGCTGCGGTAGAAGCGCTCGAAGATGTTGGGAAGATCCTCGGGCGGGATCCCTCGGCCCGTATCGACGACCTCGATCACCACGTCCCCCTTGCGGCGGGCGGTCGAGACCGTCACGGTGCCGCGCTCGGGCGTGTACTTCGCCGCATTGTCGACAAGTATCGCGATCACGTCCTCCATGCGGTCGGGATCCCCGTACAGGATGAGCGAGCCCGTGCCCGGGCCTACGAGAACCAAGTCCTTCTCGGCGTACCGCGCCGCCGCCCCGCCAAGGACCTTGGCGCACACCGCGTTGATGTTGCAGCGGGAGGAATGGAACTCGAGCTCATGCTCCCCCCGGATGACAGCGAGCAGCTGGCTGGTCAGCCGGGCCATCCGGCGCGACTCGCTGTCGATGGCGGCGAGCGCCTCCTCGCGGACCTCGGGCTCGTCCGCGCCCCAGCTGCGCAGGATCCCCACGTACCCGCGGATGCCGGCGACCGGCGTCGCCAACTCGTGCGAGGCGTTCGCCACGAAGCGCGTCTGCGCCTCGGCGCGCCTCTGGAGCCGGCCGATCAGCGCATTCAGGGAGCGCACGAGATCGCCGACCTCGTTACTGCCCTCGTCGGGCAGACGGACGTCGAGGAGGTCGGCGTCGATCGAATCAGCGGCCGTCCGCAGATCGGAGAGCAGACGCAGTATCCAGTTGGTCGAGAGCAGCATGATCAGGGCGGTCCCGACGATAGCGAGCGCCGAGAGCGCCAGCATCGGCGGGCGGATGAGCTCGATGGCCTGTGCCTCCCTCGCAGGGACGTAGACCACGTCCAGGATCCACGTCCGTCCGTCGGGGCGCTGGAACGGTATGTGCACCACGTACACCCCCAAGTCGGGCGTCCGCACGATGTTCAGGATGACCGGATGTCCGCCAAGATGCGTGGCCACCGATTCCGAGTCGGCGATGGCTCGAGCACGGCCCGCGGGGTCGTCGACGATGGCGCTGCGGTCGCTCGCGTACTGCGGCTCGCCGACGTCGGGATCCCAGAACGCGAAATGGCCTTCCAAGAAGCCGGGCGCGACTCCGAATCGCTCCGGGATCGCGTTTGAGAAGGTGCCCTCCGCCGCGGCCACCTCGTCACGGCCGCTCAGTCCGGCCCGGCGGGCGTCGAGCAACGCGGTCACCACCGCGTGACGGACCTCGGCCGCGGCACGATCGGCGAGTCGTGAGGTTTCCTGGGACGCCTCGTCGCCCATCCCGTTCGCTACCACGACATAAGCCGTGACCAGCACGGCGACCACGATGGCCGCCGCAGTGAGCACCCCGGCGAGGAGAGTCCGTGCTCGGATCGAGGTCAGCCGCATTCAGTTCCTCGCGAAGAAGTAGCCGACGCCCCGGATCGTCTGGATGGCGCGCCCGCTCCGGTCGCCGATCTTGCCCCGGAGGTGGCACATGAACACCTCGATGACATTGCTGTCCGTCGAGCGCTGACCGCCCCATACATCTCGAATGATCTCCTCGCGGGTCACGACCCGGCCGGCGTTGCCGACGAGATAGGCCAGCAGCTCGTATTCCCGCCCCGTCAGGTCAAGCCGCAGGCCGTCCTTCGACGCACTCCGCGCGGCCAGGTCCACCTCGATCCCGCTGGCGGAGATCGTGCCGCCTCTCTTCGATTCCACGCTCCGGTGAAGCAGCGCCCGCACACGGGAGAGGAGCTCCGGCATCTCAAAGGGCTTGCGCACGTAGTCGTCCGCCCCCGCTTCGAAGCCCGCGACCACGTCGCGCGTGTCCGAGCGTGCGGTCAGCATCAAGATCGGCCGGTCGAAGCCGTCTCCGCGAAGGGTTCGGGCAACCTCCAGTCCCTCGATCCCCGGCAGCATGAGATCGAGGACGATGAGATCCGGCTCTCCGTTCGCGACCATCTCGAGCGCGGTCGCGCCGTCGCTCGCGCGTTCGACGACGAAGCCCTGATGCCGCAGTTCGAGCTCGACGAACCTCGCGATGCTTGCGTCATCCTCCACGACGAGGATCGTTCCTTCGGACATCCGCGCCTCCCCAACCTCGCCGCCACACGCGGCACCGCTATCCGTTACCCAGCAGTACCTCCGCGATCTGAACGGCGTTCAGAGCGGCCCCCTTGCGGAGCTGGTCCGCGACCACCCACATGGCAAGCCCGTTCGGCACGCTCGGGTCGGTCCTCAGCCTTCCCACATAACAGTCGTCGGTCGAGGCCAGCAGGGCGGGCATCGGATACGTCTTCGACGACGGATCGTCCATCAGCACGACCCCGGGGGCCGATCTCAGCGCCGCGCGCGCATCGGCGAGGTCGACCGGGGCGGCGAACTCGACGTTGATCGACTCGGAATGGCACCGCAGCACGGGCACGCGCACGCAGGTCGCGGCTATCCTGAGATCGGGCGCATGCATGATCTTGCGCGTCTCGACGACCATCTTCCACTCCTCTTTCGTGGACAGGTCCTCGAGGAAGACGTCGATGTGCGGGATGCAGTTGAACGCGATCCTGTGGACGAACGCCGACGGCGCGAGCGTCCGTCCTTCCAAGAAGTCGGCCGTCTGGTCGTACAGTTCGTCCATGGCGGCCTGCCCGGCACCCGAGGCGGCCTGGTAAGTGGAGACGACGACCCTGCTCAGTGGAGCGAGCTCGGCCAAAGCACCGAGGACGACGACCATCTGGATGGTGGAGCAGTTCGGGTTCGCGATGACGCCGGGGTGCCAGGCGATGTCCGCCGCGTTGATCTCGGGCACGACCAGCGGCACGCCTTCCTCCATCCGGAAGGCGGATGAATTGTCGATCATCACGCAGCCCGCGGAGGTCACGTCCTCCCGGAACCGTCTGCTCACGTCGGCGCCCGCGGAGAACAGCGCGATGTCGACTCCGTGAAACGATGAGGGCTGCATCTCCTCGACGACCAGGTCGCCGGTGCCGAATGCGACGCGCTTGCCGACGGAGCGGGAGGAAGCGAGGGCCACCACCTTGTTCGCGGGGAAGCCGCGCTGTGCCAGGACCTTGAGCATCTCGGCTCCGACCGCGCCGGTCGCTCCGGCCACAGCCACCACCGGGTGCGCGGGCATGGGCTTGATCCAGGCCATCTTAGACGGCCCCCCTCCCGGACGGCGACGACTCGGCCACGATGGCGGCTGCCTCAAGCCCGAACGCCGAGTGCAGGGCGCGGACCGCCGTCTCAGCCTGATCCGCTCCGACGACGCAGCTGATCCGGATGGAGGACGTCGAGATCATGTCCAGGTTCACGCCCGCCTCCGCCAGCGTGGCGAACATGCGTGCCGCCACCCCGGGGTGCGTCTTCATCCCCGCGCCGACGAGCGATATCTTCGCGACGGCCTCGTCCACCTGCCACTCCCGGGCCTGCAACTCCGTCACGACCGCCTCGACCGTTCGCTTCGCCCGGGCCAGATCCTCTTTCGGAGTGGTGAAGGAGATGTCGGTGCTTCCCGCTTCGGAGACGTTCTGGATGATCAGGTCGACGTTCACGTTCTGCTCGGCCAGCCGCCCGAAGACGACCGCCGCCACGCCTGGACGGTCGGGCACGTCGCGTATGGTCACCTTGGCCTCGGACGTGTCGTGCGTGACTCCCGAGATGATCGCCTGTTCCATTGTCTCGTCGGCCTCCTTGACGATGGTGCCGGGGTTGTCGTTGAACGAAGAGCGGACATGGAGCACGACACCGTGGTTCCGCGCGAACTCGACGGCCCGCAGCTGGAGGACGCGCGCGCCGGTGGCGGCCAGTTCGAGCATCTCCTCGTATGAGACCGTCTCGACCTTGCGGGCGGCCGGCTCCACCCGGGGGTCCGCCGTGTACACCCCGTCGACGTCTGTGTAGATCTCGCACAGGTCGGCGCCGAGACCGGCGGCCACCGCGACCGCCGTCGTGTCGGAACCGCCGCGACCGAGAGTGGTGATCTCTCCGTCCGGCGTCAGCCCCTGGAATCCTGCGACGATGACGATGCGTCCCGCGGCCAGCGCGTCCATCACCCGGTCGGCCCGGACCTCTTGGATGCGCGCCTTCATGTGCGAGGCATCGGACACGATCCCGGCCTGGGCGCCCGTGAACGAGATGGCCTCATGCCCAAGCGAGTGGATGGCCATCGCGAGCAGGGCGATGGTCACCTGTTCCCCCGTCGCCAGCAGCATGTCCATCTCACGCACGGGGGGGGTGAGGCTGATGGCCGCGGCCAATCCGAGGAGGTCGTCGGTGACGTCGCCCATGGCGGACACGACGGCCACGACCTGGTCGCCGCGTTCCTTGGCCGCGATCAGCCGCCGCGCGACATGCATGATCCGGTCGGTGGTGCCGACCGAAGTGCCGCCGAACTTCATGACGACCAGTGCCATGCCGCGCCTTCCCCGCTACACGCGCTGCGACCGGGTGCCGGTCGAGGATGCGCCATAGTGTAACAGGAGGCCGCGCCGGTCGGTCCCGGGTCGGTCCCGGGTCGGCTCCGGGTCGGCTCCGGCGTGAACTGACCGTGACTCGGCGAGGCGACGCCGGCGGCGGCGGCGGCGGCTCATTCCCTCGTGTAGAGATCCATGACCGCGGCGAAGAAGCGCATCCGATCGGAGAGCGCCTGTACGGCCTCGTCGTAGAAGTGGTCGACCAGCGCCCGCCCGGCGGTGGCCTCCATGCCCGCCGCGAGATGCGCGACCACCTTGCGCATCTCGACCACCTGGGCCTCCGGCGTTCCCGCCTTCTCCCAATCGGCGGCGAGGTGGCCATTGCGGAAGGAGAAGGGGATGCCATCTCGGACGAACTGCGCGTCCATGGCGTTCTCGAGGTTCGACGCCAGACGGGGCCCGCCCAGACGCCGGAAGCCAGCGAACATGCCGTCGCATATCGCGATGAAGATGGCCCGGGCCTCCTCGGGTTGGATGTCCTCAACCGACCGGGACTTGAGAGGGGACTCCTTCTCATCCAGGTCGTCGAGGGCGAGCATGAACGCCGCCACCACGCGCGGGTCGAAGTGCGACCCCTCGCAACGATGCATCTCGTCGATGGCTTGTTCCCTCGTCCGTCCGGACCGGTACGGCCTGTCGGCGGTCATCGCCTCGTACGCATCGGCCGCGGTCAGGACTCGCGCGAGCAGAGGGATCTCTTCCCCCTTGAGCCCTGCCGGGTACCCCTGCCCGTCGTAGTGCTCATGATGGTGACGGACCACGGGGACGATCGGCCATGGGAACGCCACCGGCCGCAGGATGTTCGCCCCGATGAGCGGATGATGCTTCATCTCACTCATCTCGCCGTCTTCCAGCCTGCCCGGCTTCAGCAGGATGGTCTCGCTGATCCCGATCTTACCTATGTCGTGCAGGTAGGCCGCCATCTCCAGCGCGGTGCACTGTTCCGTCGACAGTTCGAGCTTCTCGGCGATCGCACGCGAGTAGGTCGCCACGCGGTCGGAGTGGCCGCGGGTGAAGGGGTCCTTCGCGTCCACCGCCGCGGCAAGGGAGCGCACGGTGGCCAGGTAGGCCTCCTGCAGGCTGGTGAACAACTCGATGTTGCCGATGGCGATCGTCACGTGATTCGCGATCGTGGACAGAAGGCGCACATCGTCGTTGTTGAAGCGGAACGACCGGTCGAGGCTGCCGACGCAGATCGAACCCACGACGCCCTCGTTTGAGATGAGTGGCACGCACAGCGCGGCGAGCGCGCCTGTCACCGAGTCGATGTGCTCCTCCGGCGGGGCGTCCTGTGAGGGGTTGAAGATCAGCGGCCTGCCCTGTCGCACGACCCATTCGGACATCGAGCTGCGAACGGCGCGGTCGTCGGACTCGGTCGCGGACATGCCCCGCCTTGCGCGCAACTCCAGCGATCCGCTCGCCTTGTCTCTGAGCATCACATAGCCGGAATCCACGTTGAAGATGCGGAGCGCGGAGTCCAGGACCGAGTCCAGCAGGACCTCGAGGTCGAGGGTCGACCCCAATGCGCGGCTCATCTCGTAGAGTGTGGCCAACTCAAGGACCTTCTTCGTGAGCGTGTCGGTCCGCTCGCGGAGCGATCCGGTCATGGCGTTGAAGTTGTCCGCCAGCTCGGCGACCTCGTTGGTGCCGGCGATGGTCACGTTGGCTGTGAAGTCGCCGTCGGCGACGCGGCGGGCCGTGTCCGACAGCACCGTCAGCGGAGATGAGACCTGCCTGGCGATGATCGTCCCGAGACCGGTCAGCACGAGCACGGCGACGACGGACCAGAACGCGATGAGCCCCATGGTCGTCCGTGCCGCGTCCGCCGCGACCGAATTGCTCACGACGACGAAGATGTGTCCCCGGACCGCAACGGGATCGATCACGGCTTGAGCGAGACCGAGGCTCGAGTTGGACAGAGTCAGCCCCAGGGCGCGCACGCCGTATTGACGGCCGCCGATGGTGAAGAAGTAGGCGGTGCCCGCGTGTGCCAGCGCATCAGCGATCGAGGAGTTGCGCACGGATATGCTCTTGCGGAACTCCGTGAACTCCGCCCGCGTCATCTGCGGCCCGGTGCTCGAGGCAGCGACCGCATCCGCATGGAACGCACGCATCGTGCCGTTCTCGTCCACAAACCCGATCGCCGCCGACGCACCGCGGAATCTGCCTTGCAGGAACGCAGGGGTTATGCGCCGCATGGCCAGGAGGGTGTACGTGGCGCGATGATTGTCCGGCCCGTACGTCGTGCGGCGCACCGACACCATGCCGTCCTGTCCACCCACGCGCATCAACGTGACGTAGCTCATGTCGATCCGCGCGTATCTGGCGTATCTCTCTGGGAGAGGCGCGTCGCCGATGTCGACTCTCACGGTCCCGACCTTTGCAACCACGACGCCGGCATCGTCGAGCAGGATCAGGTCGTCGATTTCCACGTTGCGCTTGGCAAGCAGCATCTCCCGCTGAACGCCCGCCCAGTCGTGGGCCGAGACGGCCGTCTCCATGCCACGGCTCTCGGCGACCGCCTTGGAGTCGATATGGAGCCGGCCGGCGATCTGGTGGAACTCGGCCTCGGCCGACTGCGCGACGAGGCCCGCGCTGCTCCCTACCCATGCCTCGATGAGGCTCTCGAGGCGGGTGACACCGACGAACGTGGCCACTAGGGCGACGCCCACGGAGACGACCAACATCGGTATCACGATCTGGTTGTGGAGATGCTTGCCGAACGGCTGGAACGCCATGCGAGTGACCGATCACTGGGTGTACGGGGCGTAACCCTTCTCGACCATCAGCTTGCGCGCCTTGGTGCTTCTGGCCCAAGTGACGAAGTCGCCGACGGCTCCCGGCGCCGAGACCCTGATGACGACACCCAAGGGGCGCACGACCTTGTAGGACCCGGAGAGGATCGTGTCCACGGAGGCCTCCACGCCGTTCAGCGTGAGCAGGCCGACGTGGATGTTCTGCGAGACGGCGTAGCCGAGCGAGAAGTAGCCGATCGCGCCATCTGTGGTCTGGAGAGCATCCACCATGTCGGACTCGTAGTAGAGGTTCACCGAGTCGGTGGTCACCTTCAGGCTGTCGGGCGACCCGAGGATGAACTTGCGCAGGATGATCTTGGCCGATTCGTCCTCATGCCTGTCGAGCACGACGATGGGCATGCTGCGGGTGGCTCCCAACTGCTTCCAGTCGGTGTACCTCCCCGAGTAGATGTCGCGGACCTGCTGGTCCGTGATGTCGTGGATGCCAAGGGCGCTCACGGTCGGGTTGACTGCCATGACGAGGCCGTCCTGCGAGAGCCACGTCAGCTTGAGGTCCGCGGACTGCTCTTCGGCGGTCAGATCGCGCGAGACCGCTCCGATGTCGAGACTGCCCTGGGTGACGCCCTTGATGCCCCCCCTGCTGTGCAAGCCGGGAAGGAAAGTGAACTTCACGTTCTTCTCCGGCGTCGCGGCCGCCAGAAGGCGAAGAAGAGGCAGACACGTTCCCGACCCTGATACCCGTAGCCGTGTTGCGGCGGGGACCGAGGTGGCCGCGCCGGGGCGTGCCGCACAACCCCCGACGACGAGGGGGGCCGCAACGACACAGCAGATGAGGAGTACCGCGGCAACGCGTTCGCGCATCAGACACCGCCAGACTAGCCGGGTCGGAAACGGGACAATCTTATCATCCGACGATCGTAAGCATGCACGGGGCCATGCCGGACGGGCGGACGACGCGGCCCCGGACCTGACAGTCCGAGGCCGCGTGTCTGCCTGCATGGGATGTCTCGAGCCTACGCCCCGCAGCGTCCCTGGACATAAGCGAAGTTGCGATCGACCTCGGCCTGGACCGCCGCGAGCAACTCGGCATTCTCGGGCTTGAACAGGTGCTTGAACCGCCCTTGCGGTGTGAGGAACTCCTCGATCGGCAGTCGGTTCTCGCTCGTCACCCGCTTGGTCGTCATCTTCCACACGCCGTCCTCGACCTCGAACAGTGGCCAGAAGGCGGTCTTGACGGCCAGAGAGGCGATCTCGACGGTCTTGTCGTAGGGGATGCGCCAGCCTCTCGGACACGGCGCGAACACGTTGATGAACGCGGGGCCCTTCACGGCGAACGCCTTCTCGGCCTTCGTCGTGAGGTCCTTCCACTCGCTGATCGACGCCTGCGCCACGTACGGGATGTGGTGGGCGGCCATGATCGAGGTGAGGTCCTTGCGGCGCATGGGCTTGCCCTGCCCGACCTTGCCGACCTCGGCGGTCGTCGCCCAGGCCCCTAGAGGCGTTGCGGAAGAGCGCTGGATGCCGGTGTTCATGTAGGCGCCGTTGTCGTAGCACACGTAGACCATGTCGTGCCCACGCTCCATCGCTCCCGATAGCGACTGAAGGCCGATATCATACGTCCCGCCGTCGCCTCCGAACGCGACGAACTTCATCTTCTTGTCAGCGGGGATCTTGCCGGCTCGCTGCAGACCCTTGAAGGCAGACTCGACGCCCGAGACGGTCGCGGCCGAGTTCTCGAACGCGTTGTGGATGAACGGGACCTTCCACGACGAGTAGGGATAGATGGTCGTCGACACCTCGAGGCAGCCGGTGGCACACCCCGCGACCACGGGCGTCAGGCCCGCTCCGAGCAGGACCTGCCTCACGGCGATGGACGCCCCGCAGCCCGCGCAAAGCCGATGCCCGCCTTCCAGGCGGTCTTCACGACGGGAGAGTTCCTTGATGTTTGCCATGTCGTCCCTCCTCTCTACCGCGCGCCCAGGTAGACGAGCCGCCCAGGCACCTGGGCGCCGTCCGCGACATCGGACAGGTCGCTGTACACCCGGCGCAGCAAGTCGAGCTTCACGTCGCTGCCGCCCAGGCCGTAGATGTAGTTCACAATCGCCGGACGCTCAGTGCGGTCGTAGAGCGCGCTGCGCACTTCGAGGAACAGCGGACCGCCCTCGGCTCCGAAGCTCTCCGCGCGGTCGAGCACGGCCACGGCCTTGCACCCCGCGAGGGCGTCGGCCACATCGGCGAACGGGAAGGGCCTGAAGCAGCGGACCTTGAGGACCCCGACACGCACTCCCTGCGCCCGCAGTTCGCGCGCGACAGCGCGGACGTTGCCGGCGGTGGACCCGATCGCCACGATAGCGATCTCGGCGTCCTCCATGCCCCATCCCTCGACCATGCCGAACGGGCGGCCGCAGATCGCGGTCCACTCGTCGGCCACGTCGCGGATGACCTCGGCGGAGCGGTCGATGGCGTTGCGCTGGCTGCGCTTGAACTCGAAGTACGGGCCGCCGAGTCCCGCGAAGTTGCCGTGGCTGACCGGGTGGTCGGTATCGAGCAGCGCGTACTCAGGCACGTACTCACCGACGAACTCCTTGACGGTGTCGTCATCCATGATCTCGGCGCGATCGATCGAGTGCGTCGTGATGAACCCGTCCAGCGTGGTCATGACGGGAAGCATCACGTCGGGGTGCTCGGCGATGCGGACGGCCATGATCGTGTTGTCGTAGGCCTCCTGCGCGTTCTCGGCGAACAGGATGATCCAACCCGTGTCGCGGGCGCCCATGATGTCGCTGTGGTCGCAGTGGATGTTGATCGGGGCCGACAGCGCGCGGTTCGCGTTGGCCATGACGATCGGCAACCGCATGCCCGCGGCGATGAACAGCTCCTCCCACATGAGCGCGAGGCCTTGGGACGAGGTGGCGGTCATGACCCGGGCGCCGGCCGCGGAAGCGCCGACGCACGAGCTCATCGCCGAGTGCTCCGACTCGACCGTGACGTACTCGGTATGCACGCGCCCGTTCGCCACGAACTTGGCGAACTCCTCGACGATCGTCGTCTGGGGAGTGATCGGGTAGGCGGCCATCACGTCGGGAGCGCACTGCCTCATCGCCTCGGCGACCAGCACGTTCCCGGTGACCGCGAGTGTCTTCTGCGTCGGCATCGGGCTACTTCACCTCCGGCAGTTCGCAGCCTTCGGGCACCATCGTGATGGCGTCGGAGGGGCACTGGTTCGCACACACGCCGCAGCCTTTGCAGTGCTCGAGGTTGAAGTTGGTGACCTTCTCATCCTCGACATCGACCGCGGAATCGGGACAGTAGATCCAGCACAGCAGGCACTGCGTGCACTTGGCGTCGTCGCGGCACGGACGCTGGCTACGCCAGCCGCCGGTCACGTAGTCGCGAGAGTTGCCCGCGTCGGGGATGACCGCGCCGCGTGGGAAGTCCTCGGCCTTCCAGTCACCCATCTTCGAGATGTCCCAGCTCACGCCACCTCCACCTCCTCGTACGCCCGAGTCACTGCCGCCACGTTCGCGTCGATGACGTCTTGCGAGAACTTCTTGCCGAACGTCTTTCGCAGGTGGTCGATCACCTGATCGAGCGTGAACAGCCCGGTCACTTTGGCCAGCGCCCCGATCATCGGGGTGTTGGGCATGTCGCGCTTGAGCGTGTCCTGCGAGATGCCGGTCGCGTCGACCGTCGCGGCGCGCAGGCCCTCCTCAAGCTTGAGCGCGCTTTTGACCGAAGCGGGCGGAGAACACGTGTTCACGATGATGACGCCGCCCTCGGTCATGCCGCTCGTCACGTCGACGATCGGCAGGAGCGACTCGTCAAGTACGACCACGACTCCGGGCGTCTCGATGTTGTTGTGGATCTCGATGGGATCGTCACTGATGCGGGTGAAGGCTTGGATGGGCGCGCCCATCCGCTCGGGACCGTACTCGGGCATCGCCTGGATGTAGCGGTCCAGCTCCAGCGCGGTCTCGGCCACGAGCTTGGCGGCCGTCACGGCGCCTTGGCCTGCGCGCGCGTGCCAACGGATCTCCGTCAGCTGCTGCATGCCATCCCCTCTCTCTCCTCCGGACCTGCTTCCCCCGCCCCTCCGGCACGATGCGGTTCGGGGCGTTCGGGGATGTCTCGCAACAATACCAGCGAGCGGGCACGCATGCGGAGGCACATCGGCGGCCAACGAGGTGGAATCGTCGGTGAACGGCGTCCAGACTCTGACAACTGCCCGTCGGAGCCTACATCTCGCGGCGCGCCTCGAGGGCGCGGCCCAGAGTGACCTCGTCCGCATACTCGAGGTCTCCCCCCACCGGAAGACCCGACGCGATGCGCGTCACCCGCACCCCGAGGGGCTTGATGAGGCGCGCGAGATACAGCGCCGTCGTCTCGCCCTCCACGTTTGGATTGGTCGCGATGACCAGCTCAGCGACGGACCCGTCCTCGAGTCGGCGGACCAGCTCGGTCACGCGCAACTGCTCGGGCCCGATGCCGTCCATCGGCGAGATCGATCCTTGGAGCACGTGATAGTAACCCCGGAACTCACCCGTGCGCTCGATGGCGACCACGTCGCGGGGCTCTTCGACCACGCAGATGATGGATTCGTCCCGCTGCGGGTCCCCGCAGTACTCGCAGAGGTCGTCCGACGCGAAGTTGAAGCACCGCGCACAGAAATGTATGCGCCGCTTCACTTCGACGATGGAATCGGCGAGGCGCCCCGCGGTCTCGTCGTCGCCCTTGAGGAGGTGGTAGGCGATGCGCTGGGCGGATTTCGGCCCGACGCCGGGCAGCCTCTCGAGTTCCTCGAGCAGTCGCGCGATCGGTTCTGCGTAGTAGGTCATGCCGACCCCTAAAAGAGTCCGGGGAGCCCGCCGGGCAGGCCCATGCCGCCCATGACGGCCGACATCCTGCGGTTGGCCAGGTCCTGCGCGGCCCGCAGGCCCTCGTTCACCGCGGCCACGACCATGTCCTCGAGCATGGCGACATCCTCGGGGTCGATCGCGGTCGGGTCGATGGTCACCGAGCGGACCTGCAGGTCGCCGCTCATCACGACCTTGACCATGCCGCCGCCCGCAGAAGCGTCCACGGTCTCGTTCGCGAGTTCCGACGAGACCCGCGCCATATCGGCTTGGGCCTTCTGTACCTGCTTCATGGCCTGCTGCATGTTCGGCTTCATCGGATCCGGTCCTCTCTAGCCTCGATTCTCCACGAAGGCCTCTGTTTCGATCCTGAAGTCCCGAAACCGACCTCCTGCCACGATAACGCATCCGTCTGAGCATCGCTGGGAGCGTGGTGGCGACTTCGGAGTGCCCCGAAGGTTCTTCTCGGGTGA
>JANYAK010000049.1 GCA_025361335.1 Coriobacteriia bacterium
GGGCGCCTCTGCAGGAAAGGGCGGCACCCATGGGTGCCGCCCTTTCCTGCAGAGGCGCCCTTCGGCGTCCCCCGGCTCGCGTCTGCACCGGTCAACGCTTGAGTGCCGCGCACTCGCGCCTATGCGGTGTCCCCCAGGTCCTGCGAGACTTCAAAGTGGCTGCCAGGCAGGCGAAGGGTCGTGCCGTGGGGCGCCGCTTCTGCGCTAGACTGGCTCCCATGACCGACAACGACTCACTCCTGCGCTTCGTCTCGTCCGTCGCCAATGACGCTCACGTCAAGGTGGAGGAGACCTTGGGCGACGGCTTCGTTCGGCTCAACATCTCCGAGGCCGAGCGCCGACAGGCCAAGCACGATATCCGCGGCGTCGAGGATGTGGTCGTCGAACTGCTGCGCAACTCCCGCGACGCTCACGCCCGTCGCATCTTCATCGCGAACGCCCGCGAGGGCGACCTGCGCACCATGACGTTCGTGGACGACGGGGTGGGGGTTCCCGCCCATCTGCACGATCGCATCTTCGAGCCGCGCGTGACCTCGAAGTTGGAGACCATGGTCACAGACAAGTGGGGAGTCCACGGCCGCGGCATGGCGCTCTTCTCTGTGCGAAGCAACGTGGCCGAGGCGCGCGTTGCCGCCTCCGACGCGCACAAGGGCATGGCGCTGGTCGTGGTCTCAGACACAACGACACTGCCAGAGCGGGCTGACCAGTCGACATGGCCGACGGTGTCGGCGGGGGAGGACGGCCGCGTCGTCGTCGGCACGGGACCGCACAACGTCGTGCGCAAGGTCGTCGAGTTCGCACTGGAGCACCCGGAGGTCGAGGTGTTCCTCGGCAGCCCGACCGAGATCGTCTCCACGCTCAGCTCCCTCGCCCGCGCAGAGCTTGACTCCGCGCGGCTTCTGTTCTGTGACGACCCGGAGCGCCTTGCCGTCTGGCAGCGTCCGGCCGTGTGCGCCGACGCCGCCGATCTGGTGGCCATCGCCGAGTCTCTCGGGCTCGCCATCTCGGAGCGCACGGCCCACCGCGTGCTGGCGGCGGAGGCCCCCACCCTCGAACCCGTCCTGAGCGTCGTCATGCCGGCCGCCGAGCCGGCCGACGAGCGCAGGCCCGACATCTACCGCGACCGGCGCGGTCTCCGGGTGCACCACTCCGACCTCGACGCCTTCCGACGAAGCCTCGAGGACGCCTTCGACGTTCTCGGCGAACGCTACTACGTACACCTCAAGGGGGAGCCGCGCGTCACCGTCGGACGCGACACCATCACGGTGCGCTTCGACGTCGAGAAGGAGGACTGACCGGCCCCGGCAATTCTCGGCTCGCGCTCGCGATGTGGGGCTGTTCACCGGACACCGCACTTATGCGTATACTGTTCCGGCGCATCACCTCTCGCATGGATGATCTCAGCAAAGGTTCCAGACCCCACAATCGCAGCCCTACGTCACACCAGCCCCGCCCCAGTGGAGGACGCAGTGGAAGTACTCAAGGTGTCGTCGCACTCGAACCCGAACTCTGTCGCCGGCGCCCTTGCCGGAGTCATCCGGGAGCAGGGCGCGGCCGAGATGCAGACCGTCGGCGCGGGCGCGCTCAACCAGGCCGTGAAGGCGATCGCTATCGCCCGCGGTTTCGTGGCCCCATCCGGCGTGGACCTGATATGCGTCCCGGCATTCGCCGACATCGAGATCAATGGCGAGGAGCGCACGGCCATCAGGATCCTCGTGGAGCCGCGCGACATGCACGACCGGTAACCGCCGAGATCGAGGCACCCGGGAGGCGCCCATGAGGGCTGACCTGCATGTCCACTCCACCGCGTCGGACGGGACCCTTCAGCCCGCCGAACTGGTATCTCTCGCGCTCGCCGGCTCCCTCGACGTCCTCGCCATCGCCGATCACGATTCGGTCGACGGCATCGCCGCGGCGATCGAGGCGGCCTCCGGCACGCGTCTGCGCATCGCTCCCGCGGTCGAGCTGTCGGCAGCGCGCGACGGAGGCGACGTCCACATCCTGGCGTACTTCGTCGACGTCGCCGATCCGATCCTCCTGGGGCTGCTGGCCAGCATGCGGACCACCCGACACGAGCGGGCCGCCTCCATGGTCGAGGCGCTGAACGCCGCCGGGTTCAGCGTGACCCTCGACGATGTCCTCGCGCTCTCGAACGGCGGATCGGTCGGCCGAAGCCACATCGCCCGAGCGCTCGTGCAGTCTGGAGCGGCCTCGACCGTGCAGGATGCCTTCGAACGGCTCCTGGGTCGCGACAAGCCGTTCTACACGCCGAAGGACAGCCCGTCTCCCGCCGAGGTCGTGGGGGCGATGCTCGCTCGCGGGGCAGTGCCCGTGCTGGCGCATCCGGGAGTCAGCCACGCCGACGACCTGATCCCCGAGCTGCTCGACGCGGGCCTCATGGGGATCGAGGCGTACCACGCGGAGCACACGACTCGCCAGCGCGATCACTATGCGGGTATCGCGCGCCGCGCGGGGGTCCTCGCCACCGGCGGCACCGACTACCACGGCCCGGGTTCCCCGGGGCCCGCGCTCGGCTCGGTGCGCCTGCCGCGGGGGACCGTCGAGGCGTTCCTGGCGGCCGGGGCCGCGCGAGGACGGGCGGTCTGACCAGCGCGGAGCGCGTGCTACGATAGCCCACCATGAGAACCTACTCCGTGCGCACCTTCGGGTGCCAGATGAACAAGCACGACTCCGAGCGGATCGCTGGGATGCTCTCCGGCATGGGGCTGGAGCCCGTGCCCGACGACGCGGACGCCGACGTCATCGTCTTCAACACGTGCTGCGTTCGGGAGAACGCCGACGAACGTCTCTATGGCCAGGTCGCGAGCCTCAAGGCCCTCAAGCTGCAGCGGCCCGGCACACTCGTGGCGGTGGGAGGCTGCATCGGGCAGAGGGACGGCGCCGCGCTGGTGGCGCGCATACCGCACGTGGACGTCGTGTTCGGAACCCACAACATCGCCCGACTGCCCGCCTTGCTTGCCGCCGCTGAGCAGCATCGCGCGCCCGCCGTCGAGGTGTTCCCGTCCAGTGACGGCGACTTCGCCTCCGACCTTCCGACGCTGCGCGAGCACCCGTGGCGCGCGTGGGTCCCGATCACGCTGGGTTGCGACAACTTCTGCACGTACTGCATCGTGCCCCACGTGCGCGGTCGCGAGCGCTCCCGGCCGTTCGAGTCCGTCGTGGACGAGGTCGAACGCCTACGCGCTGATGGCGTCTCGGAGGTCACCCTCCTCGGCCAGAACGTCAACTCATACGGCCGCGATCTGTACGGGGAACCCCAGTTCGCGCGCCTTCTCGGGGCGGTCGCCGGGACCGGGATGCCCCGCATCCGCTTCACCACGTCGCACCCCAAGGATCTCTCAGACGCCACGATCGAGGCCATGGCGAGCCACCCAGGCGTGGCCCGCTACCTGCACCTGCCGGTGCAGTCCGGCTCCGACGCGGTCCTCGCGCGGATGAACCGGCACTACACGCAGGAGTCGTATCTGGCACTCGTGCGAAGGCTGTATGCGGCCATGCCCGACCTGGCGCTGTCGACGGACATCATAGTCGGCTTCCCTGGCGAGACCGACGCGGACTTCGAGGAGACCATGAGGGTCGTCGAGGCCTGCCGTTACGACCAGGCCTTCACCTTCATCTACAGCCCGAGGGTGGGGACTCCGGCCGCGTCGATGGACGGGGCGGTTCCGCGCGAGATCGTGCAGGAACGCTTCGACCGGCTCGTCGCGGCCGTCCAAGCATCCGCCTTCGAGAAAAACCTGCCACTCGTGGGCACGGTGCAAACGGTACTGGTCGAAGGGCCCTCGAAGCGCGACGACCGAGTGCTGGCGGGGCGTACGATGGGCAACAAGATGGTCCATGCCGCGTGTCCTGACTCGACCACGCCGCAGGCGCTCGCGGGCACCATGGTCGACATCCTCATCGAAGACGCGCAGACGTGGTTTCTGTTCGGGTCGGTGCGGGGATAGAACCGGCGCGAGGCGCGCGGTCCCGCCCGGGGATCGCGACGATGAGGGGAGCTCTCGGTGGAGATGGATGTCCTCGGGATCGTGGCGCCGCACCCGCCGATCATGGTCCCGGAAGTCGGTGCAGCAGATGCTGACGCCACACGCGCGTCGGCCGAGGCCCTGGATCTCGCTCGCGACCTCCTCGATCGATTCGCTCCCGAGACCGTCGTGGTCATGTCCCCGCACGGGCCCGCGTTCCGCGACGCCTTCGCGATCACGGACGCCGAGCGGCTGCACGGCGACCTCGGGGCCTTCGGCGCCCCGCAGGTCTCGCACACGGTGCCGGGCGACCCGGCGCTGGCCCGCGCGATCTTCGCGGCGGCTGCCAAGGCGGGCATCCCGACCGTTCCTCGCCCCGACGACGTCCGCAGCGCCGCGGGCGAGCTCGATCACGGCGTCCTCGTCCCGCTCTCCTTCCTGGACCGCGACGGTCGATGGCCCATGATCGAGATCTCGCTGTCGTACCTGCCGTACGATTCGCACAGGCGGCTGGGCCGCGCCGTGCGGGAAGCGGCCGCCGCGCTCGGACGTCGCGTCGCGTTCGTGGCGAGCGGCGACTGCAGCCACCGTCTCAAGCAGGGGGCACCGGCCGGCTACTCGCCCCGAGCGGCGCTCTTCGACGAGCGCCTCGTCCACCTGCTCGGTTCTGGTGACTTCGACGGGCTGTCGCATATCGAGCCGCGGCTCGTCGAGGAGGCCGGCGAATGCGGCCTGCGCTCGTTCATCACCCTCGGCGGCTTCTTGGAAGGAACCGACGCCGTGCCGCGGTTGCTGGCGTACGAGGGGCCGTGGGGCGTCGGCTATCTCACGGCGGTGTTCGCTCCTTCCAAGGAGCTCGAGGCGGTCCTAGGGCCCGCAGGTGGCCTTCCCGAGCACTCGTCGACGCCGGACCGCGGCGCCAAGGGCGGTTCGAAGGGCGCCGACGTCAGCGAACCGGTCCGGCTCGCCCGCGAGACCATCGAACGATACGTCCGCACGGGCGCGGTCCCTGACAGCCCGATGCTCACGGACGCGACGCTGCCCCAGCGCGCCGGCGCGTTCGTCTCCATCCACCAGCATGGCGACTTGCGCGGCTGCATCGGCACCACGGGGCCGACACGAGACACGCTTGCGGAGGAGATCGCGTACAACGCCATCCAAGCGGCGACCGGGGACCCTCGATTCCCACCGATCACGGCGGGCGAGCTCGACGCGCTGGAGATCGGCGTCGACGTCTTGCATGACCCCGAGCCCATCGAGGGCCTCGACGAGCTCGATCCCCGCAGGTACGGCGTGATCGTCAGCTGCGACTGGCGCCGGGGGCTGCTGCTGCCCGACCTCGAGGGCGTCGACACGGCGCAGGACCAGGTGGCGATCGCGTCGCGCAAGGCCGGCATCGCGCCCGGAGAGCCCGTGCGGCTGGAGCGCTTCCGGGTGGACAGGCATGCCTGACCGGCTCCCCGGACCGGTCATCGCGATCGTCGGACCCACGGGCGTGGGCAAGTCGCGGCTTGCCGACGATCTGGCCGTGCGCCTCGGCGGCGAGATCGTATCGGCCGACTCGATGCAGGTCTATCGGGGGATAGACATCGGCACCGCCAAGGTGCCCCCGAGCCGGCGGCGTGTGGCTTACCACTGCATCGACCTCGTCGACCCCGGCTTCCCGTATTCGGCGGCGGTCTATCAGCGCGACGCGCGCGATGCGATCGACGGCCTGCTCGAGGGCGGCGGGATGCCCATCGTCGCGGGCGGTAGCGGGCTCTACGTACGCGCCGCTCTCGACGAGATGGTCTTCCCGGCGGGGCAGGTCTCGACCGCCACCCGCGAGCGCATCGAGGCCCTGGCCGCCGAGATCGGCCCGGTCGAGCTGCACGCCCGGCTTGCGGCCGTCGATCCCGCCGCGGCGCGGCTCATCCATCCCAACAACACGAGACGGGTCGTGCGCGCGCTCGAGATGCTCGAGGTGGACGGCATGTCGTACGCCGCTCAGCACGCGGACTTCGGGGACCGGCGCCCGGTCTACGACACGACGTTCATCGGCCTCACCATGGAACGTGCGGCGCTCTATGCGCTCCTCGACGATCGCGTCGACCGCATGATGAGCGAGGGTCTGCTCGGCGAGGTCGAGACACTGCTCGCCGCGGGGTACCGGACCGCGCTGACGGCCACCCAAGCGATCGGCTATAAGGAGCTCGTGCCCGTGCTGGAGGGGGAGACCGACCCTGACAGCGCCGTCGCCGCCATCAAGCAGGCCACGCGCCGGTACGCCAAACGACAGCTGACCTGGTTCCGCGCCGATCGGCGGGTGAAGTGGCTCGACGTCACCCAAACGTCACCAAGCGAGGCCGCGGCGTCCGCGTTGGCGCTGGTATCATCGAGAGAGTCCCGCTGAGGCTGTCGGTCCCGCCGCCACCTCAGCGCGCCCGCTTCGGCGAGAAGAGCGATGACCATGGAACTCCGCTTCACCAAGATGCACGGTCTCGGCAACGACTTCGTGCTCGTCGACGATCGCGACAGCTCGTGGGACTTCGACCCCGACGCGGTGCGTTGGCTGTGTGATCGCCACTTCGGAGTGGGCGCGGACGGACTCATCCTCGTGCGCCCCGCGGACGACGGTGTCTCGGACTTCTTCATGCTGTATTTCAACAGCGACGGCACCACCGCCGAGATGTGCGGCAACGGCGTCCGCTGCTTCGCCAAGTGGCTCGTCGACCGCGGCCTGGTGACCGGGGAGGACTTCGTGGTCCAGACCTTGGGCGGGCCGCACCCGATCGGAGTCACTCGACACGAGGACGGCACCATGGCGACCGCTCGCGTCGACATGGGCGAGCCAGTCTTCGACCCGAAGCGCATCCCCGTCGACCTGCCGGGGCATCAGGTGTTCGACTGCGAGATCCAGACTGAGGCGGGCCTCGTGAAGGTGAGCGCCGTCTCCATGGGCAATCCGCACGCCGTCGTGTGGGTCGACGACGTGGACACCGCGCCCGTCGAGACCCTCGGCCCCCTCGTGGAGACGCATCCGGCGTTCCCCGCCAGGACCAACGTCGAGTTCGCGGCCCTGGGCGACGCCACGGACGTGCTCGAGCTGAGGGTGTGGGAGCGTGGGGTGGGGGAGACTCTCGCCTGCGGGACCGGCGCGTGCGCGGCGGTCGCCATCGCCGTCATGTCCTGCCGCACGGGCCGCACGGTGACCGTCGAGCTCCCTGGCGGCGATCTCACGGTCGAGTGGGCGCCCGATGGCCGGATGTACATGACAGGTTCGGCCGACGAGGTGTTCGAAGGCGTGATCGAGCTCCCGGACGAGTGAGGTCCGTCTGCTACCATATGCCGCAATCGCGACCCGCCGGAGCTCCGGCCGGGGCCGCCTTCGCCCCCACAGGAAGAGAGACACAGTGAGGACCGCCGATCGCATCGCCAGCTTGCCGCCGTACCTGTTCGCCGAGATCGACCGGAAGGCGGGCCTCAAGCGCGCGCAGGGCATCGACGTCATCTCTCTGGGCATCGGCGACCCCGACCGTCCCACGCCCGAACGCATCGTCGAGGCGATGGGAAGGGCCATCCACGTTCCGCGGAACCACCAGTACCCCAGCTACGCGGGCGCCCCGTCCTACCGCAAGGCGTGCTCCGAGTGGATGCAGCGGCGGTTCGGCGTGGATGTCGACCCCGACACCGAGACGCTCGCGCTGATCGGCTCCAAGGAAGGCATCGCGCACCTCTTCGTCGCCTTCGTCGATCCCGGCGACGTCACGCTCGTTCCCGGCGCGGGCTATCCCGTGTACTACACGGGAGGCGTCATGGTCGGCGGAGAGACGTACTGGATGCCGATGACGGAGGAGAACGGGTTCCTCGCGGATTTCGAGTCCACTCCTGCCGACGTCCTGGGGCGCGCCAAGATGATGTTCCTCAGCTACCCGAACAACCCGACGTCGGCTATCGCGAACGAGGCGTACTTCGACCGGGCGATCGCCTTCGCCCGCGAGCACGACCTGCTGCTCGTGCACGACAACGCGTACTCCGAGATCGGCTACGACGGGTACCGGCCGCCGAGCCTGCTGGAGCGTCCGGGCGCGAGAGATGTCGCCATCGAGCTGTTCTCCTGCTCGAAGGCGTACAACATGACCGGCTGGCGTGTCGCGTTCGCGTGCGGCAACGCCAAGGCGATCAAGGCGCTGAGCACGGTCAAGTCCAACATCGACTCTGGGGTGTTCACCGCCGTCCAGGACGCTGCCATCGAGGCGTTCGCCGGCCCGCCCTCCGAGATCGACGAGCTGTGCGCCATGTACCAGCGTCGCCGCGACCTCGTCATGGAGGCGCTCGGAAAGATCGGCATCCAAGCGGCCATGCCGAAAGCGACGATCTACATCTGGGCCAAGGTCCCTGAGGGCTACACGTCCGCCTCCTTCGCCGAGAAGATACTCGAGGAGGCCGACGTCATCGTGCCCGCGGGATCGGCCTACGGCCCGTCGGGCGAGGGCTTCATCCGCATATCCCTGACGACACCCGATGAGCGGCTCGAAGAGGCCGTCGCCCGCATCGAAGCATCGCTTTAGGGCGGGCGGATGAGCAGCCACAACCGGTTCGAGCCCGAGGAGATCCGCGCGGTCCAGGACCGCGCCATCCTCGTTGGAGTGGACCGGGGAGGCCGCGGCTGGCCGATCGAGGAGAGCCTCGCCGAGCTTGAGCTCCTCGCGTCGACCGCCGGAGCGACCATCGCCGGGACCGTGATACAGCGGATGCACACGCCGGATTCACGGACGTTTTTGGGGAAGGGCAAGGCCGAGGAGCTCGCCGAGTTGGCCCGCTCGACCGAGGCCACCATCGTCGTGTTCGACGACGACCTGTCGCCTTCGCAGCAGGCGAACCTCGAGGACATCATCGGCCGTGACGTGCGCGTGCTCGACCGCACCGCGCTCATCCTCGACATCTTCGCCCTTCACGCGGTGAGCCGTGAAGGCAAACTCCAAGTGGACCTCGCACAGCTCGAGTACGTCCTGCCCAGGCTGCGCGGCATGTGGGGGCACCTCGTGGCCGAGCGCCTCGGCGGCGGCAGGGGAGCGCGCTTCGGCGCCGGCGAGTCCCAGCTCGAGTCCGACCGTCGACTGACCCGTCGGCGCATCAGCGAACTACGACGCGAGCTGAAGCACGTCGCTTCGGAGCGAGCCGTCCAGCGCAAGTCGCGCGCTCGCAGCGGCATCTTCCGCGTCTCGCTGGTGGGCTACACGAACGCGGGGAAGTCGACCCTGCTCAACGCGCTGACCGGCGCCAACGTGCTCGTCGCCGACCAGCTGTTCGCCACCCTCGACGCGACGACCCGCACGCTCGACCTCCCGGAGGGGCGCAAGGTCACACTCACGGACACCGTCGGGTTCATCAACAAGCTGCCCCACGGCTTAGTGGAGGCGTTCAAGTCCACATTGGACGAGACGCGGGAGGCGGACCTGCTCCTCCACGTCGTGGATGCCTCGGGCCAGCAGACTCGGGAACAGATGGCGGCGGTCGCCGAGGTGCTCGGCGAGATCGGCGTTGCGGGCAAACCCCAGGTGGTCGTCTACAACAAGACCGACCTGCTATCGGCGGAGGAGCGAGCGATCCTCGGCTCGCGCAGCCCACACGCGGTGCTCCTGTCCGCCTCCGCGGGTGAAGGGTTGGACCGTCTTCGGGCCCGGATCGCGGCCGAGGCGGCTCGCGGGAGCGTGTCCATGACCATCCTGGTCCCCTACGACCACGGCGAGATCGTCGGGCTCGCGCACGAACAGGCCCGGATCGTGTCCGAGGAACATACTCCGGGAGGGACACGGCTCGCCGTGAGCGCGACTCCCGAGCTCGCGGCGCGCTTCGAGCCGTACCGCGAGGACGCGGACGTGCGCGACAACGGCTGAACCTCCGACCGGCGGTCGAGCGGCGTCACGCAGCCCGAAGGCCGCCGATCACATGCGCCGAAAGACCGCCACGACCTTGCCCAGCACTGACACGTCTCGCGCGTAGATGGGTTCCATCGACGCGTTCTCCGGCTGGAGCCGTATCCTGTCGGGCTCGCGGAAGAACCGCTTCACTGTGGCCTCGTCCTCGAGAAGCGCGACGATGATGTCGCCGTTGTCGGCGGTCTGCTGCTGGCGCACCACGACGAAGTCACCGTCGAGGATCCCGGCGTCGATCATCGACTCGCCCTTGACCCGCAGAACGAACGTGGAGTCCTCGCGGGCTATCTCCGTCGGCAGCGTGATCGTCTGCTCGATATTCTCCTCCGCGAGGATGGGGCAGCCGGCCGCCACAGCGCCCACTATGGGAAGCTCCCGCATGCCGCGCATCTCGACGACGTGCTCGCTGCGGTCGCGGTCGAGCACCTCCAGCGCGCGCGGCTTGCTGGGATCGCGCTTGATGAGGCCCTTGGCCTCCAGCGCCGCCAGGTGCGAGTGGACAGTCGAGGACGACGAGAGGCCGACGGCCTCGCCGATGTCGCGGACCGTGGGCGGGTAGCCCTTGCGCCGCATCTCGGCCTTGATGAAGTCCAGGATCTGACGCTGCCGGTCGGTGAGATCCCGCCTGCGCGCGTAGGTCACGGCGTCCCCTTCCATCGAAAGTACGTTCGCTGCCAGCAGTCTATCGCTGGGGCGCCGCGGATGCAAACACCCGTTCGATTCCCGCGCTTGCAATCGAACAGGTGTTTGGTATCATCATATCGAACATACGTTCGTTCAGTGGGAACAGGACCGCGCGGACTACCGTGTCAGACCGGGGCGATATGATCCGGGCGTCAGGGCCGACCAGGCCATCCGGACCACAGCGGAGGCGGACCATGCAGGCGACGGCTACAGCGAACATCGGGCGCGGACGGTCCGACGGACCTCGGAGGGGGAGCAGGTGCGCTGCGTCCGCCCGCCGCGCACCTACGCAGCGTGACCGGAGCCTCGTGTGCTCCGCGGCCCTGTTCGTGGTCGTGACGTGCCTCCTGGTGGGCGCAGGCGCCCTGCCCACGCTCGCGGATCGCGGAGCCGCGACGGCTTTCATAGTCGGCGTCCACGTGGGGCCCGCGGACAGCCTGTGGTCGATCGCGCGTGCCAACCCGGTACCTGGGGTCGGCACCCCTGAGATGGTCGCGCGCATCCGATCCCTGAACCACCTCGCGACCGACGCGACGTTGCAGCCCGGCGACACGCTGTCGATCCCGTCGGCAGGGACGGACGAGGGCACTTTCGCGATGCGCTGATCGCTCGCGGCGCTCCGTCGCTTGGGCACCGTTCGTCCCCTGTTGCAAGCCGTTCGGCGGTCTCGGTTCAGCCGTGCACTGGCACATCATGACATTCCGTGTTGTAGCCCTATATCTTGTGTGCTAGTTTCGGTTGTGGCCTAGATATAGGGGTGGGATAGCGATGAAGTGTCCGTTCTGTGGGCATGCCGAGACGAAGGTCGTGGACTCGCGCGTCTCCGAGTCGCAGATCGCGATTCGCCGCCGCCGGGAATGCCTGAAGTGCGCCCAGCGCTTCACCACGTACGAGCGTCGCGAGGAAGTCCCTCTGATGGTCGTCAAGAAGGACTCGCGTCGCGAGCCGTTCGATCGGGGCAAGCTGCTGCGGGGGCTGGTCATGGCGTCCGTGAAGCGCGAGGTGACCACGCAGCAACTCGAGGATCTCATCGACGATATCGAGTCGGAACTGCACAACTCCTTCCGATACGAGATCCCGGCACGGCAGCTCGGCGACATGGTGCTCACGCGGCTGAGGGCGCTCGACAAGGTCGCATATGTTCGGTTCGCCTCGGTATACAAGTCCTTTCAGGACCTCGATGAGTTCACGTCCGAGCTGAAGAACCTCAAGTAGGGCCCGGCGCGCTGGTCTGGAGCGCGATGGCTCGCTCAGGGTAGGGCATGCGGGGCACGGTCACTGTGCGGGATGGGGAACCATGGGTGCGGGATCGCAGATGATGGAGGCCGGGAGCTGAGCGACAGATCCTCAGCGCCGGCGCATCACGCGCCCACGAGGCGCCTCGCGGCATGGACGCCGGCCGGCATGCGCGACTGGCCGGGCATGGTATCGGCGACGCTTCTGCTGTCCGGGTGCTCGCTGCACTGCCCCTACTGCCAGGACGCACGACTGCTCCGATCCGCGGCAGAACCCCCCGAGTGGGACAGCATCCTCGAGCACCTCGACGCGAACCGCGGCTGGCTCGACGGGGTCGTAGTCACCGGCGGCGAGCCGACCGAGGATCCCGACCTGCCATCGTTGCTGGCGGCGCTGGCCGAAGTCGACGTCCCGGTCAGGCTGGACACCAACGGCATGCGCCCCGACGTCCTGAGCCTCGTCGTGGCCGAGGAGCTCGTCTCCTTCGTCGCCATGGACATCAAGTCCGTCCCCTCCGGGTACCGCGCGCTGTCCGCGCGAGGCGACGCGGCGCCACTGGTCGCGCGGTCCACCGAGATCCTCATCCGATCCGGCATCGAGCATGAGTTCCGGACCACCGTCTACCCGGGATGTGTGACCCTCGCCGACCTGCCCCGCATAGCGCGAGCTCTCAAGGGCGGCCGTCTCTACGCCCTGCAGCAGTTCCGTCCGAGCAGAACACTCGACCCGGCCGCCGAAGCCGTCACCCCGTTCGCCGCCAGCGATCTTCGCTCCGCGGCAACGGCGTGCTCGACGTACCTTTCGACGATCGTCCGCGGCCTGCGATCCGGGGAGGCCGCCTGATGCGCCTGCCCGTCACCCGTCTCGCCGCCGACCTGCCCTTGCCTTCGTACGCCCACGAAGGCGACGCCGGCATCGACTTGTTCGCCGCCGCGGACGTCACGCTGGCGCCCTTTGAGCGGACGCTGATACCGACAGGCATCGCCGTGGCCATTCCCGCGGGCTACGCCGGCTTCGTCCAGCCCCGAAGCGGTCTCGCATCCCGGAGCGGGCTCAGCCTCGTGAACACCCCAGGCCTCATCGACAGCCACTACCGCGGCGAGATCAAACTCATCGCGATCAACCTCGATCCCGCGACCCCGATCGAGATCCACCGGGGCGATCGTGTCGCCCAGCTCGTCATCCAGGCGGTCGTTCACGCGGATCTCGTCGAGGTCGACGCACTGGACACCACGCTGCGGGGGGAGGGGGGCTTTGGCAGCACCGGCGCCTGATTCCCCCCGCGTGCGCGTCGCCGCCATCATCATGATGGACGGCCGGCTCGTGGTCGTCCGCCACCGTGGCCCGGGGCGCGCCTATCACCTCCTTCCTGGAGGCGGGGTGGAGGTGGGGGAGACCCTCGAGGCCGCGCTGGTCCGGGAGGTCGCTGAGGAGACGGGCCTCGTCGTGGCGGTCGGACGGCCGATCTTCATAAGCGACGCGATCGACCCCCGGGGTGCGCGTCATGTCGTCAACCTGACCTTCCTATGCGACGTCAGGGGTGGGGATCTCACCCAGACCCCGGACGACCCGGGGGTGGAGGGGGTCGAGCTCATCGCTCCTGACGATCTTGCCGCTCTCGACCTGCGGCCTCCCATGGCACAGGCCCTGAGAGACGCCATCCTCTGCGGCTTCGGCTGCGTCACGCGCTATCTGGGAGCGCTCTGGACCGAGGACCCCCCGGTGTGATCACCGGACGATCCGTGCTCGACGGCGGCATGCACCGACAGCTGCTGCACTGATTGACATAAGACAGGCAAGGGGCACGCTGCATGGGGCAGCGGGAGGGAGGCGCCTTCGGGCGAGCGGCAAGGGGACGATGGGCCCAGGCTCGGCGACATGACGGCCACCTGGGACGAGCATTTGCAAAGCGACTACTCGGAAGGCTGGTGAAATGGACAAGTTCTTCAAGTTCGACGAGCGCGGGACTGATCTCAAGACAGAGATCATCGCAGGTATCACCACGTTCATGACCATGGCGTACATCATCTTCGTGAACCCCGGCATCCTGTCCGCGGCCGGCGTGCCTTTCGCCGGCGCGGCCACGGCGACCGCCCTCGGCGCCGCCTTGATGTGCCTGTGCATGGGGCTCATCACGAACCGTCCGTTCGCCCTGGCGTCCGGCATGGGACTCAACGCCGTCGTGACCTTCTCGGTCATCGGCTTCGCGCAGTCCAACGTGCCGTGGCAGGTCGGCATGTCGGTCATCTTCGTCGAGGGGCTGATCATCCTCGTCCTTGTCCTCACGGGACTGCGAGAAGCGATCATGAACGCCATCCCGATCGACCTGAAGCGCGCGATCGGCGTCGGCATCGGGCTGTTCATCACGCTCATCGGACTGAACGAGGGCGGCATCATCGCGCCGAACTCGGCCACGCTGATATCGCTCGGCGACTTCACCCAGAAGTACGTGTGGGTCGCCCTCATCGGGCTCATCGCGATCCTCGTGTTCATGGCGCTCAAGGTCAAAGGCGACATCCTGTGGGGCATCCTGGTCGCCACAGCCGCGGCCCTGCTGCTCGGAGTCACCAAGCTGCCGACGGCCGTCGTCGGGGCCCCCGACTTCTCGACCTTCTTCGCGCCGTTCCAGAGCGGGGTCAAGGGCGGTCTGCCGATCATGCAGATCTTCACCCCGATCCTTCTGCTCTCCATCTTCGCCATCATGCTCACGGACTTCTTCGACACGATGGGCACCGTCGTCGCGGTCGGCGAGCAGGCAGGCTTCGTGGACAAGGACGGCCGCGTCCCCGGCATCAAGAGCATCCTGACGGTCGACTCCATCGCCGCCAGCGTGGGCGGCCTGTTCGGCGCCAGCTCGATCACGACCTACATCGAGTCGGCCGCGGGCGTCGCCGAGGGTGGCCGCACGGGGCTCACCGCTGTCGTCACCGGCGTCCTCTTCGCGCTGTCGGCCTTCCTGGCCCCCGTCGTGGCCATGATCGGCGGCGGCTTCGACATCACGAACGCTGCCCATTTCGGGCAGCTCGCCGGCGCCGGCTTCACGGTCCCGGATGGCGCGTTCTATATGTATCCGATCACGGCCGGCGCGCTCATCGTCGTCGGCTTCCTGATGATGCGCACGGTGCGTGAGATCCCGTGGACGGACCTCGAGGAGGCCTTCCCGGCCTTCCTGACGATCGTCGGCATCCCGCTCACCTACAACATAAGCTACGGCATCGGTCTCGGGTTCATCAGCTATGTGCTCATCAAGGTGTTCCACGGCAAGGTCAAGGATGTCCATCCGCTCATGTGGGTGGTGAGCGTGGCGTTCGCTGTCACCTTCGTCCTGCCCGCTGTGCAGGGGCTCTTCAAGTAGGTATGGAGACACGAAGGAAGGGCCCCGGGAGACCGGGGCCCTTCCGCGAACCCGCAAGGGAGGTGGGAGAGCAAGGTGGCATTCGATCGAGTGATCCAGACTGACGAGACGCTTCCGATCCTGCAGGCGATACCGCTCTCGCTGCAACATCTGATGGCCATGTTCGGCGCGACGGTCCTCGTGCCGATCCTGACCGGTCTCGACCCCGGCGTCGGCCTCATGACGTCAGGCATCGGCACGATCCTGTATCTCATCTGCGTGCGCAACAAGATCCCGAGCTACCTCGGGTCGAGCTTCGCGTTCATCGGCCCGCTGATCGCGGTCGGCGGGGGAGCCGCCGCCATCGCGGGCGGCAAGGGGCATCTGCCTGAGGCGCTCGGCGGCCTCGTCGCGGCCGGCGTCGTCTACATGATCGTCGCCGGATTCGTGAAGGCGTTCGGCACCGGCTGGATCAGCAAGCTGCTGCCGCCGGCGCTCGTGGGCGCTGTGGTCATCGTCATCGGCCTCGGCCTCTCCGCCACCGCCGTCAAGATGGCGATGTTCCCCTTCGCCGACCCGACCAAGGGGATCAACCTGATCGGCCTGCTGGTCGCGTTCATCACTCTGGCCTCGGCCGTGGCGTTCAGCTCGTACTTCAAGGGCTTCCTGAAGACCATCCCAGTACTGATGGGCATCATCGTCGGCTACGTGGTGTCCATCTTCTTCGGCCTCGTGAACTTCGATGGCATCGCGAAAGCGGCCTGGATCGGCCTGCCGAACGTGACGTTCCCGAGGTTCGACATCACCGCCATCGCGATCATCGCGCCGGTGGCCATCGTGGTCATCGTCGAGCACATCGGCCACCTGCTGGTCATCAACGAGATCACGGGCAAGGACTTCACTCCGATGCTGCCGGAATCGCTGTTCGGTGACGGCATCGCCACCGCCATCTCCGGCGCGCTCGGCGGAACACCTTCCACCACGTACGCGGAGAACATCGGCGTCATGGCCGTCACGAAGGTCTACGCGACGCAGCTGTTCTGGTACGCCGGCGCGTTCGCGTTCATCATCGGCGGCTTCATCCCGAAGTTCGGCGCGGCCATCTCGTCCATCCCGACGCCGGTCATGGGCGGCATATCGCTGCTGCTGTTCGGCCTGATCGCCTCAAGCGGTCTGCGCCTGCTGGTCAAGAGCGGCATCGACTACAGCCACAGCCGCAACCTGATCATGTCGTCCATCGTGCTCGTCATCGGCATCGGCATGGAGACCGGCGGGTTCTCGATCCCGCTCGGCAAGTACTCGGTCCCGGGCATGGCGCTCGCCACGTTCGTCGGCATCATCCTGAACCTGATACTTCCGAAGGAGTCCGAGGGCCTTGCGGTCGATTCTCCGGACTTCATCGCGGACCTCCAGGTCGAGGCCTCTGACGAGGCCTAGAGTCGGTCGGACCGGCCGGGGATCCCGGACCGCCGGGGCACGTTGAAAGGGCGGCTCGAAGCGACGCAGGACTGACGCGGGCGAAGCTTCTGCCACACAAAGCCGGCCCCGGACTGCGGTTCAACCGCGGTCCGGGGCCGCTGCTTCTGTGAAGGGGTGAAGGGTTGTGACGTGCGGATCCACATGCACAAAGACCCTCTCATCGTGCGAGAGGGTCTCTTCGGTACTCATACTGGAACGCCTGATAATGTATCTTATGTCTTCTCGGCCCTGAGCACCCCCGACGCCCCGCGCGGAGGATGCGGCGGGTGGCCGCGGCGGGCGTTTGTTCGCGTCCTGAAGCCGAGCGGGTCCGCTAAGCGTCCGCCGGGAAGTAGAGTTCCTCGAACTCGGGGCGCGTCATCTCAGCCAGGTCGGCCTCGGCGGCCTCCAGCGCCTCGTGGGCGTCGGTAGCGCCGTTGAACGATCCTATGACCGTCACGAGATCGTCCTGATCCAGGGCCTCGACACGCCACACCTCGAACTCGTCCACATCCTGCGCGGGAGGACGACGCCACAGGATGTCGTCGCGCCACTCGAGGTCGGGAGAATCGCTCTCGTCGACGCGCATCAGTCTGAGGCGGTAGTAGTCGGAAGCCGCGCCGTACGCTTTGAGTGACACCTCTTTAGACTCCTACTTCTTCTTGACCTCTATGAACGACGCGTCGGCGGTCATCCAGCCGACCGTGCCGCCCGGCTCGCGTACCTTGAGCCATCCCGCGCGCGACTCGATGACCTGGACGAAGACCCCCTTGGACAGGTCTTTGAGCACCGTCCCCCCCGATGTGGGCGTGTCGCGCAGATGGACGCCGTCCACGAGGGTGGTACCGACGGACCCGGCCGCGGCGGCGACCGACGTGGCCTCCACAGTGCCGGTGGCGGATTGCGCCGCCGCTCGAGACTTCTCTGCCTGGAAGTCCGACGCGACGCCCCAGACGGCGTAGGCGATCACGCCCAGCAGCAGCCAAGGGACGGTCCAGCGGATCAGCCGGAACGGCGGACTCGTCAGCATCCTCTGTCGACTCTCGTCCATCCACTCTCCCCACGTCGTCGCGCTTGGCGCGAACGTCAGATATACATTCCCCCGCCGTATACCGACGGATCCTCTATGCCGTGCTCGGCCAGCAGGCCGTCTATCGCCTCGTTCGCCGCGTCCAGCGCCACCGTCACAGCGGGCACGTCGATCGCGCCGAGGGCGGCCAGAACGGCTTCCGGAGAGTCCGCCTCCCCCACCCTGCCGGTCTCCACTGCCAACAGCGCCGCCGCGGTGCCGAGACAATCGGCCACAACCCACAACTGCTTCGGCAGGGTCATCTCGGCCAGCTCTTCGGCCTGCATGCGCATGCGTGAGTGGAGGTCTTCCAAAGACCTCCTGTGCCCGCTGTCCGGGTCGAGCGCGAACGCCGTCAATTCATCGGCATCCGCCTCTGCCAGCGACGCGAACACGGATTGAAGCCCCCTGTAGGCCGCCGCCATTGCTTCGCGGCGGCCGGTCAGCCCGATCAGGGACCGGCGAACCTGCCGTCTCCACAGCATGATCGCGCCTACCACGACGACTGCGATCAGCCCCGCGGACGCGACACCGATGATGACGTACTCCAGAGCGCTCACGATCACCCTCACTCGAGGCACACACGAAAACGGCATACTCCTGACCGGTTGGTAACCGGTCGGTCACCAACCGCCCCCTACTCCATCGATCGGTGGTCCAAGACCCTTCGGGCCTTGCCCACGCTCCGCTCGATCGTCCCCGACTCGACCAGCGTGACCTTCGCCCCGAGCCCCAACACTGTGCTTAGTCTATCGGAAACGGAGCGTGTGAACGCCACCATGTCGGCCATGACATCCGAGAACACCTCGTCGGCGACTTCGATGCGTATCTCAAGACGGTCCATGCCCATTTCGCGGTCGATGACCATCAGGTAGTGCGGCTCGACACCCTCGATGGCGAGAAGCACGTCCTCGACCTGGCTGGGGAAGACGTTCACCCCCCGGATGATGAGCATGTCGTCCGTGCGGTGCCGCACCTTGCGCATGCGCGCGAGCGTGCGGCCACACGCGCATACCGCCGTATCGAGCGCGGTAAGGTCGTGCGTGCGGTACCGGAGAACCGGGAAGGCCTCCTTGGTGATGGTCGTGATGACGAGCTCGCCCTCCTCCCCCGGGGGAAGCGGCTCCCCGGTGGCGGGATCGACGATCTCGCAGATGAAGTGGTCCTCCGCGAGGTGCAGACCGCATTGGCACTCGCACTCCCCGCTCACCCCGGGGCCCATGACCTCCGACAGCCCGTAGTTGTCGGTCGCGCGGATCCCCAGCCGTCGCTCGATCTCCGCGCGCATCCCCTCCCCCGACGGCTCGCCGCCGAAGAGCCCCACCCGCAACGACAACGAGGACATGTCGATGCCCGCCTTCTCCCCCACTTCGGCCAGATACAGGGCGTAGCTGGGGGTCGAGACGAGCGCGGTGGTGCCGAAGTCCTGCATCATCATGATGTGACGCTCGGTGTTGCCGGAGCCGGCGGGTATGACGGTCGCGCCGATGCGCTCGACGCCGTAGTGCATGCCCCACCCTCCGGTGAACATGCCGTACAGGAACGCCATCTGGACGCGGTCCTTCTCCGTGATGCCGGCTGAGGCCGCCACGCGCGCCGTGCACGCGGTCCACGTGCTCAGATCGCCCTTCGTGTACCCCACGACGATCGGCTTGCCCGTGGTGCCCGACGACGAGTGGATCCGCACGACGTGGTCCAGATCCACGGCGAACATGCCGAACGGATAGGTGTCGCGCAGGGCGGTCTTGTCCGTGAACGGGAGGTGGCGGACGTCGTCGAGCGACCGGATGTCGCGCGGCCGGACGCCGAGCGCGTCGAGCTGGTCGCGATAGTAGGGCACCCGCTCGTAGACCCAGGCCACTGTCGTCTGAAGGCGCCGGAGTTGCAGGGCCAGGAGCGCTTCCCTGTCCATGCATTCGTACTCGGGGTTCCAGATCATCGCGCGTCTCCCGTCATGGGTGTCCCGTCGCCGCCGAGCGCCGCTTCGTGCCAAGCGCCCAGGTAGATGAGCCTCACGTCGTCATCGGCCATGAGATCGGCCGAGGTTCCCGTCATGGCGATGGTGCCTGTGCGCATCACGTAGCCGCGATCGGAGTGACGCAGGGCCACCTTCACGTCCTGCTCCACGAGAAGCACGGTCAGCCCCTGTTCGCGCAGCACGCCGAGGGTGCCGAATATCTCGGCGATCACTTTGGGCGCCAGCCCGAGCGACGGCTCGTCCAGCAGCAGCAGTGATGGGCGCGACATGAGTGCCCGCCCGATCGCGAGCATCTGCTGCTCGCCGCCCGACAGGGTGGACGCGGTCTGGCCCGTCCGGTCGCGAAGCACCGGGAACAGGGCGAAGACCCCTTCGAGGTCGCTCCCGTGCCCCGCGCTCTCACGGCCTCGCGCGAAGGCGCCCAAGCGCAAGTTCTCCTCCACCGTGAGCGGTCCGAACAGCATCCGGCCCTCTGGGACCAGAGCGATCCCGCGTCGGACGGCCCGCTCGGGGACGATACGCGAGATGTCGTCACCGTCGAAGACGATCCGACCTTGCGATGCGCGCACGAAGCCCACGATGGTGCGAAGCAGGGTGGACTTGCCGGCTCCGTTCGCCCCGACCAGTGTGACGATCTCCCCGCGGTCGACATGCAAGTCCACGCCGTGCAGGACCGGCACACGGCCATAGCCGGCGTGGAGCCCCTCGACACGCAGTAGGGCGGGGTCAGGCATCGTCGCCCGCCTCCTCGCCCAGATACGCCTCGATGACCGCGGGGTCCTTCTGGATGAGCATGGGTGGGCCCTCCGCGATCTTGCACCCGCGGTCCAGCACCACGATCGAGTCCGAAATCTCCATGACCAGGCCCATGTCGTGCTCGACGACCACCATGGTGGCGCCGGCGTCACGCACCCGGTACAGCACGGACGCCAGCTCGCGGGTCTCAGCCGAATCAAGTCCCGCCGCCGGCTCGTCGAGCAGCATAAGGCGCGGCGAGGTGGCCAGAGCCCGGGCGACCTCGAGCAGGCGGCGCAGCCCATGCGGCAGATCCTCCGCGAGGGTGTCCGCTTCGCCGTCGAGGCCGACCATGCGCAGTAGCCGATGCGCCTCTTCCCGCGCCAGCCTGTCCTCTCGACGTGCTCGCGGCAACCGCAGTGCCGCCGCCACCACGCCGGCTCTCGTCACCGGGAAGGTCCCCGCCAGCACGTTGTCGAACACGGTGAGCTCCTCGAACAGCTGGGTGTTCTGGAACGTTCGCGCGATCCCCGAACGCACCAGACGGTGTGGCCTCTCCCCGGCCACCTCGCGCCCGGCGAACGAGACGCTCCCCGACGTCGGCTGATCAAAACCGCTGACGATGTTGAACAGCGTCGACTTGCCGGCGCCGTTGGGACCGATGACCGAGAAGATCTCGCCCTCGTGCACGTCGAACGACACGCCGTCCAATGCGACCAAGCCGCCGAACACCCGGGTGACGTCGCGGATAGCCAGCAGGCTCACGCCGCCTCCCCCGCCCCGGTGACCGAACGCGACTTTCGACGCCACGCGCGCGCCAGACCGGCCATGCCTGCGGGCACGAAGAGCATCACACCCACGATGACCACGCCGTAGATGTCGCCCTTCCAGTCCTGCAGGGCCGCCACGGTCGTCTTCGACAGTCCCGGGATCAGCCCGTCGATGTAGGTAAGAAGCGTGAGCGCCACAGCTGCCAACACGGGTCCGGCGACGGAACGCGTGCCACCGAGTACAACCATCGCAAGCAGGATGATCGACGTCTCGAGCGCGAACGACGTCGGGGACACGAAGCCGACCGCGCTGGCGAACAGGGCACCCGACAGCCCCGCCAGGCCCGCCGACAGGGTGAAAGCCGTGACCTTGACCCGGACCGGATCGACGCCGCACGCCATAGCGCCCATCTCGGAACCTTGGAGGGCGGCCATCGCGCGCCCGGGTCTGCCTCGCACGATCCCGGACACGAGCGCCACGACCACCACGGCTGCGCCCCACACCAGCAGGTAGTTCGACCAGGGGGTGTCGAGGCGCACCGGGCCCACGCTGGCGAACGGGATACCTGACAGCCCGTCGTTGCCTCCCGTGAGTGACTTGGCCTCCACGAACACGATGTTCGCGATGACACTGAATCCGAGCGTCGCCATGGCAAGGTAGTGCCCCCGAAGGCGAAGGCTGGGCAACGCAAGCGCGAGCCCCCCGAGCGCCGACAGTGCGACGGCCGCCGCGACCGCCGTCATCCACGGCCAACCTGCCCTCGCGGTGAGGAACCCGCAGGTGTACGCGCCGATCCCGGTGAACGCGGCATGACCGAGCGACACCTGACCCGCATACCCGAACAGCACCGCCATCCCCGCCACGATGATGACGTTGAGCCCCACGAAGGTCAGGACCTTGAGGAGGTACCGGTCGGTCACGACCAACGGGAGGGCAAGCACCGCCGCAGCGGCCAACACCGCGCCGCCGCTCTGCGCGAAACGCCGCGTCCGGTCGGACACCGCTGTCACACCTTCTCTCGACCCGCGCGGCCGAACAGGCCGCTGGGCTTCAGGAAGATGACGGCCAGAAGCACGACGAGCGCGATGGCGTCCTTGTACGTCGATGAGATGAACGCGGCCGACAGGCTCTCGGTGAGACCCAGGACGAGCCCTCCCGCGACTGCGGCCACGGGTCCGCCCAGCCCGCCCAGGATCGCCGCGGCGAAGCCCTTCAGGCCAATGCGGGCGCCCACGTCGTACGCCGTCTGCGTGAGCGGGGCCACCGCGACGCCGGCAAGCGCGCCGAGCGCGGCGGCGAGCGCGAAGGTCACCATCACCACGCGAGCCGTGTCGATCCCCACGAGCCGCGAGGAATCGTGGCTCACGGCGGTGGCGCGCATCGCGAGCCCCAACTTCGTGCGCGTGTACAGCACCCACAGCACGAGGAGGGCGACAGCCGTCAGCCCCCAGACCCACAGCGTCTGTCGCTCGATCGCGGCACCGAAGAAGGTGATGGACGGACCCGCGGTGAACGGCGGCAGAGCCACCTCGTTGGGCCCGAACAGGTGTCTCGCAAGCGACTGCAGGAGCATCGACACCCCTATGGTGATGATGATGAGCACCAGCGGCGCCTCAGCGCGTCGCGGACGGAGCGCCAAGCGCTCCACCAGCGCCCCGACGCCCACCGTCACCAGCACCGCGGCGGGAACCGCGGCCAGGAGGGGCAGCCCGAGCGTACGCAACGCCCACACCGCCACCATCCCGCCGAGCATGTAGAACTCGCCTTGGGCGAAGTTCAGGATGCCCGTGGAGGCGTAGACGATCGTGAAACCCAGGGCGATGAGCGCATAGATCGCGCCGTTCTTGAGACCCGCGATCGTGAACTGCAGCAGCTGTGCGGCTCCCACTCGCTACTCGACTACCTTCCACACGCCGCCCTCGATGCGGTACATCACCAGGTCTTTGGCGGTCAAGCCGTTGTGGTCGGTGGCGGAGAGATCGAAGGTGCCTCCTACGCCGACGAGACCCTTCGTCGCCTCGATCGCATCGCGCAACTTCGCCGAGTCCGCGTCAGAGCCCGCGCGCTTCAGTGCATCGGCCAAGATCGATATCGCGTCGTACGCATGACCGGCGAAGATGTCGGGAGCCTTGCCGTACTTCTGCGTGTAGCGTCCGATGAAGTCCGTGGCGACCTTGAAGGCCTTCGTGCCCCTGCCGTACGAATCGGGGGCGAGGATGCGTCCGGCCGCGAACGTGAAGCCCTCGGCCGCCGCTCCCGCTCCGTCGATGAATTCGGTGCGCCCGTTGCCCGGCGCTCCGAAGATCCTCATCGACCCCGACGGGTCGAGGTCCTTGGCGTTCTTGACGATGATCGCGCCCTCCTTGCCCGCCGCCCACATCCACACGGCCTGAGGCGCCTTCGCCTTGATCTTCGTCAGCTGGGTCGTCATATCGGTGTCGCCCGCGTTGAAGGTCTCGTCGGCCACGACGGTCACTCCGTACTTGGCGACGTCGTCAAGTACGACCTGCCGTCCGTCCTTGCCGTAGCCCCCCGAGTCCGTGAGCAGGGCGATGGTGGTGATCCCCGCCTTCTTCATGAAGTCGAGCGTGAATGGGACGACGATGCGGTTGGGCCAAGGCGTCTGGAACACGAGCTTGTCGAACTGCGCAGTGACCGCGTTGCCTCCGGCCATCGAGACCTGGGGGATCCCCGCCCGGTCGATGTCGGCGCGCATGCCCATCGTCTGGCCCGTCCCCGTGGCCCCGATGATGCCTAGAACGCCCTCACGCTCGATGAGCCGCGTGGTCGCAGCTTGCGCCTTCGCGGGGTCCGTCGCGTCGTCCTCGTACACGACCTCGATGCTGCGGCCACCGATGCCCCCCGCGGCATTGATGCGGGCGACCTCCATCTCGATCGCGTTGCGCTCGGGCACACCCAAGCCGGCGTACGTGCCCGTGAGCGAAAGCACCGCTCCCAGCTTGATCGGAGCCTTCTCCGCCGCCGGGGCGCTCGCCTTGCTCGTGGGCGCCGAACAGCCCGCCGCCGACAGCGCGACAAGTGCCACGATGAGTGCGGCCGTCATCACTCGCCTGAACGTGTGGCCCGCGCCTGTCTTCCGCCTCGTCCCCATGTCGAGCCCCCTTGCCCCTGCCGCGCGTGCGCGGCGTTCGACTTAGACCGCCGATATCTCCTCTTGCGAGACGAGGCGGACCGGCTGGTCATTCAGCAGCGTGATCGCCCGTTCGACATCCGCCACGTTGAGCACCACGTAGGTGGCGATGAGTGAGTACACGTACTCGATGTTGACGCCCGCGTCCGACACGATCTTGAGGACGCCCGCGAGCCCCCCGGGGACATCCGGCAGATCGATGCAGATGACGTCCGTGTCCTTGACGGTGAATCCGGTGGCCTTGAGCAGGGTGCGCGCACGGTCGGGATCGTCGACGACCAGGCGCAGGATGCCGTAGTCGGCCGTGTCGGACACGGAGAAGCCTCGTATGTTGATGCCGGCCTCGCCGAGCGCCGCGGTGACCTCGCTGACTCGACCCGCCTTGTTCTCGATGAACACGGACAGCTGTCGGACCTTGCTCACAGCTCACACGCTCCCTTCGCGCACGCCTGCCGGCCGAGCTCGAAAGCCGCCAGGTTCCCCTCCACCGTCTTGGCCGGCACCCGTCGGCTCAGGACGTCTCTCCACACGGTCTCCGAAAACGGCAGGCCGACCGACATCGCACCAAGGAGGACGACGTTGGCGGATCTGGGCGAGCTCGCCTCGCACGCAAGCTCTTCGGCGTCGATGAAAACGGCACCTTCGAAGGCGAGCGCAGCCTCGATCCCCGTCGGCGTCTGATACTCGCCGGTCAGGACCGGAAGAGGCGCGATGAGGCGACTGTTGACGACCAGGCGACCGTCGGGCTTGAGGAAGTGGAGCCAGCGGGCCGCCTCGATGAGCTCGAACGCCACCAAGTGATCCGCACCCCCCGGGTCGACGACAGGCGAGAAGACCTTGTCGCCGAAACGCACGACTGTGTCGACCGCGCCGCCGCGCTGAGACATCCCGTGGACCTCGGCCAGCTTCACGTCGAGGCCCGTGGCGGCCGCCACCTTGGCCAGCACATCCGACGCGAGGATCGTCCCCTGGCCGCCGACGCCGACGAGCATGACCGTGACCACCCCTGACATCCCGCCTGGCATATCAGGACCTCCCCTTGAAATCACAGGAAGGGCCCGTTCGCACGATCGCGCCGTACTTGCACACCTGCACGCACTGACGGCAGCCCACGCACTGCGTCGTGTCTATGACGGCCTTCGAGTCGCGCCCGCGGCTGATCGCCGGGCACCCCATCCTCACGCACTCGCCGCAGGCGGTGCATGCCTCTTCATCGACCGCGAACGGGTCCGGGTGCTCCTTCGTCAGCAGGACGCATGGCGCTCTCGTGACGACCACGGACACGTGCGGGGCGGCGACCGCCGCCCGCAGGGCCTTCTCGGTCGGACGCAGCAGGTTCGGGTCGACGACGCTCACGTCCGCGACCCCCAAAGCCGTGCAGACCGCCACGATATCGACATCCGGCGCCGTCTCCCCCATCAGAGTGCGCCCGGTGAAAGGGTTGTCCTGATGCCCGGTCATGGCCGTGATGCGGTTGTCGAGCACCACCACGGTCGAGGCGCCGCCGTTGTACACGGCGTCGAGCAGGCCCGTCAGCCCCGAGTGCGCGAAGGTGGAGTCCCCGAGCACCGCGACGACCGGTCGCTCCCCGGCCCCGCCCGAGCGTTCCAGCCCATGCGCCATGCCGATGCTCGCTCCCATGCAGACGCACGTGTCCATCGCGGACAGCGGCGGCAGGGATGCCAAGGTGTAGCAGCCGATGTCTCCGATGATGACGGCGTCCATCTTGTGCAAGGCGTGGAAGACCCCACGGTGAGGGCAGCCGGCGCACAGCATCGGCGGCCTTGGGGGCAGGTCCGTGAAGATCTCCCGAGTCTCGGGAGGCTCGACGCCGAATGCCGCCGCTATGGCTCCCGGGCTCAGTTCGCCGATATGGGACAGCCCGACATCCTCGACCGGCAGCCCCAGAGCGAGCAGCCTGGACGTCAAGTAGGGGTCGAGCTCCTCGACTACCACGAGTCGCTCGACTGCGGCGGCGAACGCACGGATCTTCTGCTCTGGAAGCGGGAAGGTCATCCCCAACTTGAGAGTCGATGCCTCCGGCAGGGCCTCGCGCACGAACTGATAGGCGACGCCGGAGGTGATGACTCCGACGGCGGTGTCCCTCATTTCGGCGACCGTGAACGGCGATCGCTCCGACTCGTCAGCGGCCTTCCTCAGCCTCTCCTCGAGGTCGATCCGGCGCCTGCGAGCGTTGCCTGGCATCATCACGTACTTCGGGGCCCGCTTCACATACGCGGGGCCGCGGCACTCCTGACGTTCTCCGGTTTCGACCAGACTCTTCCCATGGGACAGGCGGGTCGTCGAACGTAGGAGCACCGGCATGTCGAGACGCTCCGACAACTCGAACGCCGCGAGCGCCATCGCCCGCGCCTCCGAACTGTCGGACGGCTCGAGCATCGGGATCCGGGCGAAAGCGGCATAGTTGCGCGTGTCCTGCTCGTTCTGCGAAGAGTGCATGCCGGGGTCGTCGGCGACCACCACGACCAACCCCGCGCCCACTCCGGTATAGGCGATGGTGAACAGAGGGTCCGCGGCGACATTGAGGCCCACATGCTTCATGGCGACGAGCGAGCGAGCGCCGCCGAGGCTGGCTCCGGCAGCCACCTCGAACGCCACCTTCTCGTTCGTGGCCCACTCGGCGTGGACGCCTTCCATCCGCGCGAGATTCTCGAGTATCTCGGTCGACGGCGTCCCAGGATAGGCCGCCGCCACGAGGACCCCCGCCTCCCACGCACCATGCGCGATCGCCTCATTGCCGGACAGGAGTGTGTGCGACAAGGGGCTCCTCTCGCGTTCGGTACATACGGCCTGTTCAGGCCATGCGTAGGGCGGTGCCTGCGGGTGCGTCGGATGATACCACAGCACACCCGGTCCGCCGGACGCGCGACGCCGCGAGTGCACGCGTTCGTCGGCGGCCGGGGTCATGGTGGCTCACGCGACGACGTTCCATCGCGTGTCAGGGCCGAGCGGCGCCCACGTAGTCGCCTCGCGACGCGATCCGCTCCGTCAGAGACGACACCTTCACGCGGTCACCGGTACCCGGGGCGTGGAGGTAGTTGCCGCTGCCGACGTAGATGCCGACGTGGTGCACCCGGTCCGGATCTCCGTCGTAGCCGAAGAACACGAGGTCGCCTGGAGCGAGGAGGTCCACACGGTCAGCCGAGATGGACCCGCCGAAGTCGAACTGTGATCGGCTGGTCCGTGGGATCTGGATGCCCATCTGACCGTATACGTACGAGGTCAGCCCGGAACAGTCGAACCCCGTAGACGGGCTGGCCCCGCCCCACACATAGGGCACTCCCAAGTACCGCAATCCCACGGTGACCGCATCGCCGTGAGCGGCGCCGGCAGCGCCGCTGCCACCCCGCGGCTTTGACGATGCCCGGCGAGCCGCTTCCTCGGCGGCTCGTCTCGCCATCTCGGCGGCGACGGCCTTCTGCCGCTCCTCCTCCGCCCGAACGAGAGACGCGACCTCCGCCTTGAGACCGGCGACGAAGCCCTGCTGGGCCCGCAGAGCGGATTCCACCTCGACCTTACGGGCTTCGGCCTGCTGCCGCAGAGCCACCTGCTCGACCTCGCGGTTCTCGAGGGCGGCCTCCGCCGATGCGATCCGAACCCGGTAGCCGGTCACCTCACGCACCAGGTCGGCGTCGGACAGGCTGATCCTGTTGAGAAGGTCCAACCGCGTCATGAAGTCGTCGAACGATGACGTTCCCATCAGGACCGCGACCGCGTCGATCTCGCCGCCGGTGTAGATGGCCAGCGCACGGACGGCGAGCCTGTCCTGCGCGCGCTCGAGTCGGCGGGTCGCATCCTCCAGCTGCGCTCGAGTGACCTCGATCTGCTGCCGCGTGGAATCCAGCGCCTCGGTCACGGAATCGTACTCCTCGACCTTCATCTCGAACGTGGCGTTGAGATCGTCCAGCGCCTTCGAGGCGGCGGCCGCTTCAGCCTTCTTGGATTCGATAGCGGTAGTGGACGGCGTCGCCCATGCCGGAAGGGATACCGACCAGAACGCCAGAGTGGCCGCGAGAATGAGGGCACCGGGGCCCGCGAAACGTCGCACCTTCGCCTCCAACTGCTTCGTCGAATGCTGCGTCAAGAGGTGGCGGCGGCCGCTGGGGCCGATCGTCCGCCGCGCGAGTCCGTTCACGTGCGATTCTACCACACGGCAGCGTCGCCGAACTCCCTTCCCCGTCCGCGCTGTGGGCTGTGGGCTGTGGACTGTGGGGCGATGTGGGGTGTGGGGTGGGGGGTGGGGGGTTCGTCGCCACGCGCATCCGGTGTTCGAGACGTTCGGCGCGGTGCGGAGGGTTCGCCGCCTGCTATGCTTTCCATCGAGACCCGGGATGGAGCCGAACCCATGATCCGCCGTACGGTGTGCTGGCCGCTCGAAGTGGCACTCTCGATCGCACTCGCGGCGTTCTCGGTCGCCCCGTTGGCAGCGACCCCCGACACCGCTTCGGCGGCCTCCTTCGCCGTTCCGGCCCCGCTGGCGCCGCCGACGTGGGACCCGAGGCTCGATGCGAACGCCGAACGGGCCCTCGAGCTGCAGCGCACCATCGAGGACCTTGAGGCCGAACAGGTCGCGCTCGACACGCGCCTCAGCATCACGAGCACCCGACTAGAGGCGCAGAACGTCCTGCTGAAGCGCGCGCAGGCTGAACTCCACGCGGCGCAGGAGAGCTTCAACCAGCGCGCGGTCGCCATGTACGAATCGTCAGGCTACACGGAGCTCGCGATCCTTCTCGATGCGACCTCATGGGCGGACCTCGTCACGAGAGCCACCGTCTTGTCCCGCATGCTGGAGGTCGACCGCCTCGCCCTTGAAGATGCGGCGGTCGTCGCCTCCCAGGCGGAGTACCAGTCCAGCGTTCTCGACGACCTGCGCGCGCAGAACGCCGAGTTGCGAAACATCGATGCCCAGCGGACGGGCTTGCTCGAGGCGACACGGGGAGAGTTGCAGGTGCTCATGACCTCCCTGAGCCCCCAGGCGTCGACGGCCGTCGAGGCGAGACACACCGAAGCCGCCGCGTTCCGCGAGAAGTGGCGTGCGAGCTCGATCCCCCTCGGGACCCGCATCCGCAAGGTCGCCGCTGTCGTGCGACCCTACACCGACCGCACCTATCTGGCCTCAGAGTTCCACCCGCACCTGTTCCGTACGACGGGCATCATGTACAGCGCCATCTGCACGCCATACGGACCCGAGTATGTCGGCCGCACTGCGGCATCAGGGGCGGCGTACAACCCTGAGGACTTCACGTGCGCGTCACGGTCGCTCGCGTTCGGAACATGGATCGCGCTAAGCCGGGGCAAGAAGCGCATCGTCGTGGTCGTGACCGACCGGGGGCCCTTCGTGGCCGGCCGCGACCTGGACATCACGCCGACCGCCGCGGACGCTCTGGGGCTCACCGGAGTCGATCAAGTCCAGCTGGAGGTACTCACGGCCGGGCCGTGACCGGGCGGGAGCAGCTTCAGGCGACGTGGATGAGCGAGACGATCTGGTGATCGCCGAGCTTCTCCCGACCGTTCAGGAAGTCCAGCTCGAGCAGGAAGGCGAATCCGGCGACGGTCGCGCCGGAGCCGGTGACCAGCTCCGCCTTGGCTGCGGCGGTGCCACCCGTCGCGAGCACGTCGTCGATGACGAGCACGATGTCGCCGGGGACGACCGCGTCCGTGTGCATCTCGAGCGTGTCGACGCCGTACTCGAGGGAGTAGGCAGCCTTGGTTGTGTCGAAGGGAAGCTTGCCCGGCTTGCGCGCCGGAACGAAGCCCGAACCGAGTGTGTAGGCCAAGGCGCCCCCGAGGATGAATCCTCGAGCCTCCGCACCCAGTACCTTGGTGATCCCCACGTTACGGAACGGTTCGGCCAGCATGTCGATAGCGGCCTTGAATCCGTCCTTGTCAGCCAGCAGAGGCGTGATGTCCTTGAACGCGATACCCGGCTTCGGGAAATCCGGTATGTCGCGGATGTAGCTCTCGAGGTTCACGTGGAGACGCCTCCCAAGACAGCGGTGTGTGGGCCGCGGACCAGCGTATCACACGCTGGGCGAGCGGCAGTCGTCCGGAGATGTGCACGCGAGCCCCGCGAGCGCCGCCAGCTGTTCCTCGGTGCCGATGGCCACGAGCTTGTCGCCGACATGCAGGACCGTACTCGGGGTCGGCTTGGTGTTGATAACGCCGTCAGCAGCGTGCACCGCCAGGATGTAGGCGCCCGTGGCCTCGCGGATGCGCGACTCCCCTATCGACCGGCCCACGTACGGGTCATCCTCGCCAAGAAGGATCTCCTCGAGCTTGAAGCGGACGGAATCCCCTCGCGTGACGACGTCCAGATAGTCGGAGACCACGGGCTGCAGCACCATGGACGCCATGCGGCGGCCTCCGATCTCGGTCGGGGTGATCACTCGATCCGCGCCGGCGCGCACGAGCTTGCCTTCCGCGGACGAGGTCGTCGCGCGCGCGACGATGAACAGCCCCGGCTTCATGCCTCGAGCAGTCAAAGTGACGAAGAGGTTGTCGGCATCGGTGTCCAAGGCGGTGACCAAGCTGCGAGCGCGCTCGATACCGGCGGCCATGAGCGTCGTCTCCTCTGAGGCGTCACCCTGCACCCACAGCCAGCCGCGCTCACGCGCGCGGGCGATCGCCGCCTCGTCGCAATCGATCACGACGAAAGGCACGCCTCTCGCGGCGTACTCATCCGCTACGGTCGAACCCACCCGACCGAGCCCGGCGACCACATGGTGACCGACCGCCTCGGCGATCCGCTTCTGCATGCGCCTGCCCTCCAAGAGACCGGTGAAGTGTCCTTCGACCATGAAGTCGATGATGGTGCCGAGAGAGAAGAGGATCGCGCCGAACCCGACGATGATGAGAGCCATGGTGAACAGGCGTCCCGCGACCGAGAGGGGCGCGACCTCCCGGAACCCCACCGTGCCCACAGTGATCACGGTCATGTAGAGGGCGTCCAAGAAGACCCAACCCTCGATGACCATGTAGCCGGTGGTGCCGACCACGAGGACCAGCCCCAGTACGGCCAGCGCATATGCGAACCGTCGCAGCATCCTAGCCGACGACCTCGTCCCGGACCGTCGCGACGTAGCGCAAGTTGCGGTAGCGTCCCCGGATGTCCAGCCCGTAACCGACGACGTAGCGGTCCTTGATCGAGAAGCCGCGATACGCGATCGGCAGGTCGACGATGCGACGGACGTCGCGATCCAGCAGGATCGCGACTTCGAGGCTCGCCGGTCCGCGCTGCCTCAGGACACCCAGCAGGTAGTTCAGCGTCAGCCCCGTGTCGATGATGTCCTCGACGATGAGTACGGACGCGCCTTCGATGTCCTCGTCCAGGTCCTTGGTGATCCGGACGGCTCCCGTTGGGGCCTCGTGCTCATAGGCGGAGACGGCCATGAAGTCGAGGCGTAGCGGCAGGTCGATGCTCCTGCATAGGTCGGCCAGGAAGAACACGCCACCCCGCAGCACCGTGACCAGTACCAGGTCCCGTCCCGCGTAGTCGGTCGTGATCCGCCGGCCGATCTCGGCCACCCGGGCTCGCAGCTGTTCCTCGGTCAGCAGAACGGCATCGGCCACGGCCGGGGCGTCGGCGGGGAGCCCACCGCTCACGAGACGGGATCCCCTCCGGGCGGCACGTGGGCGTCGGCGGCCGCAGGCGCCGAGCGCTGCGGCATCGCCGCGTGGGCCGCAGGGATGTCGAACTTGAACAGCAAGGCGCGGAAGTCTTTTTGGTAGAAGATCTTCACGTTCACGTCGGGATAGAGCTCCTTGAGGCGTCGCACCTTGCGATTCTTCTTCGTGACGAGCTTCTGGTTCATGGTCGTCAACTCGATATAGAGATCGAGGTCGGGCAGGTAGAAGTCCGGGCTGAACGACGCGATCGCGTTTCCGTGCCGGTCCCACTCGATCGGGAACGTCGTGGGTTCGTACTCCCATCGGATGCGATAGAAGTCCAGGATCCGCGCCGCGACGCGTTCGGACGGGTGGGCGAAGGATGTACCCGCGACCCGTTCGGAAACGAGCATCTCAGCCGTCTGCGTGGGGTCGGTGGCGACCATGTACTCCTACATCACATCCTCGAACGTGTCGGCGAGCGCCCGCTTCAGCAGATTGCGCTTGAGCTCGTCCGTGAGCTTGGACAGTTCCCCTACCGACTCGACGAGCTTCTGCCGGGTCTCGGGCGTGCGATGGCGCATGGTGGGCATCAGTATCTGGGAGAAGAGCGCCGCCTCGCGTTCCGCGGAGTTGGAGTAAGTCCGCAGATGCCTCGCCTCCACTCCGAACTTGCGCAAGTCCCAACACGCGTGCGCGACCTGGATGTCGGCGCGACGCAACTCCTCGCCATGCTCGCCGTCGTCGATGCGGACGAGCCCGAACTCCGCGAGTTCCCGAACGAAGGAGGCCGGTAGACCGAGCGTGCTCTGCACCTGGTCGAGCGGAACGGTGGCCACGTCCTCGAACGGGAGGGCGACCGCCTCGGGCCGTGTGACCATGGGCCGAAGCTCCTCGGGGACCCTCCCCTTGTCGAGGTCCTTCAGCTTCTCGCGGATGACAGCCAGAGGCAGGAAATGCTCCTTCTGCAGCCGCAGGACCAGGTCGACGCGCGCAGCATCCGATGCGGAGAACTTGCGGTAGCCGCCAGCCGTCCTCTCGGGCGTGACGAGACCCTCGTCCTCGAGGAACCGCACCTTGCTGATGGAAAGGTCGGGGTGGGCCGGCTGCAATCCCTCGACCAGCTCCCCGATAGTCATGTAGCCGCGACTGCGTCCCACGTTGCTCGTCACGCTCCCCCACCAGCCAGGAACACCATCTGGAATCGCCCTATCTGCACGGCGTCCCCGTTGCGCAGGACCGCGCGGTCCACGCTGATCCCGTTCACGTACGTGCCGTTGAGGGAGCCGGCGTCCGACACGGACACCTCGGCTCCCGCGACATCGAGGCGTGCGTGCTCGCGAGATACCGTTATGTCGTTCAGGAATATCCCGCTGGCCGGGTCCCGCCCTATGGTCAGGGGGGTGCGGTCGATGTAGAAGCGCTCCCCGACCTCGGGACCCTTGCGCACGACGAGCAGGGGGCCTTCGGACACGTCCACGGATCCAGGGGCCTGCGGACCATTCCCGACGGCTGGGAACGACGCCGTCACTTCAGCCAGCATGACCCCGCACGACGGGCATACGGACAGCCCGCTGTCGACCTCGGTTCCGCACTTCGGGCACTTGTCCATCCGGGCGCACGCCTCCTTTCGCGACGCCGAAAGGCGCCGCGCGGCGATTCACTGATCGGAGAAGCCGAACTCCTTCGTGTTGAATGCACTGGCGATCTCGGCCTCGATGGCACCGATGACTTCGGGATTCTCGAGCACGTGGGCGAGCTTCTCGTCGCTGAGGCGGTTGCGCACATACGGATCGTGCAGGGCATCGGTCAACTTCCGGCCGTTGCGAACCTCACGAACGACGTACTCGACCACGCGCTCCTCCACGGCGTCGGTCGCGATCTCCTCGAGGAACTTCTTGATCGATGCGCTCAAGCTGGATTGCGGCACTGGTCCTCCTCGCGTGGGATCGGCCCGAAGGCCGGCGAGCGCCCGGTCAGGCGCCCTCTTCGTCCTTCATCTTCTGATGCCCGGGACGCAGGTCGCTGGCGAGTATCGTGATCAGCTTGTCGATGTCGGCCCCCGAGATGACGTCGCCGCCGGACTCGCGCTCGTCCTTCAGCCGACGGACAAGCTCCGCACGGAGGATGTCGATCCTCCCATGGAGGACCCGACGCCGGTAGCTGATCGCCTCCTCTTCGCGCTTCAACTCGCTCAGCAGCGCGCGAAGGTCCTCGTTGCTCTTGCTCTCGAGGTCCAGAAGCTCCCCGCCCAGCAGCCCGTCCTGTTCGTCCATGGGCCCTCCCCCGCCTCGGCCTGCGCCCTCACGTCCTTCCGGCATTGTAGCACCCGCGACTGACACGACGGCCCGACTCACGCCTCGACGTCGAGTCGAGGGTCACCCCGGCGCGGTGAGCCCAGGTGCGCCGCATCGAGGAACGCTCTGGATGCGGTACGCGCCGGATGCGATCGACGCCGCCTCACGCTCGGTGCCGGAAAGCTCGCCCGCCTCCAGCGTCACGCCCAGGACCCGGGCGAACGCCCCCGTCACGGCCGCCACCATCTCGCCCACAGACGGGCGTCGACCGAGAACGGCCTCGAGGGTCGCGGTGGTCCGGTCGAGATCGACGGCCTGTGCCCCCGCGAGCCGGAAGACCTCGGCTTCCGCTTCCGAGTCGCGACTCACGATGAAGGAACCGTGCTGCAGCACGGCGTCACCTTTCCAGACCTGTGCGCTGCCGGAGAGCTTCGCCGCCCCCAGCGACAGGTCGGCATGCGTGGCGTGCAGGTAGCAAGCCGCCGAGCCCTTCGCACCCCGTTGGCGAGCCGTGATCTCGGCCGGCACTCCCAGGACACGGTATGCCTCCGCCAGCGCCTCGCTCAGGTATCGGTACGACGCGGTGATGCCCTTGGGCACCCCGTCATCGACGCCGGCGACCACGGAGTAGGTCAGCTCGTCGTCGTGCAGGACCCCGCGCCCCCCCGTCGGGCGCCGGACGATGTCGAACCCCCTGCCGGCGCAGGCGCCGCGGTCGACCTGCTCGACCGGCTGAAAGCGCCCGAGCGTCACCGTCGGGACCTCCCAGCCGTACAGCCGCAGAGTCGGCAACGATCGACGCGCCCCGACAGCGCCAAGGACGGCCGAATCGACGGCCATGTTCTCGGCGCCCTCGACGCGTCCATCGAGCAGGAGCCGCCAGATGGGGTCCGACACGGTCGCGCCTACGTGCGCGGGCGCCAGCGCAAGTCGGGCTGCTTGACCGCCCGGACCTCGTCGAGCCGACGGACCGGGGTCGTGTAGGGGGCGCCGTGAAGGAGATCGGGGGTCGCGGCCGCTTCAGCGGCCACTGAGAGCATCGCCTCGGCGAACCGATCCAAGTCGGCCAGGCTCTCCGTCTCGGTGGGCTCGATCATGATGGCCTCGTCAACGATCAGCGGGAAGTAGATCGTTGGGGGATGCACTCCGTGGTCGAGCAGCCGTTTGGCGATATCCAGCGTGCGCACGCCGAAGTCCCTGCGCTGCCGGGCGCCTGAGAGGACGAACTCGTGCATGCACGGCCGGTCGTACGGAACGTCGTACGCATCCCTCAACCTCGACTTGAGGTAGTTCGCCGACAGCACGGCCTGCTCGCTGGCCTCCCTCAACCCCGCCCCGCCGAGGGCCAGGATGTACGCGTACGCGCGGACCATCACGCCGAAGTTGCCGTGCGAGCCACGCACACGCCCGATCGAGTGCTCGGGCCACTCGAGTGCGAAGACGTCGCCGTCGCGAACGGGCACGGGTCCTGGGAGATAGGCCGCGAGAGCCTCCGTCACGCACACCGGACCAGCGCCCGGCCCCCCACCCCCGTGCGGTGTGCTGAAGGTCTTGTGGAGATTGATGTGCATCGCATCGAAGCCCATGTCGCCGGGTCGCGCCTTGCCCATGATCGCGTTCAGGTTCGCGCCGTCGCAGTACGCGAGTGCGCCGACCGCATGGACCGCGGACGTGATCTCCGTGATGTTGGGATCGAAGAGCCCAAGGGTGTTCGGGTTGGTGAGCATGAGCGCCGCGACATCCGTGTCGAGCGCGGCGCGGAGCGCGTCCATGTCGACACCCCCCGAGGCGTCGCTCGCGATCGTCGTGACCTCGTAGCCGCACATCGACACCGTCGCGGGATTCGTCCCGTGGGCCGCGTCCGGGATGATCACGCGGGTCCGGGGATCGCCGTTCGCCGTATGGAATGCGCGGAACACCATGATGGCCGTGAGCTCCCCGTGCGCCCCGGCGGCGGGCTGGAGCGTCACGGCCGGTAGCCCGGACACCTCCGCCAGTGCGTCGGCCAGGCCCGCCATCAGCGCCAGCGCGCCCTGGGAGGTCGAGACCGGCTGGCTCGGGTGCATCCCCGCGAACCCATCCAGTCGGACCGCGTCTTCGTTCAGCCTCGGGTTGTACTTCATGGTGCAGGAACCGAGGGGGTACATCCCCGTGTCCACCCCGAAGTTCATGGAGGCCAGGTGCGCGTAGTGTCGCGCGATCTCGACCTCGGTCACATGAGGTAGAGCGAGGGCCGTCTGTCGCACCCGACCGCCCAACATCTCCTCCATCGAGGCGGACGGCACGTCGAGTGCGGGCACCTCGACACAGCGCGATTCGAGCGAGCCCGTCTCGAAGATGAGCTGGCGGGGGCCTCGCGCAGGCGCGATCGAGGGAGTGTGCGCGAGCTGCTCGGTCACAGGGACGCCACCTCCTGGACGAACGCGTCCATCTCGGCGCGGGTGCGCTTCTCAGTCACGGCGAAGACCAGCAGATCGTCGGTCCTGTCGATGTCGGGAAGGTCGGACGGCTCGAATCCGGAGATGTCGGCGGCCCGGACCCCCGCGAGGTAGCCCGCCCCGAGGAGCGACCCTTGGAGCTTCGTCGCGTGGATCTTGCTCACCAATGCGAACTCGTGGGCGAAGGGCGTGTCCCACGGGGCCTCGAACCGACCCGTCGCGAGGAGACGCTCGCGCAGGTAGTGGGCCTTGGCTACGCAGGCGCGGCCGACTCCCTCGAGTCCCGCGACCCCGGTCGCCGACAGGTACACCGACGCGGCGAGCGCATTGAGCGCATGGTTCGAGCAGATGTTCGACGTCGCCTTCTCGCGTCGGATGTGCTGCTCGCGAGTCTGCATCGTCAGCACGAACGCGGGAGTGCCGTCCGCGTCCACCGTACGGCCCACGATGCGGCCGGGCATCTGTCGCAGGTGCATGTCGCGAGCGGCGAACAGCCCGATCCCGGGCCCCCCGAACGACATCGGGTTGCCCAGCGGCTGGCCTTCCGCGACGACGATGTCGGCGCCGTGCACCGACGGTGGCTCCAGCACCGCCGACAGCGCTGGAGCGATCGCCACGATCGCCAGCGCGCCGACGGCACGCGCGGCCGCGCACATCGACGCCAGATCCTCGAGCGTGCCGTAGAACGTGGGCGATGCGAGCATCAGCGCCGCCACGGAGTCGTCCAGAACGGCCGTCAAGGCGGAGGCATCGGTCACACCCGCGGCGGTCGGGACGGTCACGACCTCGAGCACTCCCGCCGCGGCGTACGTCGCGAGGACCTGCCTCCACTCGGGATGCACGGCGGCCGAGACCACGACCCGATGCCTCCGGGTGACACGAGCGGCCATGAGCCCCGCCTCGACGAACGCTGTGGCTCCGTCGTACATCGAGGCGTTGGCCACGTCCATCCCCGTGAGCTCGCAGACCATGGTCTGGAACTCATAGATGCTCTGCAGAGTCCCTTGGCTCACTTCCGGCTGGTATGGGGTGTATGCCGTGAAGAACTCGGGCTTGCGCAGGATGTGGTCGACCACGGCCGGGATGTAGTGGTCGTAGCATCCCGCGCCGGCGAACGAGACGAGCGATGTCGCGGCGACGTTGGCCCCCGCGAGCCCCCGCATGCGGGCGTCGACCTCCATCTCGGACAGCCCGTCCGGCAGATCGAGCCCCCCATGCAGTCGCACGCTATCCGGTATGGAGTCGAAGAGACTCTCGACGTTGGGGCAGCCGACAGCACGAAGCATCGACTCGCGATCCTCGCAAGAGACAGGGATGAACCGCATGGATTCTGTCAGGCCTCGCTCGCGATGAAGGCCTCGTACTCCTCCGCGGACATGAGACCGTCGAGCTCGAGCGGGTCGGACAGCTGGACCTCGATCATCCAGCCGGCGCCGTATGCGTCGTCGTTGATCGTCTCGGGCGCGCCGTCGAGGGCGTCGTTGACCTTGACGACCTCGCCGGAGACCGGCGAGTACAGATCGGACACCGACTTCACCGACTCGACCTCGCCGAACGTGTCGCCCGCGGTGACGGTGTCGCCGACGGCCGGCAGATCGACGAAGACGACCTCACCCAGATGGTCCTGCGCGTAGTCCGAGATCCCGACGGTGACGACGTCGCCGTCGATCCGGACCCACTCGTGCTCGGTGTCGTACTTGAGGTCTGCCGGGTACATCGCGATTCCTTCCAGTCGGGTTCACGCGCCGTGCGGGCCATCTCGAAACGCGTGCAGCATGTCCTACTTCGGTGACAGTGACGTGCCGGTCACGAACGGCATCTTGACGACTTCCGCGTCGACGGTCCTTCGCCGGATGGCGACTTGCAGACTCGTTCCCGTCGCCGCGAGCTCGACCGGGACGTACGCCGTCGCGATCCCATGCTCGAGCGTCGGGGAGAACGTGCCGCTTGCCACCGTACCCACCTGTGCCCCGTCGTGCAAGACGGGGAAGCCATGACGCGGGACGCCGTCGGCCACGGCGAGCCCCACGAGCTTGCGCGTGGGCCCGTCCGCTTTCACGCGGGCTATCCGGTCGCGGCCGACGAAGTCGCCCTTGGCCAGCGACAGCGTCCAGCCGAGCCCGGCGGAGATCGGATCGGTCGTCCTGTCGATGTCGTTGCCATACAGCGCGTAGCCCATCTCGAGCCGCAGCGTGTCGCGAGCGCCGAGTCCGCACGGCGTGACCTCGCCGAACGACAGCAACAGGCGCCAGACGGCGACGGCATGTGAGACGTGGCACAGGATCTCGACCCCATCCTCACCCGTGTAGCCCGTGCGGGCGAGAAGGACCGGCACCTGCTCGTCGAGTCGCGCTTCCCCGATATGGAACCGCGCGGGAGGCTCTCCGCCCGCGAGTTCCGTGATGATTCTGATCGCCTCGGGCCCCTGGAGAGCGATGAGCGCCGTCTTGTCGGACTCGTCGACGAACTCCACCGTCTCGGGCAGGTGCGTGCGGATCCACGCGGCATCCTCGTCCCGGTTGGACGCGTTCGCGATGACCAGGTATTCGATGTCGCCGGTGTGGTAGACGATGAGGTCGTCGATGACGCCGCCGTCGGGAGCGCACATGAGCGTGTAGACCGCCGTGCCCAGCTCGTCGATCTTGTGCAGGTCGTTGGTGACTATGCGCTGGAGGGCATCGAAGGCGTCGAACCCGAACACCCGGAACTCGGCCATGTGGCAGATGTCGAAGATCCCCGCGCGTGTCCTGACGGCGCGATGCTCGTCGATGATCCCGGCGTACTGCACCGGCATCTCGAACCCGGCGAACGGGACCATGCGCGCCCCGAGAGCGACGTGCTCTTCATACAGCGGCGTCCTCAGAAGCGGTGCGCCCGGCTCGGCGGCGGTGCCATGATCGTCGGTCATGCGTTTCCCTCTCCGTTCCACGGTCGATTCACGAACCGACGATACCCCTCCAGAGCCGTATGAAGAAGAAGCCTATCCGCTGCCCCACCGTGGGAGCCGGCACTTCCCTGGTTGCGACAAGTGGCACCTGCGCGAGCAGCCGGTCCCCTTGGTAGACGGTCATCGTCCCGAGGCGCTGCCCGCGCGTGACGGGTGCGACGACCTCAGGCTGCAGCACGATGCGCCGCTTCACGGGGCCCGCGAGGTCGAACACGGCGACCCGGGTCGACTCGGCCGCCTGCGTCGGGACGGTCCGCTCGACGTAGTCCGAAACCCGCACGTTCCCCGAAGGTTCGCCGGCAACGGACACGCGGGTCGGCTTGTAGTGGCTGAAGCCCCAATCCAGCAGACGAGTCGCCTGCCCGACCCGCCCCTCTTCGCTTGAAGCGCCCATGACGGTCGCCACGAGCTCGACGCCCTCGCGTCGGGCGGCGGTCACGATGCAGTACCCCGCCTCCTTCGTGTAGCCCGTCTTGATGCCCTCGTCCCCGTTGTAGTGCCGAAGCATGAGGTTGGTGTTGGTCAGCTGGTGGGTGTACTTGCGTGTCACGATGCGCATGCTCTGGACCCCGACGATGGAGCGGAACTCCGGGATCCGCATGGCGTAGCGCGCCAGGGCGGTGAGGTCGGCGGCCGACGTGTAGTGACCGGGCACGTCCAGTCCGTGAGGGTTGAGGTAGTGCGTGTCGACCATGTCCAAGGTCGCGGCCTTGGCGTTCATCATCCGCACGAAGCCTTCGACCGAACCGCCGACGTGCGCAGCCAAGGTCATCGCGGCGTCGTTCCCCGACTGGATGAGGAGTCCCTCGAGCAGCTCACGCACCGTCAATTCTTCCCCGGTGTGCAGACCCATCTCCGACTCGCCGACCTTCACGTCCGCCGCCGTGGCCACGACGACGTCGTCGAGCCCAGCGTTCTCCAGCACCACCACCGCGGTCATGATCTTGGTCGTGGAAGCCATCGCGCGATGCGCGCCCGGGTCCCGGGCCCACAGCTCGCGTCCGTCCATCGTCGTCAGCTCGCCCGAGGGGATGTACAGGTCGGGGGCGAGCGCACGCGCGGAGACGCGCGAACCCACCCGCGCCCCGCCCACCAAGTCACCGTCCAGGACGGCCGCCCGCGTCGCGGACGCGCCGGCGAGCGAGAGCGCCCAGGCGACGAGGGCGACGATCGATGCTCTGGCGAGGAGTCGCGCGGCGGGCCTCAAGGGGAATGGGCTCCAGACGTGCTCGAGGGGCGTGTCGGCGAACACACGGGGAGGGACTGCCTGTATTCTACGGCATGACATCCCAGGGCGGCGCTGCCTATACTTTGACGAACGGCACGCATACGGAGGAGGCCACGTGGCATTCCCTCGGCACGGACGGGATCGCGGATTCTCTCTCGTCGAACTCGTGACGATCATCGCCATACTCGGCATCCTCGTCATGACCGCGATGGCCAGCTACGTCCTTACCGGCGAACGCTCGCGCGCGCTGGCGTGCCGGGGGAACCAACGCGTCGTCGAAGACGGAGTCGCACAGTACCAGGCCGCCCATGACGGAGCGCTCCCGGGCAGTCTCGCCCCGATAGCGCTGTACGTGAAGTGGTCCGGTGAGGCGTTCGCGACCTGCCTCAGCGCGCCCTATCCAGCATTCGAGTACGACAGAACGACCGGCGACGTGAGCTGTCCGATCCACCCGAGGTAGCCGGCCGCGGACAAGAGCGATCGGCGGGAACGCAATCGAGGAGGGAACGCGTGAGGTACACACGGTTCGAGGCGCTGACGATCGGGGTGGGCGGCGTGGCCATCCTGGCCACGGTGGGTTTCTACCTCCAGCCGCAACTCGATTGGGTCGAGCTGGTGGGCCAGTTCGCTCTGTTGGGGGTCCTGGTCAGCGCCGTGCATTGGGGACGCAAGGGCGGACTGGTCGGGGCGCTCGTCGCGACAGTCCTGTACGTTGCCCTTCGATTGCCCGACATCACCGCGACGGGGCTCGGTACCGACATACTCGAGCTCATCGTGATCCGCGCCAGCGCCTACGGCCTCATCGGCGTCATCGGCGGGGAGATATGCGGCCGCATCAAGTACTTCTTCGCGCGCGTCGAAGACAGCCTCAGCATCGACGAGAGCGCCAGGGTCTACAACCAGCGATTCGTGGCCCAGCTCCTGTCGAACAGCCTGGCCACGGCCAACCGCTACGGGACCCTATTCTCGATAGTGGTCGTCGAGCTCTCACCCGCCCTGACATCGGGACTGCGCGCGTCCAAGACGGTCTCTCTCGTGCGCGCGGTGGCCGACTACATCCGCAACGACGTCCGGCTCATCGACGACGTCGGCCGTCTCGATGACGGCCGATTCGTGATCGTGCTCCCCCATACGCCCAAAGCGGGCGCCAATGTCGCGGGCGATCGTGTCTGCGCGGGGCTTCGGGACACCTTGGGCGCCAAGGACGAGTCGGTATCGGTCCGCGCGCTGTGCTCCAGCGAGGACGCCGAAGCGATCCAGGCCCTGACGGACTCCCTGCTCCCCAAGGCCCCCGCCGCGGACTCGCCTCTTGCCGACCCCTTGACCGCGCCGATCTCCCTGTAGCCCTTCGCGTGAAGAGGCCCGCCCATGGGCGGGCCTCCGCCGTCGCACGCAAGCCGCGATCCAAGTCACGCCGCGTCGGGCTCGTAGATCTCCGCCGCGCGGACGAGGGTGAACCCGCCGAGCTGAAGGGCGTCGGTGGCGGAGTCCGGGTCTTCGACCCTGAATATGTCCACCGCGATCGCTCCCTCGGGGCGCACGTAGCAGTAGAGGTACTCGACGTTGACGCCCGCCGAGTCCAAACGCTCCAGGATGTCGGCGAGCCCCCCGGGGGTGTCGGGCACGCCCACGGCGATGACCCGCGTGACCGACACCGCGAACCCCGAACTCTCGAGCACCCGCCGGGCCGCGTGCGGGCGGTCGCAGATGATGCGTGCGACGCCGTACTCGCTGGTATCGGCGACGACGAGGGCGTGCATGTTGAAATGGGCGTCGCCCAGCACCCTGCACATCGTGGCCAGACGGCCCGATTCGTTCTCGAGGAACACCGAAAGCTGTTCGACCATCACTGGTTCGCCCCCTCGCTGCGCAGGTCGACGACCCGCTTGGCCTTGCCCTCGCTGCGCTGGATCGACTTGGGCTCGACCAGCTTGACCTTCACGCTCACCGCCAGCGCCGACGCGATGGCGGCGGAGACGGTCTTCTGAAGGCCCTCGAGGGCGCGGATCTCGTCGAAGCGGATGTCGGGACCGACCTCGACGTGCACCTCGACCTGGTCCATCGACCGCCGCTTGGTCAGGACCACCTGGTAGTGCGGGGCGACGCCCGGCACCCCCATCAGGACCTGCTCGATCTGGCTCGGGTAGACGTTGACCCCCCGGATGATCAGCATGTCGTCGGTCCGGCCGGTGACGCGCTCCATGCGCCGCATGGTGCGCCCGCACGCGCACTGTCCGGGGATGATGCGGGAGATGTCCCTCGTCCGGTACCGGATCACCGGGATGCCTTCCTTGGTGAGCGTCGTAAACACCACTTCACCCCGTTCGCCCTCGGCCACGGGCTCGAGCGTGTCGGGATCGATGATCTCAACCAGGAAGTGGTCCTCGAAGATATGAAGACCTGTCTTGTGCAGGCACTCGGCCGCGACGCCTGGGCCCATGACCTCGGATAGCCCGTAGATGTCGATGGCCGTGATGCCAAGGGCTCCCTCCACCTGCGTCCGCATGGCCTCGCTCCAGGGCTCCGCCCCGAAGACCCCGACGCGCAGGGGGAGCGAACGCATATCCACGCCGAGTTCCCGGGCGGTCTCGGCGATGAGCAGGGCGTAGCTCGGCGTGCACGCCAAGACGGTCACTCCGAAGTCCCGCAGGACCTGGACTTGGCGTGCCGTGTTGCCGCCCGAGATCGGCACCGTCATCGCTCCAAGTCGCTCGGACCCGTAGTGGGCACCCAACCCGCCGGTGAACAGACCGTAGCCGTAGGTCACTTGCACGATGTCGTCGGCTGTGGCCCCCGCGCAGACGAACGTGCGAGCCATCAGGTCCGACCAGCGCTCGATGTCACCCCGCGTGTACCCGACGACCGTGATCTGGCCCGTCGTGCCCGACGACGAGTGCACCCGCACGATGTCGTGCAGGGGCGCCGCGAACATCCCGAAGGGATAGCCGCGCCGCAGGTCGTCCTTCACGGTGAATGGAACGCGGCGAAGGTCGTCGAGCGTCGTCAGCTGGTCAGGCCGGAAGCCAGCCTCGTGAAACGATCGCCGATAGTGCCCCACGTTCGCATAGACACGCTCCAGGACGGTCCTGAGCCTGGACAACTGCAGTTCCCCCAGCTCGCCCGCCGGCATAGCCTCGTACTGCGGCTGGAACACGGCGCTCCCTCCCCGCTCGGGCCGACCAGCCCCGCGGCGGGCCCGGCCCGCCATCTTCGCGGCTACGGCGTGCGGCTGGTGGTGACGCTCCCCGCGCGCGTGCCGACCCGGACGGTCTCCTCTTTGGGCTTGTATAGTGACAGAAACGTGTCCGTCCGCACCACTTGCCCGTTCTTGGTGACGGTCCGCACGACTGTCACCTTCGCGCCGTCCACCCCGCCGTCCTCGACCACGCGGGCGCCGATGGGCAGGGTTGGATCCTTGACCTCGACGATGGGGTGAGGTCGGATGTTCTCGAAGGCGCTCGTCGTGTATGCGACGCTGTAGCCCGGGTTCGTTCCGTAGAGGCTGATGGTCACCGTGGAGTTGGTGTACGAGGTCTTTATCAGGATCCACGTCGCCGTGTCGTTTCGCCAGCGCAGGTTCGGGCCGCCCCACGTGACCGTGCAGTCACGCCCGGTCGGGTAGTGGCTGATGTAGAACGAGTGGTTCTTGCGCTCGACGACCGGCAGCCCTGAGAAGAACACCGCATTGAAGAACGTCGTGCCGATCTGGCAGATGCCTCCGCCAAGCTGGGGCACAAGCTTCCCATTGACGATCGCGGGGGCTTCCCGGTAACCCTTGGCGGCCGTCCGCTCCCCCACCGTGGCATTGAAGTCGAACGTCCCCCCGGGCGGCACGAGTTTGTCGTTGAGGGCGTCCGCCAGCGTGTGGACGTTGTTGACCCGGTCCTTGGCGCCGGCTGAATAGGTCGTGGTAAAGGTCGAGATCCGCTCGAGGATCCCCATATCGCGAGCCTTCTGCGCGGTCAGGAACGGCTCCACGGTCGTGAGCTTCAACGTCGCTGAGCGTTCTGCGGCGCCGCGCAGCGCCTTCCCGAGATCCGCCGCCACGCTCACGAAGTCGGGCCCGAGGCCGACCTGTCCACCCGACACCGTCACACGGCCACCCTCGACCACGAACTTCGCCTCGACCGCCGGCCTGCCGATGGCTCCCAGCAGGGGCAGCAGCGTGGCCGACATCTCGGCCGAGTCAAGACCCGCCTGCAGGACCAGGCGATCGGCCCTTCCACTGCTTGCGGCCTTCGAACCGGAGGGAGCACTCGACGTCGTGGCTACCGAGGGGTCGCCGACGGAGGTCGCGCTCACGGAGCGGAACTCCATCCACGCAGCGATGACCGCCGGCGCGAACATCCACGACTTGGACTCCCATTTCACGACGGCCGGGCCCGACAGCATGGTGCGCGCGTCCGCGAGCGCCTGCTGCGCGTCGGCGTCGCTGAGCCGAGCCGGGAGGATCTCGATGGCCGGGCGCACTTCCCCCTTGCCGGCGGCGAATGCCTCGAGCAGATCCCGCGCGACCACCGCGCGTCGGAGCCTCCGCCCGGCCCGCGACGGGACCAGGCTCGGCTCCAGGCCCTTGATCGTCACGTCCGCATCGACCGGGTCTGTCGCGATCTTGTCATCCATCTCGTCGAACAGGGCGGACAGCTTCGTCGCGTCGCCCGTCATCACGGCGGGCAGACCCACCCCGGCCACCAGCGCTTGGAGGCGCTGGCCCGCGGACGCCATGAACCCACCTTCACGCCCCACCGCGAACGCCCGGTCGGCGCTGCGAGCGGCGTCGACCTTGGCGCCGACCTCGGCGGCTGTGACCTTCCATCTGTCGGCCTCGAACCGCGCCTCCACGGGCCGCACGAGCCGTGCCGCGACCTCGGTCCGGAGGCGGGACTCCGCCTCGGCGTGGGTGAGCCCGCCGACGGCCACTCCCGAGATGCTGACCCGTGGGTGCACCCTTCCCGCGGACAGCGCGAGGTCTCCCCCCGCGACCAGGATCACGGCGACAAGGATGGCGACCGGAACGCCTACTGACCACCGGACGCCGAAGGGCGTCGGGCGGAAAGCGCCGGCCCGCGCGCCGCGACGTCCCCGGGAGCCGCTGCCGCGCCGGTTCGCCGGGGCGTCGGTCCCGCCCGTCCCGGTCTCGCGTGCCACAGTATCGGTCTCGTCGGTCATCGTTCCACTTTCATCGCATGCGCTCGGCGCCGCCCCGCTCCGTGGGCGGGACCGTCTGTTCATCCAAGAGCACGAACCCTGCCATCACCCGCCGCCCGCATCCGCATCTGGACGCTCGGACATCTTCACAGCAGGGACGCTCGGCCGTCGCCGACGCGAGCACGCCGACGCGTTCGGTGCATTGTAGCAGGTCAGCGGGGGTGCGCAGCACAACGGCCGGCAACAACGGACTCCGTCGGGTCCGGTCGGAGCAGGCTCTCAGGCCCCGCCCGCCCGGATCGCTCGCTCGACGACCTCCGTGTACTCGTCGAGCAGGGCACGCGCCGACGCCGCGTCCGCGCCCTCGGCGAACACGTGCACGATCGGATCGGCGGGGTCCGGGAGCATGAGCGCCCAGCCCTGTCCGCGCTCCACCCGGATCCCCTCCGTCATCTCGACCTCGAGTCCGCTGACCGACTCCGCCATCTCGCGCATGACCACGCCCTTGCGCTCCGGCGGACAGGAGATCGCCGCCTCCAGAAGGTGGAACTCGGGGAGCCTGGCGACCACCTCATCGAGCCGCCTCCCCGTCTCGCTCAGCAAGCGGGCGATGGCTCCTGTGGTCATGACGGCGTCGAACGCGGCCAGGAACCCCGGGAAGACGTATCCGCCGGCGCGGTCGCCCGCAAACCCGACGTTGTCGCGCAAGGAAGCGAGGGACAGCGCGCGCTTGGAGACACCGCATCGCGTCACCGCCCTGCCGTGCGAGCTCGCGATGGCTTCGACCACCCGCGAGGCGGCCATCGGCACAGCGACGTCGCCGGGTGAGGCGGGGTTCGAGCACCACAACTCCACGAGCGCGTGGAGCGCCGTGTCCCCGTCAAGGACGATACCGTTGGGTGAGATGACCGTGACGCGCTCCGCCGCGGGGTCGATGCGCAGACCGAAGTCCGCCCGAAAGACCTCCACCGCGGTGATCGCCTGATCGTTCCCATCGGCATCCTCGAGGGCTCCTGAGACCGTGCGCTCGGCGTCCAGGAACGGCCGCAGGGAGATCAGGTCGATCCCCCATCCGGCCGCCACCTGCGGAAGCACGACGGACGCGACGCCGAAGCCCATCTCCGCGACTACCTTCAGCCGAGGCTCGGCCGGCTGCGGCAGTCGCACGCGGGCGCGTGAATCGGTGACCCCCAGAGCATCGAGCATGCCGGCGGTGTAGTACTCCAGCGCGCGTGGCGGGTAGATGATCTCGCCCATCTGGTCGAAGAACGAGCGCCGGAACTCCTGGCGAAAGTGCAGCCTCTCGACGCGCTTCTCGTCGCCAGGGGCCAAGTCGAGCCCCGCCTTGTCGTAGAAATGGATCTCCAAAGTCTGAGGATCGTTCGACGACACGTTCACGTGGATCCCGCCAACGCAGCGCGAGTCGCGTGTCGTGAACCTGTTGATCGCGGATGACGCGGCGCGGAGGTCTCGCACGTTGACACCGGCCGAGTTCAGGCCCGCGACCATGGCCCGCTTCACCATACGCGCCGCCCGGCTCTGGTCCCGGCTGGCCACGACGTGGCTACCCGCCGGCACCGTGGTGGCATACGCCTGCGACAGTCGCAGGGACAGCTCGGGAGTTATGTCCACGCCCGTCAGCCCGGAGACGCCGTCGGCGCCGAACAAGGCGCGGCCCGCCCGACTTTCCCAGATGACGGACGAGGTGACGACGGCGCCCGGCTCGATCCGCTTATACGGGAACACCGCGACGTCGGAGGCGACCGCCGCCCCCTGGCCGACCATGGACTCATCCCCGATCACGGCGCCGGGCTCGATGGTGGCGCGTGCGCGGATGTCCGCTCGCCGGCAGATGACGCTGCCTCGCACGACTGCTCCGCCGCCTATGAAGGAGTCGGACCACACGATGGAGTGCTGGATCCTCGCGTTGACGCCGACCAGGCAGGAGTCACCGATGACCGAGTAGTCCTCGATCTCGGCACCGGCGCGCACCTTGACGTTGGCGCCGATCACGACGTGATCGCCGATCCGGGCATCGGGGTGCACATCGGCGCCCTCCCCGACCCACACCGACCTCGCAGCCTTGACCCCCGGGATGTAGGCTCCGACTCGCCCGTCCAGGATGTCCATGTGCGCTTGCATATAGGTCGCCAGCGATCCGACGTCGGTCCAGTACCGATCCGTCACATAGCCGTACAGTGCGTGCCCGCCCTTCATCAGCAACGGGAACAGGTCGGCGGAGAAGTCGAACGCTCCCGACTCTGGGATCAGGTCCATGACCGAGGGCTCGAGAACGTAGATCCCGGTATTGATCGTGTCCGAGAACACCTCGCCCCACGACGGCTTCTCCAGGAATTTGGTGATCCGTCCGTCCGGCTGCGTGATGACGACGCCATACTCGAGCGGGTTCGGGACACGGACGAGCGTGAGCGTGACAGCGGCCCCGCGCTCCTTGTGGAACGCGATGACCTTCGTGAGATCGATGTCGGTCAACGCATCGCCCGAGATCACGAGGAAGGTGCCCGCGAGGGCGTCGCC
>JANYAK010000001.1 GCA_025361335.1 Coriobacteriia bacterium
TGCTCGGCTACTCCGGCGAGGAGCTTGCCAGGATGTCCTGGGCCGAGGTGACCCAGCCGGAGGATCTCGACAAAAGCCTGTCCCAGTTCAACCTGATGCTCTCGGGTCAGGTGGATGATTACGCCTTCGAAAAGGGGTTCGTCTGCAAGGATGGCACGCACCTCTACGCCTACGTTTCCATAGGGTGCGTCCGCAATTACGACGGTCAGGTCGCGTATGTCCTTGTGCTTTTGGATGACATCACGGAACGAAAGCGCGCCGAGGCGGAAATCCAGGCCCTCCATGCCAGCTTGGAGGAGCGGGTCCAGGAGCGGACCGCGCAACTGCGAGCCGCCATAAAGGAACAGGAATCGTTCAGCTACTCCGTGTCGCACGATCTGCGCTCCCCTCTGCGCGCCATCGACGGCTTCTCCTTGGCTCTGCTGGAGAATCACTCGTCGGATCTCGACGATCAGGGACGCGCGGACCTGGCCCGAGTCCGTGCGAACGCCAACCGGATGGGCGAGCTCATCGACGGCCTTCTGAGGCTCTCGAGGCTGTCCCGGCAGGAGCTGAGGGTCTCCGAAGTGGACCTGAGCGCCCTGACCGAAGAGGTCGCGGCATCGCTGCGCGAGATCGAGCCCGACCGCGCCGTAACGTTCAGAATCGAGCCGGGCGTTCAGGGTCCCGGAGACCGCGACCTCCTGCGCGTCGTGCTGGACAACCTGATCGGCAACTCGTGGAAGTTCACGAGCCAGCGGGGGTCTGCGACCATCGAGTTCGGCGCCGATGAACATGACGGCGAGACAGCGTACTTCGTGCGTGACGACGGCGCCGGATTCGACATGGCCTATGCCGACAAGCTCTTCGGGGCTTTCCAGCGGCTGCACGGCCAGGCCGAGTTCCCGGGAACGGGGATCGGACTCGCGACCGCCGCACGGATCGTGCACCGCCATGGAGGGCGGATATGGGCCGAGGGGAAGCCGGGCGACGGGGCGACTTTCTGGTTCACTCTTTGCTCGAGCACCGGGATCATTTGAGCCTGCACGCAACTGGCCGTCCGGCCAAGGAAAGGATGGGCGAGACTCATGCAGCAGCTTCACGAGATCCTCCTCGTAGAGGACAACCCAGACGACGCCGAGCTCGCGCAGCGCGCGCTCCGGCGCAACAAGATCGCGAACAAGGTGACCCTCGTGCAAGATGGCGCTCAGGCCATCGACTACCTCTTCGACACGGGCGAGTTCGCAGGCCGCGACCCCTCTGACAACCCCTGTCTCGTTTTGCTCGACCTCAAGCTGCCCAAGGTCGACGGTCTCGAGGTCCTGAAGCGCATCCGTGGAGACGATCGCACGAAGCTGATCCCGGTGGTCGTACTCACCTCCTCGTCCGAGGAGCCGGATCTGGTGGACAGCTACAACTTGGGCGCCAACAGCTACATCAGGAAGCCGGTGGACTTCGAACAGTTCGTGAAGGCCGTCCAGCAGCTCGGGATGTACTGGCTGGTGCTCAACGAGCCGCCACCAACCGTCAGGGGCTCGTGACGTGCCGGGCCCGCTTCGGGTCCTGGTCGTGGAGGACAACCCCGACGACGCCGAGCTTGTTCTGCGTCAACTGCGGCGTGCCGGCCTCGACCTCACATCGCGGCGCGTCGACACCGTCGACGACGTGCGTTCCGCGATAGACGCGTTCGGGTGGGACATCGTGCTCGCCGACTACAACCTGCCGACGTTCAGCGGCGTCGACACGCTCGCGATCCTTGCCGAGCGCGGTGTCGACGTACCCCTGATCCTCGTGTCGGGAGCCATCGACATCCCGACGGCGCTCGCCGCGATGAAGGCTGGCGCGCGTGACTTCATCCTCAAGGACGACCTGCAGCGGCTGCCCTCGGTCGTCGAGCGCGAGGTGGCCGAGGCGCAGGAGCGTCGCAAGAAGCGTGTGGCCGAAAGGGAGCGAGACAGCGCGCTCGCGGAGCTGCAGGAGGCGAACACCCAGCTGCGGTCGTTCACCCGTCTGACCGACGTCCCGCTGGCGGGGACGACGCAGACGCAGCTGCTCGAAAGCCTGCTGAGTCGCATCGTCGATGCGCTCGGCGCCGACGGCGCGACGATCCTGTTGCTTGATGAGAACGCCCACCTGGCCGCCCGCGCCGCCGTGGGACCCGCTGCGGGCGTCACAGATGCGGCGCAGATCGGGTCCGGCTTCTCAGGCAAGATCGCGGCCGAGGATCGGCCCATGTACATCGCCGACGCCGCGAGCGACCCGCGCGTGCGGGCGGGAGTGCGGCGCACGGGGCTGCGATCCATGCTCGGCGTGCCGATGCACTACGCCGGCAAGGTCGTCGGAGTGCTGCACGTAGACTGGTGCCGGGTGTACGAGCCCCCGGCGTGGGAGATCCCCCTGCTTGAAATCGCGGCGGACCGCTGCGCGATCGCGGTCGAGAACGTGCGCATCTACGAGCACGAGCACGACATCGCCCAGACCCTGCAGAAGGCGCTGTTGTCGCCTTCCATCAGCATCCATGGCTTGGACATCGGCTACTTCTACGGCTCCGCGACATCGGAGACGCTGGTCGGCGGCGACTTCTATGACGTATTCGAGATACGGCCGGGGCACGTGGCCTTCTCGATCGGAGACGTCTCAGGCAAGGGCATGGGAGCCGCTACCGTCACGGCTCTCGCGAAGAACACCTTGCGGGCGCTCGGCATCGAGGGGTTGCCTCCCGAAACGGTCCTGGCTAAGAGCAACGCCGTGGTGTCCAGGTTCACGCATGCGGACACGTTCATCACCGGGATATACGGCCTGATAGACACCGGGAGTCTGCGTCTGACCTATTGCAGCGCCGGCCACCCGCCCCCCGCGGTCGTAGGATCCACTGGAGTGCGGTTGCTGACGGAGCATGGTCCGGTGCTTGGAGCCATCCCGGGTGCGGACTACACCTGCGCCGTCGAACACTTGGAGCGCGACGAGGCCGTCGTGCTCTACACGGACGGCCTGACCGAGGCGCGCAGTCCCGAAGGCGACTTCTATGGAGAAGAACGCCTCGTGGAACGCCTGGGATCCATGACCGGAGCGGCGCCTCAGGACATCGCGACGAGGCTGTTCGAGGATATCTGGGAGTTCTCGGGCGGCAAGCTCCGCGACGACGTGGCCATCCTCGTTCTCAAGCCGAACGCTCCGACCCCCTGACCGGTCGGCCACGGCCGCCGACGCCGACGCCCGTCGGCCCGCCCCGATGACCGCCACGGCCCGGTTGACCCGCTCAGATGCGGGTACCTTGAATCACATGGACCTGTTCAAGACCGATAGAGCCAAACACGCGACTCTTGCCCGGGCATGGGTCGTCCCCGAGCCGAGCCGATGCGTGCAGTGCGGCGTCTGCTCGTTCCATTGCCCCGTGCGCATAGACGTGCGGCGACATGTGTGGCTGGCCGAACCGGTGACCGACAGCAAGTGCCTCACATGCGCGGAGTGCGTGAGGCGATGCCCGCGGGGGTTGTTGCGCTTCCAGCGCATCCCGGCCGCCATGGCCCCCGGCACGGACCCCAGGGACATCTGACATGGCAAGTCGCCATGTGCTGATCGGGAGCGGTCCCGCCTCGATGTCAGCCGCCGAGACGATCCGGAGCCTCGACTCCGAGGCGGAGATAACGGTCGTGGGGGCCGAACGTTACGGCTACTACTCGCGCCCCGGTTTGGCGTACTACCTGGCGAAGGAGGTGCCCGAAGGCCGGCTGTTCCCCTTTGCGCCCGAGGACTTCTCGCGACTCGGTCTCGTGTGGATCAACGAGCGAGCCGTCAAGGTCGACCCCGCAGGTCACGCGGTGACCTTGGCCAGCGGCCGCGTTCTTCCATACGACCGCCTCCTGCTTGCAACGGGTGCATGGGCGATACCTCTTGACGTGCCCGGCGCGGAGTTGGACGGCGTGACCAAGCTCGACGACATGCACGACGCCCGGGATCTGATCCGGAGGAGCCGCAGGGCCAAGTCCGCCGTGGTGGTAGGGGGCGGCATCACCGCGCTGGAGATCACCGAGGGACTGTGTTCCCGGCGGCTCGACGTTCACTACTTCATGCGAAAGGACCGCTACTGGGGCAACGTCCTGTCGGAGTCCGAGTCCCGCATCGTCGAAGAGGGGCTGGCGCGGCGCGGGGTGCGGATCCACCACTTCACCGAGCTGCGCCGGATTTTGGGGGCCGACGGGCAGGTCACGGGAGTGGAGACCGGGGAGGGTGCCCGGATCCCGTGTGACCTCGTGGCTGTGGCCATAGGCGTTCTCCCTCAGAAGGACCTCGCCGAGCAGGCCGGGCTCGTCTGCGCGCGCGGCGTCCTTGTCGACCAGTACCTGGGCTCGAGCGACCCGGACATCTTCGCCGCCGGCGATCTCGCCGAGGTGAGCGACCCCGTCACGGGCCAGGGCACCGTGGAGGTCCTGTGGAACTCGGCGGTGGTGAAGGGCAGAGTCGCCGGACGCAACATGGCCCTGGGACAAGGCCAGGCCTACGTCCCGGTCGCCCCCCTCAACGTGACAAGGCTTGCGGGATCGCGGATCACCATCATGGGCACGGTCGGGAGCGGCGGGGACTCCGACGTCCAAGGCATCGTTCGCGGGGACAGCGAGACCTGGCGCCGCTTGGGCAGCGGACCGGTCGTCGAGGCGCAGGTCGGCGACGCCCACGTCCGGCTCGCGTTGGGAGACAGCACGATCATCGGGGCGGTCGTGATGGGAGACCAGTCTCTCTCCTTCCCGCTCCAGGAGCTGATAGGCGGCGGCGTCGACATCGGCGCGATCCGCACGGACCTGATGCAGCCCGCGGCACCGGTGGGGCGACTGATCGACGACCTCTGGATGGGCTGGAAGGGGTATCGTGCCTGAGCACCGCTGGAAGCTCGCATATCCTCTCGTCGCAGTCGCCGTCACGGCGATCTATCTCGTCGCGTATCTGCAGGCCGGCGCGTTCCCCGCCGCATCAGGTCTCGTCGGCCACGGCATCGGCATCGTCGGATCCGTCCTCATGCTCATGACCGAGACCCTGTACTCGATCCGCAAGCGACTGGCGGACGCCCGGTGGGGAAACATGGCGGGCTGGCTGGGCTTTCACATGTTCACGGGTCTTCTCGGCCCCTACATGGTTCTGTTGCACACGACCTTCAGGTTCCGGGGCCTGGCCGGCGTCGCCCTGCTCCTGACGGTCGTCGTGGTCCTCAGCGGTCTCGTCGGGCGATACGTGTACACCGCCATGCCGCGCACCCTCGAGGGCGCCGATGACGTAGTGCCGGGCGCTGTGGTCCGAGACGGTCTCTCGCGCAAGCTCGCCTCGCGCCGGCAGGCTTTGGCGATGTGGTACTCGTTCCACGTCCCTCTGACGTGGGCCCTTTTCGCGACGGCTCTGGTGCACGCAGCCGGGGGCCTCTTCTACGCGACGCTGCAGCGATGACGGCCGAGGGGTGAACAGAGTGGGCGACCGTTTGGGCTTCATGTCCGCTGCGGGAGTCGCGGCGGCCGCCATCGCCCTGCTCGGCCTCGCGGCGTGGGCCGTCGTGGGGGGGCCCGCCATGTTCGACCCCGGGCCCCTCAACGCGGTGGCGAAGACGCAGACGCTCGGAGGTGTCGCGAGTCATGCGCAGCTCGTGGGCTGTGAGGGGTGCCACACGCCCCTCTGGAGCCCGGTGACGATGGCCGACAAGTGCGTCGGCTGCCACACGGACGTCCGCGACCAGATGGCCTCCGGCAAAGGCCTTCACGGTCGCCTTTTCCAAGGGCTCGCGTCGCCCACTTGTCGCGGCTGTCACGTGGAACACCGCGGTCCCGATGCCCCGCTCACCGTTGCGGACGCCAGCTTCCCGCATGACCTGACGGGATACTCACTGCGCGGCCACAGAGCGACGGCACGTGGCGCGAAGGTCACGTGCGCGGACTGCCACACCATCGATCTGGCGCATTTCGACCAAAGCACGTGCTCGGCCTGTCACTCGGCACTCGATGCCGCCTTCATGGCCAGGCACGAACGGGGATTCGGCGCGCAGTGCCTGACGTGTCACGATGGATCAGGCCGCTTCGGCTCCGACTTCGACCACGCCAAGCTTCCATTCAAGCTCGCGGGAAGGCACGCCGGGGTGGCCTGCGGGAGATGCCACGCCGACACCCGATCCGTCCAGGCGTTCAGGGCCACGCCCAGCGACTGCTACCACTGCCACGCCAACGTCGACAGGCACCGTGGTGCGTTCGGGCGGCAGTGCGGAGGGTGTCACACACCGGCGGGCTGGAGTGGCGCCAGGTTCGACCACACGGCGTTCCCCGTCGATCACGGGCGCGAGCAGCAGGCAGCCACCTGCCGGACATGCCATCCGACCGACATCAGCGCGTACACGTGCTTCGGCTGCCACGAACACACTCCCGCGAACATCCAAGCCCAGCACGAGGGCCGCTCGCTCGCGGCGCTCGCCGACTGCATACGCTGCCATGCCGGCGGGCGCACCAGCGGGGACTAGGGTCCGGGACGCGAGGCAGGGTCGCCCCTACGGGGGATACACACCCGAAGGGAACCACGGTCCAGCGAGGGAGTGTGCGTGATGCGGATGCATGCCGACGGCTCGTTCGACGAAGAGGACCTCGTACGCGAGGAAGGCATCCTGGTGTCCCACAGCAGCGGCCGCGAGGTCGGGCCCGAGGACCGGGATCGCACCCCGAGCGACTACGTCGAGGACCCGAACGCTGATGACGGCGTGCCCGGGACCGAGGACGACCTGCCGTACGACTTCGGCGTCGAGATCATCGAAGCGGCTGACCACGTCGTGAATGGGCCGGGCCACGTGAACGCGGGGTTCGGCGGCATGGGCAAGACAGGGTCCGACGATGACGCCGACGAGACCCCCCTGGGCGGGCCCGAAGAGCGCGAGCTGTGGCGCATCCAGCGAGCACTCATCGGCGAATCCGACGCCGAGGAGGAGCACATGCGGGGGCTCGAAGACCTCGATGTGGAACGGATCCTCGACGCGGAGGCCGAGGGAGCGGAGGATCCGCTGCCCGACTTTCCCGAGGGCGAAAGCGCGACTGGAGCCAGCTAGGACGCGCCTCCGCCCGCCGGCGCCTACGGTGCGACCGGGAGAGCGACGACGACCGTCCGCTTGTCGCCCATCTCCCGCGGCCGACAGGTATACAGCGTCAAACGCTCCTGGCCCGATTGCTCCAGTATCCGCGTGTCCGTCGGTCCCACGTCGAACACCTTCGAGACCCGGTAGTCATGCTCTTTGCCCGCCCAGTACAGGATGATCGGGTCTCCTGCGCGCAGCCGGTACAACAGGGAGAACACGCCAAGGTTCCGATGGCCGGCCAGCACCACGTTGTCGCCGGCGCCTGGGTCCGCTGTGCCCGCGTGATGGTACGTCCCCTTGGAGAGGGCGCGTTCGGGGTCGCCACCCGCGACGCCGACGTTGACGCCGAGACGGGGGATCACGAGACGCCGCCCCTTCGGGATCCCGCCCACGGCAGACGGGCTCATCCGTTGGCTCTTGGGGATCGGTCCCGAAGTCGCGATCACAGCACGGGCCGGTTGTTCCCTCGGATCCGGGGGCTGAGAGGGCGCGTCGGCGAACGCGGACTTGTACGGGTTCGTGGTGGGGACGAGGCCGAGCACGTAGGCGATGTCCGCACCGTAGAGCCACACGAGGATACCGACAGCCGCCATCGCCGAGACGAGTGCCGCGACGCGGAGACCGCCGACCCGTCGCATCGGCGGAGCCTCCCGCCCGTCAGACATGCAGGCGGCGCCGCCTGTCCAGAACGAGGAACGCCACGGCCGCGAGCAGGAACATCACGGCGAGCGCCAGCCACGGCCGATCGTCCACACCGGTGCGCAGCAGGGTGGCGCTGCCGGCCTGCGACACGGTCGGGCCCGACAGCTGTAGGGCGGTCTGGTCGGATGCGACACTCGCCTGGTTGCGGATCGCGGTCCCGCGCGCCAAACCTGCCTTGACCGTCGATCGGAATGTCAGCACAGCCTGCGCCTTGGGCGCGAGGGTGCCCACATCCCAACGGAGATTCGGTGCGCCGGTCGCGTTGGCCCCGATGCCGGTGATCGAGCCGGCCACGTAGGCCGTCTGCGACGGGACCGTGTCCTGGACGATGACGGTCGTGGCGGGATCGATCCCCGAGTTCGTCACGGTGATGGTCCACTCGATCGCGTCACCCGCCATGAGCGACCCGCCGTTGACGTCGCGCGCGGTCTTGGTGATCTCGAGGGATCGCGCGGTCGCGCACAGCCCGTTGGTGATGTGATTCGCATCCAGCGTGACCGCGCCCGTCTCCGCGAGCAGTTGCCCTTGGATCACCGCACCGGTCTGTGCCGCGATGGAGACACCCGCGAACAGATGTCCCTTGAACGCGGAGCCCGTCCCCAAGGTCGCCGAGCTCGGCACCACCCAGAACACGCGGCAGAATCGAGCGCCGTTGATGAGACTCACGGCGGCACCCGACATCAGGGTGAGATCGCTTGTGGACCTGAGGATGAAGACGGCGTCGGGGTTGCCCTGAGCGTCCAGAGTGAGCGTCGCGTTGGTGCTGATGAGAAGGCCACCCGCCTGTCCCACGTAGACACCGGGAGTCAGCGTCACGTTGCTGAGGTCGTGGTCGAGCGTCGCGGTGACCGCTCGGCCGGATGCGTTGGTGAACGCGGTCACCAGGTCGGTGTGGGCTTGGATCGCCACGGCGTCGAGCAGGTGCGCCGCGCCTCGGCTGGCGTGAACCGCGAGTCCTCGGGGCTGGGAGGCCTCTTGTCATGGTCGACGGCCGATACGCACCGGGCCATCCGGCAGTCATCCGTCATCGGTCCGGGGTCGTGTCGACCTCAGCGTCGTCTGGAGATCAGCCCGTACACGAACAGCACGATGATCGCCCCGACAGTCGCCACGAGTATCGACGTCAGGTCGAACCCGCTTACGCCGGGACCTCCGAACAGACCGAACACCCAGCCGCCGACGATGGCGCCGATGATGCCCAGCAAGATGGTCATTATCCATCCCAGGCTGTCGCGCATGACCATCTTCGCGATCACGCCGGCGATGAGGCCGATGACGATCCAGGTCAGAATGCCCATACAAACCGCTCCCTCTGTGACGGACTACTGAATGCGTGCTCCCCGATCGCGGTCACCGCTGGGTGTTCGCGGTGGTGTCCTCGTTCTGTTCGACGCGCTCCACGGTCTCGGATGAGCTGCGGGGACTGACGGCCGCGATCAGCTTCACGACACCCCACGCGATCAGCGCGTAGACGGCCAACGCGACGAGCGTGCTCCACTCGAATGTCGCGCCGGCGGCGACCGATGTGTTGAAGACCGCGATGAACGGCGCCATGAAGAACCCCGACAGAGCGTAGATGAAGGCCACGAAGCCGGCATCCCGATTCGCTCCGAACAGCAGCAGCAGGAAGCGCATGATGAGGAGGACCTCGATCACGCCGAACACGTAGTAGACGACTCGCGCGGCGATCACTTCACCGGGCGAACGCGTCTCGGTGTGCACCTGCTGCCTGCGCGCGCTTGAACCGCTCTCGATATTCGCCACCTTGGTCTCCTCGAGTCGTGAGGTCACGAAGCGTGTCCCCGTGGGGAGAAGGTCCCCGGTTGCGCTCCGTACCAGACCGCTGACGGCTCAGGGAAGGACGAACGCGGCGACCTGCCCATCCTGGCTCGCCAGGGGCTGACCGTTGATGGCCGCCGCGACCTCTCCGACGATGCCGTCCCCATTGTCCGTGTATCCGGTACGGTCGATCCAGACGGCCTTGAACCCCCGGGCCTGGAGTTCGACGATCATCTGGCCCGCAGGCAAGCCGGCCACCCGTTGGTTCCAGGAGGCATCCGGGCGGCCCTTCATCGCGCCGTAGCTCCACCGTAGTCGGCTCGAGTGGAGCGGGCCGCGGAAGTGCTGGTAGTCCCACATGGTGCCGACGATCCCGCCCGGGGTGCTCCCGCCTTCGGGGAAGTCCACGTATGGGAGCTGGAAGACGGACGCACCCGCCGGAAGCGCAGCCTCGAGCCTGCCTACGATGGCGACATCGCTCCGATCGTTCGCCGCGACCGTGGGGTAGTCGGGAAGCGCGGCCGGGGTGGTCTGGTCCAGGAACCCCCACACGAAGACGACCGCGCAGAACGCCAGCAGGATCCCCTTGCTCGCGTGGCCGTCGCCCACGCGATCGGCCAGCGCGTCAAGCAGAAGGGCGACGGCCAGCAGGGCCAGGAACGCGATGAAGATGCTGATGCGGTTGTAGGCCCGTATCTGAGGGGCGGCGATAGCCAGGATCGAGCCGACACCCCCCACCGTGCCGAGAAGGAGGCACGCCATGTTGAGGACGCTCAGGTCGTCCATCAGCCGGCTGAAGCGCGACGCCGTCCTGCCGGCCCTGAACCGTGCGAGCACCAGCCACAGCAGCAGCGTCAGGAATCCGAGGGCAGCGACGAGCCCGAGCGCGACGTAGGTGTTCTCCGTCTCCGTGTACGGCTCCGCGCGGTACAGCTGCCGCCAGTAGTCTTGGAAGGGCTGGGATACCGCCGCGAACCGGTGTGTCGGCAGCGGGAGGATCAGCTGGCTGACGCGCAGCGCGTAGAGGTCACCCTCGGCGGTGCTGCGCTGGTTGACGTACGCATTCGGGCCGTTCTGCGCTTGGAACACCCATGTCGGGACCATCTGGATGGCGAACACCACGACGATGAGCGCGATCAGGATCCCCGCCGCCGACAGGCGCTGCCATGACCTCGCGCGCAGCGCGGCGTACACCCCGCCGGCGAGAAGGACGAAGCACGCGAAGAAGGCGAAATAGGCCCCCGACATCCCGACCGCGATCGCGATGGCGGCGCATGCGATCGCCGTCGGGGTCGTCGGAGCGAAGCCGAGTGTCCTGCCCGAGACGTGCGAACTCCCGAAGAAGGGCGGGGCCTTCCACCCGAGCCGCAGGGCCAGAAGGATGATGAGCGGGATGAGGTAGTAGGCGGAGTAGTAGATGTGAGCGGTCCCGCGGAGGTAGTGGAACGGGATGAAGGCGAACAGCAATGAGGCCACGAATGCCGACGCCCTCGAGACCGCCAGCCTTCTCATGACGTACAACGCCGAGACGGCGGCCAGCGGATAGGTCAGCAGGTAGTAGAGGTTCATCGACGCGGCGTAGTCACCGGTGAACGTGCCGATGACCTTGAGGACGAGCATGTGGAGCGTGTCGGCCGCCGGCCAGTCTGCCATGTTCAGGACGCCCGGAGCCCCGATGTCCGGGTTCACCAGATACCAGCCGTGCTTCAGCATCCCCTTCACGAGCATGCCGATGAACCGCGAGTCCTGGCTGTTGATCATCAGCACGTGCAGGTCGGTACGCCACAGTTCCAGGAACCAGTACATCCCGAGGCAGGTCAAGGCGATAGTGACGAGGTAGAGCAGAGCCTCCCGCACGCGCGCGTCATGAAGATGAAGGCCGCGTGGCTCGACGCCTCCGGCGCGGCGGTGCGGCGCGACCTCGGCACCGGCTTGTCGCGCTTCTGGCTCGTTCGTGCTCACGCCGGCCTCCCCGGTTCTGGTCGTCGTCCATGGTGCCCGCCTCGGCGGACCTCCGTCAACGCGTCGGGCGGGCGGCCGCGGCTTCGCGCGCGATCAACTCATAGATGCCGAGCATCTCGGCCCCCGTCACCTCGATCGCGTAGCGCTTCGACGCCTCGCGCGCGGCATCTCCCATCGAGCGGCGCCGGTCGGCGTCGCCGGCAAGCGCCATCATGCACTCGGCGAGCGCATCAGGATCGTTGGGCGCCGCGAGAAGGCCGGTGACCCCATGCTCGACGGTGTCGGTCATGCCCGGCGCGACGGCGCCGATGACGGGCAAGCCCGCCGCCATCGCCTCGATCACGGTCAGCGGGTCCACCTCGGTGACCGACGCGCTGATCCACACGTCGCATGGGGCGAGATGCGCCGGCATCCGTTCATACGGGACCATCCCGCTGAATCGGACCCGCTCGGACAGACCGGCGCGTGACACGGCCCTCTCGAGCTCGCGACGCGCCGGCCCGTCCCCGATGAACAGCAGGCTGGCGGTCGGTGCACGCCGGACGACGGAGCCGAACGCGTCCAGCAGCACGAACAGGTTCTTCTCGATGCTCAGGCGTCCCGAATAGGCGAACAGGACGTCGTCGGGACCCACACCCAGCTCGCGGCGTCGTGCCACGCGGGATCCGTCGGCCGCGTCGAATCCGCGAGGGATCCCCAGGAACGGCGCGATATCGACGCCGTTGCGGACGACTTTGATGGGCACGTCCACGCCAAGGTCGCGCAGAACGGCCGCCACGCTGGCGGTGGGCGAGATGACCAGAGCGACCCGACGGCAGAATCTGCGCATGTAGGATCGCAGGACCTCGTCGAGCGAGCCGGCGGGCAGAGCCCTCAGGAAGTAGTCGGGATACAGGTCCACTCGGGAGTGGTTCGTGAACACCACGGGAACGTGGTGTCGACGGCAGACCGACAACGCCATGGCACCGGACACGAACGGGTCATCGACGTGCACGACGTCCATGGTCGCCAGGAGCTTGTGCGTCTTGCGGGTGAGGCGAGTGCCGAGGCGGAAGCCCGCGGTACCGCGCACCCTGACTCCCGGCGACAGCACGACCTGCGGGTCTGCGGCCGCGGATCTGGGATCTCCGAATGCGAACACCCATACCTCGTGCCCGTGCTCCTCGAGGTAGCGGCGGTTGAGGATGATGAAGTTGATGACCCCACTGACGTATGGGCTGTAGTTGTCGGTCACGTAGCCGATGCGCATGCCTGGCATCCTCCGGGGTGCGAGGAACGGATGTGGCGCACCAAGACTACCGCGTAGAAGGCCGGAGCACAGGCGAAGTCGTCGTTCGCCCGAGAAGATGGAACGAGTCGACCGCTTCGCACATACTCACCGCAGCGGCCCTATCGGGACGCGACCGGCGGGAGGATGCTGCGTTGGCGACCAGGAGATCCAAGAAGGCAGACGCGGACCCGCAGCGCCCATCGGGTTCTGGCCTCACCTGGCCGGAGGTGGCGCTGTATGTGGGCGTCGCCGTGGCGAGTCTCCTGATCGCGATCACGGTGCTGGGATTGTGGACAACCAGCTGGCGGATACCGCTGACGTATCACATGGATGCCATGGGGGTGCAGTCGACGGTCAAGGGAATGGTCGAGAACGGCTGGACGAACCGAAACGCGCTCCTCGGAGCGCCGGGGCGACAGTCGACGACCGGCTACCCGATCACCGATGCGCTACCCCTGCTCATCATCAAGCTGCTGACCCTGTTGAGCCACGATCAGGGCTTGGTCGTGAATCTCTTCTACCTGCTGACGTATCCGCTCGTCGCGCTCTCGGCCCTGGCCGTCTTCCGGGTCTTCAGGGTCGGCCGAGCATCGGCCGCGGCGGTCGCGCTCCTGTACGCCTTCCTGCCCTATCACCTCATGCGAGGCGAGCTCCACCTGTTACTGGCGGCGTATTTCATGGTCCCGCCCGCGATGATGGTCGCCCTGTGGATGTGGTCGAAGCAGCCGCCCGCCTATGCACCTCAAGGCGACCGATGGATGCCGGCCCTGGCACGGCCGCGAAGCGTCATCTCAATGGGGGTCTGCTTCCTGGTCGGTCTGGGGGGCGTGTACTATGCCTTCTTCGCCGCGTTCTTCATCGCAGGGTCGGCCGTCATCGCGACCCTCGTCGACCGGGAATGGCGACGGCTGGTGGGAGCCGCCGCCCTCATGGCCGCGATCGTGTTGGGAGTGCTGATCGCGACCGCTCCGTACACTCTCGCCGCCGACCGGAGCGCGGCGCCGAGTGTCGCGGAGCGCTCGCCGGTCGAGGCCAGCCTGTACGGTCTCAAGCTCACGGAGATGCTGCTGCCAACGCCCGGTCACCGGATCCCGGCCTTGGCGGCCCTGACCGCCGGCTATAGGACCGGCCTCGCGTCTGTCGCATGGCAGCTGGACACCGAGAGCGAGATGTCGGCCCTCGGCGCGTTCGGCTCTCTGGGGCTCCTCTTCCTCCTGGTGTGGCTGCCGTTCGCCGCGATCCGGGGCCCCTCGGTGAGGCTTCCTCTCGCGGTTCGATACACCGAGCTGAGCGCACTGTCGGTCTGGGGCATCCTGCTTGGGACGACTGGCGGGTTCGGAGCGCTGATCGCGCTTGCGCTTTCCGCCCAGATCCGCGCGTACAACCGCATCAGCGTCTTCATCGCGTTCCTGGCGCTGTTCGCCGTGGCCTCGCTCCTCGACACTCTCTTCAAACGCTTCCACCGGATACAGGCATGGACGTGGCTGATAGCCGTCGCGATCGTCGGCGTCGGCGTGTTCGACCAGACGACGCCCGCGCTCGTGCAGCCCTTCGCGCAATCGCTCGGACGGGCCGACGTGGTGGCCAAATACACGGCGGACATCCAGTTCGTGAGCGCTGTCGAAGCCGCGGTGCCCGCGGGCTCCGCCGTGTTCCAGTTGCCGTACGTGCCCTACCCCGAGGCAGGCACGACCGTCGGGCTCCCGGACTACGAGCACTTCGGGGGATATCTGCACTCGGCGAAGCTCCGCTGGAGCTACGGCGCGGTCAAGGGCACGACCGACGCGACCTGGGCGCAGCAGACCGCATCGCTTGCGCCCGACCTGATGGTCACAGGACTGAAGGGCGCCGGCTTCGCTGGCGTGTGGCTCGATATTCGGGGCTACGACCAGGCCGCGGGGGAAGCATTGCGCACGGCACTCACCGAGCAGCTCGGCCAGCCGGTCGCCGTCGACGCCTATCGAACCCGCCTGTTCTGGACACTCGCCCGCTGAGGTCCGCCCCGGGGTGGGGCCGGCGATACGAGTCTCGTCGTGCTCTTGCCGCCCCGCTACCCGACCACCATTGGCCGCATCATGTCGTGTTCCTCGTGCTCGAGTATGTGGCAGTGCCACACGTATTCCGCACCGCCGGTCCTGGGGCTGACAGCCGTGCGCATGGCCTGGGTCGGCAGTTCCGGCAGGTCGAAGCGCATGATGACCGTCGTGATCTCGCCCGGGTTGCAGCGCACGGTGTCCTTCCAGCCTCGCTCGTTGGCCTCCGGCGCCATGGGCGCGGCCGTGGGCTTGTAGCCGGATGGGTCACCCTCGATCTGCTGCCGCTGGAGGAGCTGGACGTTCACCAGATGGAAGTGGATCGGGTGGACGTCCATCGTGAGGTTGAAGATCTCCCAGACCTCGGTCGCTCCGGCCTTCGGGGTCTCGGTCGTAGAATCGTCGTACGCGAGAGCCCATGTGGGGATCCCCTGGTTGTTGACGCTCTTGCTGGTGAACGTGCCGAGGCGCTGGATCAGGCGGCCGTATTCGTCGAAGTCCTCATTCAGGGTGAGCTGGCGTGCGACCTGCCCCTGATACGGGAAGGCGCCAACCGACGGATCGCCATCGTTGAACAGCAGCCCGGGCTGGTTGCCGCTGATGAAGTTCGACCTGAGCTGAACATCCATCTGCTTGAGCCAGGTCGGCGTGTCCATCTTGTCTCCCGCGCCCTTGCCCACGACGATCTTCAGCAGCGTACGGGTGTTGGGGCCTTGTCCCGGCGTCGTCGCCGGGGCGCCGCCCTCCGCCTCCTGGTTCGTGTCACCGAAGAAGTAGTCGTTGCGCGAGTCGCCTCCGGGGAATGGAGCCGGAGCGTCGTTGTAGAGGATGAAGGTGGTGCCCGGGGCAACGCCATTGAAGTCGATGACCACGTCGGCGCGTTCCGCGGGCGCGAGCAGGAGATTGAACGGCCCGTCGGGGTTGGCGGCGCCGTCCTTGTCGAACGTGAGGGACGTGGTGTTCGCGTGGGCGGCGACGGCAGGTAGGAACCCGCCCTCGGTGCCCACCTGGTACATCGTGGGACCCGTCGCGCCGACCTTCGCCTCGCCCTTGTTGGACGCGTCCTCCGCGTACAGGTTCATGTGGTAGAAGCGCGCCTGAGAACCGTTCAGCATCCGGAACCGGGTCCGCCTAGGGGGAACCTCCACATACGGATACGGTGCGCCGTTGACCAGGATCGTGTCGAAGAACCCTTCCGGGACCGCGGACACGGGGGGCAAGGGCATGGTCGTCTTGGCGGGATGTTCTGCCGTGTCGCCCCACTCGTATCTGCCCTTGGGGTTGGCCGCTCCGCCGGCGAGCGTCGTCGGCGAATACTCGTGCGGGTACCACAACTCTCCGGGCTTGCCCCATTCCCACGAGGGGTCGATGGAGGCGATGTCGGACGGCACGAACGACTTGTCCTGGATGATGAGCGGGATGCCGATGATGTCGGGGAGCAGGCCCTTCGTCACCAGCCCGATCTCGAAGTCGTCGAGCAGCACCAGCGCCGAGGCGATGCCGGCGTACGCGTTCGTGCGCGTCAGCCCCATGGCGTGGTCGTGATACCACAGTAGCCGTGCGCTCTGACCCATCGGGTAGTAGTAGGAGGCCGTGCCAGCCGCGGGCGAGGTCCCCGGGACGTTCATGAAGCTCGCACCGGTCCGCCCTTTCGGGTCGAACCACTGGTACGGCGTCCCGTCGCTGAACCACGGGCTGAAGCCTCCGTGGAGATGCGTGGTGTGCCGGTTGAGGGGCAGGTCGCCGACCATCTTGCCGCCTCCGGCCATGATCGTCGGATCGATGGGGACGATCGCCCTGTCAGGCAGCTCGTTGGTGACGTTGAGCATGACCGCGGTGCCGCGCTTGGCCACGATGACCCCGCCGAGGTACCGCTTGTCCTTCGTGGCCTTGTCGTAGTAACCCAGGAATCGCGTGGGACCGGCCAAGTCGTGGCTGACGTCGCCCGAGTACTCGCCCACTCCCAGGTGGTATCGGTCGACCGGCCGACCCGCGAAAGTGCCTGACTGCTTGGTCGCGAGCGGTATGTACTGCCCGATCTGGTTCGCGGCCTTCGGGCCGAGGCCCGGCAGTGCCACCGCGAACTTGCGCACACTCGAGCCGTTCCCGAACCGGAACGGCGCGGGTCTCGGGGCGACACCGGTCGCGGCCCGGCGCACGCAGCCCGGGAGCGCCATCGTGACGCCGAAGGCAAGAGCGGTACCCACTGCGGCCTCGGTGAACTCGCGCCTACTGATCTCGCCCATTGAGATTCCTCCCTTGAGGTACGGCCGCGGGGTGCGACCGATAACGAATCCTTACCCAGCGCGGACACACAGGCGTCTTCCCCCATGAAAGCCGGGACCGGCGGCAGTGGCGAAGCCTGGCGTCCGCTGCCGTCAGTCCCCCACCATGCCGACGTAGTCCCGCGCGATCCGATCCCATGACGGATACCGGCTGCCCGCCAACTCGTGCAACCTCTGGCGGAATGCGGGGTCCTTCGTGGGGTAGGTGTCCAGGACGTGCGCGATGAGCTCGGCGAGATGACGTGTGAGGTTGACACCGGGCACGATGCTCGTGAACGCCGAGTCGTTCATCGCCTCGGCGAGCAGATCGTCCAGGCCGACCATCCCGCTGTGATACGCGGCCAATGGGACCGCGCCGGTCGAGAGCGCCTCGATGCTGACGAGCGCTGCCGCCTCGGGAAAGACCGACGGGGTGACACACACGTCCGCGACAGCGAGGACGGCCGCCAACTGCCGATGGCTTATGTGGCCCAGGAAGACGGCGCGCCTCCCGCCGGCGGGCGTCGGCAGGTCCTGCACGACGTCGCCCCACTCGGGCGGTGACTGAAGTACCTCCTCGGAGCGGACCAGCCTCTCCGCCCCCGCGATGTCGCCGGAGACGACAAGCGCGTCGAGTCCTTCGAGCGCCGCTCGTGCCGGCCCGTCGCCCGCCAGGAACAGCCGAGTCGGCCTCCCGCGAAGCCGCGCCACGAGCGGCATCGCCGCGACAAGATGCTGGACCCCCTTCGTGGGGCGCAGACTTCCCGCGAACGCAACGATGTCGTCGTCCCTCTTGAAGTCGGCGGGGAGGCCGACGCGGCCGTCCAGGGCCGCTATCGCGGCATCCCTGTCCGCAGCCGGCGAGAACAGGCCCGCATCGATGCCGGGAGGCAGCGCGGTGGCCGCGATGGGCAGTCCGTGCTCGCTCGCCCAGGCGGTCAGGTCTCGGCACGCATCGTCCGAGACAGTGGCGATCCGCGCCGCACCCGCCAGACCCGCCGTGGCGAACGGCACGAGATCGTCGTTGGAACGGACGCTGAAGTTGAGCGCCGATCCATGCTCCGTCACCACGTAGGGAGCGTTATCGTCGAGGGCCTTCCGCACGACGTACGGCTGCATGATGATGTGTTGTGCGAGCACCAAGTCCGGTGGCCACGAAGCGAACGTCGTACGCAGGGCTCGCACGTTGCGGTCGATGTAGCGCCCCCGGACGGCAGCGGCTGCACCTTGGAACGTGTGCACCCTATCTGGTTCGAAGGGCGGAAAGGCGCCATCGATGTAGACCAGCAGATCCCCGCCAAGATCGGGCCGCACGAGCCTGCAGCTTCCCGCCATCGTGCGCTCCGCTCGATACGTCGTGGTAAGCGCACTATTCGTCGCGGCCAGTTCGAACGCCGTGTCGATGAAGTCGCACCGCTCGGGCTGCCTGTCCTGACACACGAGCGTCACCTCGTGGCCGAGGGCAACGAGGGCACGGGCCAGTTCGCGGACGTAGACGCCGCTGCCCGAGTCGTGCAGGAAGTAGCCGTGCACCACCGCCACTCGCACGAGCGGTCCCCCATTCCGATGAATCGCGCTCCTGCGGGCGAGCAAGAAGCGCGAGCCCACGAGTGAGGATGCCCAGTCCGGCCTCGGTTGACTCCGCGATGAATGCAACCGCCGGTCGCGGATCCGCGACCGTAGCTCCGGCGGCGGCGACATCTGGAGCCCGATCGGCACCGTACGTCTGCCGCAGGGTCAACCATCGCGCGTGCCCTGCCGATACGACTAGTGCGGGCGAGAGTGCTCGCTCGGCCCCCCCCAGATCACCTGAGGGCACAAACGTGAAGACAAGAGCCCTGCTCGCAATAGTGATTTTCGTCGTGATCGCCGCCTCCGCGGCGCTCCCCATGGCAGCCCCCGCCCGGGCGTTCGCAGCCGCTCCCACGCCGTGGATCGGCTTCTATGTCCCCGGGGCCCCCATGGATGTCTCGTCGCTGGCTACCCTCGAGTCGCGCGTCGGCGGATCGGCCAAGGTCAGCAACTACTTCCAGAACACCACCGAGGGCTTCCTCAGCGCAGCGGCGGGCAATGCCGTGACGCGCGGGACGATCCCTATGGCGACACTCGAGTTCTGGAACGGCGCGAACGGCGTCAACCAGCCTTCATTCAGTCTGAAGTCCATCTCCGGCGGAGCGTTCGACGCCTATCTGCACTCGTATGCGAGAAGCGCGAAGGCCTTCGGCTCGGAGGTGTGGCTGCGCCCGCTTCATGAGATGAACGGCAACTGGTACCCGTGGTGCGGGACCGTGAACGGCAACACGCCGGCGGACTTCGTGCCCGCATGGCGCCACATCCGTGACATCTTCACGGCCGAGGGCGCGACCAACGTCAAATTCGTCTGGGCGCCGAACGCCGACAGCGTGCCCGGCACGGCGGCCAACGCCATAGCGGCGTACTGGCCTGGCGATGCCTACGTGGACTACGTGGCCATGGACGGATACAACTTCGGCGGCACGACCGCCGGCTCCTGGCGAAGCTTCGACAGCGTGTTCGCATCGGCCTACGCGAAGGTCACAGCGCTGTCGGCCAAGCCTCTCATCATCGCCGAGACCGCCTGTTCGCCCATAGGCGGGGACAAAGCGGCCTGGATCGCCAACATGTTCGCTTCCCTGCCTGCCAGCTACCCCCGCATCGTCGGGGTCGTCTGGTTCAACACCAACAAGGAAGCCGACTGGCGTGTCGAGTCCAGCTCGGCATCGCTGGCGGCCTTCGTGTCCGGCATGGCCAGCCTCGTACCGGAACCGCCGGCCTCGCCGACGGCAATGCCCGTGTATCGCTTCTACAACACACGGACCAGCACGCATTTCTACACCGCCAACCCCGCGGAGAGGAACCAGGTGCTGGCCACCCTGGCGGCCACCTATCGCTACGAGGGCGTCGCATATACGATCAACACCTTGAACACGGCCAATGACGCCTCCCTGTTCCGGTTCTACAACGTCAGCACCGGGACGCACTTCTACACCGCGAATGTGGCTGAGAGAGACAGCGTCATCGCGCGGATGGGCAACACCTACCACTACGAGGGCGTGGCCTACCACGTGTCAGCGTCGTCTTCGGGCACGACACCCGTCTTCCGCTTCTACAACACGAGCACCGGGACGCACTTCTACACGGCGAACCCGGCTGAGCGAGACAGCGTCATCGCGAACCTCAGCGCCACATACAACTTCGAAGGGCCCGTCTTCTTCGTGGCCAACTAGCTCATCATCGAGCGGGCATACTCTCCCTGGGACAGCGGTCCCGTCCGTGGGATGAGGAGTCGGCGATGGACCACATCGACATGACCCGGCGACCCTACCGTCGCCGGGTCGTCGTTATCGGGCGCGGGTCGCGAATGCTCTTGGTCGCAGTGACGGCGGGGGTCGCTCTGATCACCGGCGTGATGGCGGGTTGCGGCGGCGCCCCGGGCACTCCTCGTGTCACTGCTCCCCGCCCCTCGGCCGGCGCCACCCGCGCGCCCGCCCCCTCCGTGCGGACCTCGGTCACGCTCGTGCCCCTTTGGTCGGGGTTCACGCGCCCCGTGCTGCTGACGAACGCGGGTGACGCTCGGGACTTCGTGGTCGAGCAGGGCGGCACCATCCGCGTCATCCAAGGCGGTCGCGTGCTCGCGAAGCCGTTCCTGGACATCTCGTCGCTCGTGAGTACGGGGGGAGAGCGTGGTCTGTTCAGCATCGCCTTTCCGCCGAACCATCGCTCGACGGGGCTGTGCTACGTCGACTACACCGATGTGGACGGGAACTCGGTGGTCGCCAGCTACCGCGTGTCGCCTCATGACGTCAGCGTCGCGGACCCCACGACCCGACAGGTCGTGCTGACGCTCAAGCAGCCGTTCCCGAACCACAACGGCGGTCAGCTGGCCTTCGGACCGGACGGGCGCCTGTACATCGGGTTCGGCGACGGCGGAGGAGCCGGGGATCCGAGCCGCAACGGCCAGAACCCCGGGTCCCTGCTGGCGAAGATCCTGCGGGTGGGCGTGTCCGGGGCGGCGGGCTACACGATCCCGCCCGACAATCCGTTCGTCACCGCGGCGGGCTACCGGCCCGAGATCTGGGATCTCGGGCTGCGCAACCCGTGGCGATTCTCCTTCGACAAGCAGACGGGCGACCTGTACATCGCGGACGTCGGACAGGATGCCTGGGAAGAGATCGACGTCGAGCCGGCGAGTTCGGGCGGCCGCGACTACGGGTGGAACAGGTACGAGGGAACGCACCCCTTCCCGCCCGGCTCGGCCCCCACGCCAACGGCTGGGCTGACCATGCCGGTGGTCGAATACGGTCACGACCTGGGCAGCTCCGTGACCGGCGGGTTCGTCTACCGGGGGACGAGATCGCCGGCCCTGGACGGCGTCTACTTCTACGCCGACTACGGTAGCGGGCGCATCTGGGCGCTGACGCGCACCGCCACGGGCTGGCGGACCGACCAGGTCGCCGACGTCGACTTCGATATCGCCGGGTTCGGTACCGACGCCCAGGGCGAGGTGTACGTGCTCGACTTCACGAAGGGCGCGGTCCTGCGGGTCGACGCACACTAGCGCGTCGTTTCAGGCCCCGCGACGCGGGGTTCGGCCGCTACCCTCGCAAAGGAGAACCGCGCAGCCTATGGTGCCAGGAAGAACGCGATGCCTTCGGGCTTGTACACCGCGGCGAGATTGGCCAGCACGCTGGTCCTCTCCGCCTCGTTGGCGGTGTAGAAGTGCCCCCCGGTCGCCGTGTTCAAGAAGCGGTAGACGGTCGTCGGGTCGGCCGGCTGCACGAGTGCCACGTTGTGAGCGACGCCCTCGTAGGCCCACGCCGTCCCGAACGACTCCACGAGAGCCTTCTCTGCCACGTTGGCCGTATAGAAATGGCTGCCGTTCCGCTTGTTGAAGAAGCGGAAGAGAGGGGCGTCATTGGCCGGACTCAGAACGTCGACCTGGTAGGCGATGCCCTCGAAGAAGTAGGTGGACTTGAGGTTCGTGTCCACGGCCACCTTCTCGGCCGCGTTCATGGTGTAGAAGTGGCTGCCGTTCCTCATGTTGTAGAAGCGATAGACGGGCATGAGGCTGATCGCCGAGGTCCCGTATGTCGTGAAGGCCAGCCCGACGGGGCCTGCATCCACCCCGATCGACGACAGCGGGATCCGGAAGCTGTACACCTTGTGCTGATAGCTGACCTTGTCGGTGTAGGTGAAGGCGACGTCGCCCCATGTCAGCTGTCCGGCGGACAGCTTGAAGTCCTTCACCCCGGCGGGAGTCTTCACATGAACGGTGGCATAGTCCTCGTCACCGTCCATGGTGTTGTCCGACGTGAAATCGATCGTGACGAGGAGGCATCCGTCGGCTGTGGCCACCCATGCATAGGTGTAGCCCTTCGGGTGACCGGTCCCCGGCTCGGCAAATTCCCGGACAAACGGCGTCGCACTGGTGTCGATCGCACTCGGCAATGCGTTGAGGTCGCTTGGATAGAACGACGACACCGCCGTGACCGGCCCGTAGGTGTTCGCCCGCGGATACTCGAAGGGGACCGCCTGTGCGATGTCACCTTGGACGCGGGCATCGATCTGAAGCACGGACCCGGTACCGGCGAACTCGAGGACCAGCGTGTCGCCGAAGGCGTTGGTCACGTCGTTGTCGACGGCGCGCACCTTGTCCACAGCCAGCGCATCCGAGGATCCCGCGACCGCGACCGGCGCGACTCCGTCCAGCAGCACGCACTCCAGCTGGGCGGCCGTGCCACCGCGCTGGACGAGCCGGACACTGTCGAACTCCCCGTTGAGATGAACGATGCGGGTCCCGTAGAGGAGCCCGAACTCCGGCGATCCGACAGTCATCCATGTACCGTCGACCATCACCTGCACGTCGTAGACGCCGTTGCCGCCGCCCGGCGCCGCGAACGCCTTCCCGGCGCGCAGCGACCAGGCCGGCGCCGCCCCGTCCACACCAACAAGCCCGGCCGCCAGGAAGACGAACAGGGCAAGCGAGCAGACGATGGCGCACCGTGCTCGCGAAGAATGCCGGACGAGGTGGCTCACGAAGATCGTCTCCCTTGGTCGCATGTCGGCTCTTTGGGGGTCGCTGGCGGATCGGCTGGGTTCCCCCTCGTCGCCACTGTAGCGTAATCGCCCTCTCGCGGCACTGGAGGGCGCAAGTGGGCGCTGACGCGACCGCCCTCGAACGCGCGGCCGACGGGCGGGGTCGCCTGTTCACGCCGGGGACCGGAACGGCTAGTCTGAGACCATGCGAGGCGCGCCACGCATTGTTCGGGGGAGACGGAACATGCAGCAGATCAAGGCTTTCGTGCTGCGCCATTTCGAGTTCGTCGTTGTGGTCGTGCTGGTGGCGGCGACAGCCTTCTCCGTGCTCCTGACCGTGAACAAGTTGGCCTTCCTCAACTTCTTCTACGTCCCGACGCTCGTGGCCGCCTACTTCCTTGGCAAGAGGCAGGGCGTGCTCGTCGCTGTGGTCGCGGTGCTGATGGTCGGCATCTACGCCGTCATCAACCCCGAGGTGTTCCGGCCGTCAACCTCGGAGCTCCCGCAGTTGAGTTTGCTGTTGTGGGGAGCCTTCGTCGTCCTGACTGCGCACGTGGTCGGGACGCTGTACGAGACCAAGACCCACGCCGTGGAGGACCTCCGTCAAGCGTATCAGGGCATCCTCGCGATCCTCGCGAAGTTCATCGACGCGGTGGACAGCTACACACAGGAGCACTCGATGCGTGTCTCGGAGCTGGCGGCCACGATCGCTGAGAACATGGGCTTGGCCGATGACGACATCGAGGACGTGCGCGTGGCCGGGCTTCTCCACGACATCGGGAAGCTGGACATCAGCCTCGAAGTCCTGCACAAGGCTTCCGCCCTCGACGACTCCGAGTGGGCCCAGGTGCGCACGCATCCGACGAAGGGCACGGTATTGCTGGCCCCCGTCGGCGGGCTCCTGAGAGACGTGCTGCCGCTGGTCGAGTGTCACCACGAGTACTACGACGGCACGGGCTACCTCGGCAAGCGCGGCGATGAGATCCCTCTCGGCGCCAGGATCCTTTCGGTCGCGGACTCATACGACGCGATGGTCTGCGACCGGCCCTACCGTACGGGCCGCACGCCAACCGAGGCGCTCAAGGAGGTCGAACGCTGCAGCGGCACGCAGTTCGATCCCGACGTGGTGGAAGCGTTTCGGGCCATCATGCGACTGCGACTCGAACACGCCTGAAGCGGCGCGCCGCTCCCCGTCTACAGCTTGAGGTCCCGCAGGCGGCGATACACCACGTCGCGTGCTGTCTGATGTTCGGCGACGAACCGCTCCACTCCGACGAGGACGTTGTAGCGGGCGATCAGTCCGTCCAGCCGGCTGACACCGGCGTTGTACCTCTCCACCATGGCGTTGTACTGCTTCACGGCCGCGGCGGTCGCCGTCGGGCCCTGCACGCCCGGCTTCGCCGCGTCGAGGGAAGCCCTCTTGGCGGCCAGGTCGGCCTTGTCCCCCGCGATCTGGTCCCCCATCTTCCCCCGAGCCGCCTTCACCTCCTGCAGCCTGGTGCGGATGTAGGCGATCCGGTCGCTCGCGGTGAACGCGCCCTTGCCGCTGCCGATCCTGATGGCAACGGGCCTGGATGTCAGCCGCACGCCCCCGGCCAGCAGCTCGGGCGGTATCCCCACCAATGACGGCTGGGTCATCTCCACGTACGCGTAGCCGGTACTGCCGTAGTCCAGCCCAGGCGCCCGGATCCCGAGCGCCACGTGCTTCTCGGGAGCGAAGAGCAGGATCGACACGTCGTATCCCTCGTGCGACAGCAGCGCCGCGGCCAGCAGCGTCTTGTCGTCGCAGTCGCCGTATCCGTCGGTGAACGTCTCGATCGGGAACTTCGGCGCCAGGTTGACGGGGTCGACACGATACTCGAGCTCCTGCACCATCGAGGTGACGAGTTCGACGTAACCCGCGGAGTCGAGCTTCTGCTGGGTGCGCACCATGCGCAGAGCCGTTACCGCCGCGTCGATGAACGCGGTCTGGTGCCCCTCTTCCACGAACGCGCGGTAGTAGCCCGGGACCCAGTTGCCGGGGTCCGCTCCGCCGATGAAGACCGCCGCCTTGGGCGAGCTCACCGACCCCGCATAGATGGCTTTGTCCACCGGGACACGCAGCTGAACGCTCGTGGCCTCGAAGTCGAAGCCGCGCTGGACGACCTGGGTCCCACTCTGCGTCGAAGACGGGACTATGCGCGGCTCCAGGACTCCAGACGGCCACCGCAGGACGATCGCCCGGGAGCATCCTGAGGAAGCGACGCCAACGCCGAGAAGGGCGATGAGAAGCGCGACGGACCAGCCCGCCACGCCGCCGGAGCACTTGCTTGTCTTCGCCACGATTCCTCCGGTGAGCACTCGGTGCCACCGAGACATGCGGGCCAAGGTTCTCGCCGCACGTCCGGTCGGTCACCTGGTGGAGGGTATACCACGGGCGCTCGATCCCGAACGAGGGCCCGCCATCCAACCCGGGTCGACCGGTGACGCTCCCGTCAATCGCCGAGCCGGAATCATCGCGCCCTCGCGCCTCCTCGTCCACACTCCGAGCATGCCTAACAAGACCTTCGGTGGCCGTGCAGCGCTGGCCCGTCTGGCACACAGTCGGGCGCTTCGCTCCACCATGGGACCGTTCTACAGGGCAGCCAAACGAGGCGCCAGGATCCTGCGCGGCAGGCTCTGGGCGCTGCGGTGCGCGACCGTTCACGGCGGGGGGAACGAATGGATCTCCATCCGCGACGCCAACCCCGAGGGCGCCACATTCGTGCTCCTCAAGGGAGTCGGCAATCGCATCGTCGTGGACGGTTCGTGTTCGCTGAAGGACTGCCGCATCACCGTCCTCGGCAATACCAACACGATCTTGATCGGCGCGGGCACGGCTCTCTGTGGTGGCGAACTGTACGTGCGCGGTGACGGCATCCGAATCGACATCGGGGAGCACTGCACTCTGTTGGGATGCGGCATGACCGGCACCGGCACCGGCAGCGTCCTGACTGTCGGGTCGGGGACCAACACCGAAGCGCCTGTCGACCTGGTCGTCCACGAATCGACGAAACTGACCGTCGGCGAGGATTGCATGTTCGGATCCGATGTCCGGGTCTGCACCTCGGACTCGCATTCCATGATCGATGCGGACGGCAGGCGGCTCAACCCAGCCCGGGACGTGTACGTCGGCGACCACGTCTGGCTGAGCTACCGGGCGACCGTCCTGAAGGGCGCGATCATTGCGCCTCACACGGTCGTCGCGAGCGGAGCGATAGTGACCAAGCAGTTCTCGGAACCCAACACGACCCTCGCCGGCGTCCCCGCCCGAGTCATCGATCACGGGATCGATTGGACACGCGACTTGGTGCCCTGAGCCCGATCAGCGCCTTCCCGCCTCGCTCCTGGCCCCCATGAGAGCGGTGCCGATGTGGGCGGTGGATGACCGGCTGGACTGGCGGCGCGAGGTGTTCGCCGTGTGCGTGGAGGGCCGCGTGGGCGTCGTGGCGCGGTGTCCCGCGTCAAGGAATCGGGACACGCAACAACGCACAAGATATGGAAGCCAGCGGGGCATCGATCAGCCCCGCCGGGCAATGACGTGACGCAGACATCGTCGAACGCGGCAGCCCCGGCCGCCTTCGCTAGGTGACCGGGGCTGCATCCAGATCCTTCTGGCGGAGAGGCAGGGATTCGAACCCTGGATACGGGGGATACCCGCATAACGGTTTTCGAGACCGCCGCATTCAACCACTCTGCCACCTCTCCGCAAGGTGGCGCGCCCGCATGCTGGCGGGCACGGCTCACGCAGTATAGCGAGCGGGCGCTCGGGGCGGCAACATCAGCAGGCGTGCGGCGGCCCGTGTTGGCGGCCCCTCCGACGAGTTTCCTCTATGCTTCATCTCAGGGAGTTCCATGCTGAGACGGGGGCGAGATGGGTTCTGTCATCGAGTTCGCACGGCGCAGGCCGGTCCTCACGAACGTGATCCTGTGGGTACTGGCGATCGTCATCACGCTGGCATGTGTGGCGTGGCAGGACACGACGGGGCCCACGTACCCCCTCAGCGGGACCGTGAGCACGGCCAAAGGGCCGGTCTCGTTCGAGTTCCTCCGTAGCGAGACTATCGGCACAGACCTCAAGGTGATGCTCGTGGAGCCGGTCCCGGCGGGCGTGACGGGCTACGTGAAGTTCCGCCGCTACACCTCGAACGAAGCGTGGAAGGAGCTCCCCCTCACGTCGGGCGAGTTCACATACTCGCGGCGCGGCAATGTCGAGACCCGCAAGGGCTTCGGCGCGGAACTGCCGTCACTCAAGGAGAGGGCGGGCAAGTACGAGTACTTCGTATACCTGGACGACGGTGCCGGGAAGCCGTTCTCCGTCACGGGCGGCAAGCCGATACTGGCCCGCTACAAGGGCGAGGTCCCGATGACGGTCCTGGCGATCCACATCCTCACGATCTTCCTGTCGATGGCATTCGCGGTGCGAACGACGCTCGAGGCGGCGATCGACGGCACGTTCAAGTGGATGATCTGGGCGACCATAGTGTCGTTCGTCCTGGGCGCCTTCGTGCTCGGGCCGCTCGTCCAGTGGTACGCGTTCCGCGTGTGGTGGTCGGGCTTCCCGCTCGGCGGCGACTGGACCGACAACAAGGTCGTGGTCGAGCTGCTGGCGTGGCTGGTGGCCGCGGCCTTCAACCTGGGCAAGCGGCGGAACCGGTGGGTGGTGCTCGGCGCGGGCCTCGTCACGCTCGCCGTGTACTTCATCCCGCACAGCATCTTCGGGTCCGAGTACAACTACGGCGGCGGCAGGAGCCGGGGCACCGCGGGGTAGGCACGTCGGCATCGCGATCATCAGCCCCCCGGGCGAACACGAAGGGCCCGCTCTTGGTGAGCGAGCCCTTCGACTATGCATGGCGGAGAGTCAGGGATTCGAACCCTGGATACGGTTTAAGGCCGCATACACGATTTCCAGTCGTGCGCCTTCAGCCTCTCGGCCAACTCTCCCAAAGCGCCCTCTCGCGGCGGCCGTGGCCGGTCGCCGAGCGCAAGCGCGAGTATAGCGAGGCCGGTCCCGACGGGCAACGCGACACAGCGGGCGCCCGCGCCCGACCGCTATGCCAGGTCGCGTACCTTCTGCGACGCCGCGGTGGCGAGGTCGGCGCCGACCACCATCCTGAGCTGGGTCGTGAGGTTCGACGCGATGTCGGTCAGATCGGCCCGCGTGATGGTGTCGGCGGTCTTTCCGATGCGACGCGCCTCGAGGTCCACGGACACCGACGCGAGCACGGTGCCCACGATCGGTCGCAGGGTCTCCTCGATCCGCTCGGCGAGCAGGTTAGGCATCGCGCACCCCGACCGTGTCTTCGCCGGAGGCCTGCGCGCGCGCCAGGACCTCGGATGACGATGCGGCGTCGAGGAAGCGCTTGAGCGCCGCCCGAACCCGATAGAAGTACACGCACAGCAGGACCATCGTCGCGATTATGAGGACTTGTCCCCCGAGAAGGACCTGGCTTGCGGCGGCGCCATCGTCCACGAAGCGGGCAGCCCATGAGGCGAGCACGGATGCCCCCATGCAGGAGCACGCCGCGACCACATACGAGATGTTTTCCGCCATCGCGGAGCCCGCGGCGACCCGGCTGAGGCCGAAGGCGATCACGAGCAGGGCGATCGCGACGAGCATGGTGGTCGCGCCGACCGCCCAGTCGATGGCCCCGTATGCCCGCTCCTGGGCCAGCGCCACGGTGGGCACAGACCACGACAACAGGGCTGCCAAGACGGATGCGGTTCCGCGCGACATGCTCGTCTCCTCGTGTTGCGGGTCAGCGTTTCAGCGCGTCACCAGCGCGGCCGGCGATCGAAGGCGCCCACTACAGATATCGGTATCGAGTGTCTCTGCCTGAATGGCCGCGGTCAGATGCGGGGCGATCCCGCCGCGTCATCGGGCCCGAATCCACCGCCATCACGACGCAACCTCCCGAAGAACGCCCTGAGCAGGCTCCCGCACTCATCGGACATGACTCCCGGCGTGACCTCGAAGCGATGGTTGAGCCTCTCGTCGTCCGAAAGGTCGTACAGCGTGCCCAACGCGCCGGCTTTCGGGTCCGACGCCCCGTACACGCAACGGGCGACGCGGGCCTGGTGCATGGCGCCGGCGCACATGGGGCACGGCTCGAGCGTGACGTACACGGTGCAGTCCGACAACCGCCAGCGGTCCAGCCGCCGGGCGGCTTCCCGGATGGCGATCATCTCGGCGTGCGCCGTCGGGTCGCGATGCGTCTCGCGCAGGTTGTGGGCTCGCGCGACCAGATCCCCGTCGCATACCACGACTGCGCCGATGGGAACCTCGCCCAACTCCGCGGCGGCGCGCGCCTCGTCCAGCGCCACGCGCATGTAGGTCTCGTCAGCCATGCGCGCAGTATATACTTCCGTGGTGCGGCCGCCCGCGGAGGGGTGGCAGAGCGGTTGAATGCGGCGGTCTTGAAAACCGCTGGCCCGCAAGGGCTCGTGGGTTCGAATCCCACCCCCTCCGCCAGCCGCTCGCCCGGGGCGCGGCACCTCCCGAACCCCGCGCCGCCGTGCTAGAATCCTCCCGCGTCCGGATGGGGCGCCCACGGAGAGTTGGCCGAGTCGGCTGAAGGCGCTCGCCTGCTAAGCGAGTAAAGGGCTTGAAGCCCTTTCCAGGGTTCGAATCCCTGACTCTCCGCCATTTGACATCGATTTCCGAGGGTGGCTACGATACGCTAGCCTCGGCCCCGCCCGTGCGGCGGGACGGCATTGCGGCCCCGCACGATACGGACCGCGCACGCGCCCTTAGCTCAGCGGATAGAGCGTCCGGCTACGAACCGGGAGGTCGCAGGTTCGAATCCTGCAGGGCGCACCACGGTGATACAAGAGGCCGGAGAGGACCCCTCTCCGGCCTTTGCGCGTCCTGACCGGATCACAGGAAGACGGAACGCCCCGCCAGCCCGCGTCGGCGACCGCACCGCCGACGCTCGTTGACGCTCGGTGCGGCACCGACGATAGTTGCGCCTAGACGCACCAGCGTACCGACGGGAGACGTCCATGCGAACGGTCATCGGCGTCATGGGTTCCGGTGAGAGCGCCGACAAGGCATTGCTCGCGCTCGCACGCGACCTGGGCGCTGCGATTGCCGCCGAGGGGTGGGTCCTCCTTAACGGCGGACGAAGCACCGGCGTCATGGACGCGAGCGCCGTGGGAGCCCGCAACAAGGGGGGCTTCGTGATCGGAGTCCTACCGGATGAGGGGACCGCGGCGGCGTCGCGGCACCTGGACGTCGCGATCCGGACCGGGATGGGCGACGGCCGCAACTGGATCAACGTGCTGTCGTCCGATGTCGTCATCGCCATGCGCGGAGCCGCGGGAACCCTGTCCGAGGTGGCACTCGCGCTGAAGGCCGGGCGCACCGTCATCGCTCTGGACTTCGAACTCGGCGAGGCGTTCGACCGCTACTGCCGCGTCGGCAAGCTGCAGCGCGCCGCCACCGTCGAGGAGGCGATCGCCTTGACCAGGAAGGCGCTGCGGCAGCGCGTCACGGGTCAGGCGACTGCGGCGACCACGCCGCCGGGCAGCCGACCGGGCGGGGACGGTCGCCGCGCCGGTTCCGAGGCCCCCTGACATGGCCGACCGGCTGGACGGAAAGGTGGTCGTCGTCACCGGCTCGACCCGCGGCATCGGTCGAGCCATGGCCGAGGCGTGCGCCGACGCGGGCGCGACCGTGGTGGTGAGCTCGCGGACGGCGGCGGCGGTCGATGCGACCGTTCAAGCGCTTCACGACCGGGGCGCGAAAGCGACCGGCGTCGTCTGCGACGTGGCCGTGGACGCCGACATCGCCCGGCTTCTGGAACACGCCGTGGGCGCCCACGGGCGCGTGGATGTCTGGGTGAACAACGCGGGGATCTCGCTCGGGATGCGCCGGCACGTGGACACCACGCCGGATGAGATGCGCAGGATCGTGGACGTGAACCTTCTCGGCACGATGGTGGCTTCACGGCTCCTCATCCCCTACTTCGTCGGCCGTGGCGGAGGGGTGCTCATCAATGTGTCCGGCAGAGGAGGCCGCGGCGACGCCGCCTCGTTCACCGCCGCGTACGCGGCCACCAAGGCGGCGGTGATGGTGTTCACCAAGAGTCTCGCTGAGGAGCACAAGGCCGATCCCGTCTCCATCCTCGTATTCATGCCGGGGATGGTGGACACCGACTTCTACGGTGAGTCCATGGAGGTCAGCCCCGATCTGGCGGGGGTGGCGAGCAATGTCCGGGTCGTCCTCGATGCCATCGGGACGCCCATCACCCTCGTGGGACCGAAGCTTGTCGAGGCGGCATGCACGCCTCCCGGCACCGGCAGCGGCAAGGTCGTGAGCGCCAGCCCGGGCGGCCGGATGATGCTGGGAGGATTCAAGCTCATGTGGGCCAGGATCACCGGCCGCATGAAGCCGATGTAGGGACGCCGGCGCGCCTCGATTCGGGACCTCGGAACGAACAGAAGGGGCTCTATGACGCACGACGACGACGGGAGAACACCACGAGGCGGCGGGCCCGTTCCCAGCCCCGCGCGTCGCGTGGCCTCCCGCCGAGGGGAGCCGCCGGCTTACGTCTCGCCTTACGCGAGATCGGGAGGCTCTCACGTCGGGCCCGGCCACGCCCCGCCCCGGGCGCAGGCCCGCTCATCACAGCGGGGCGGAGGCCCGGCCGGTCGCGCCGGGAGCGCGCGGTACCTCGGCGGTCGCGCCACCATTCAGACCCTCGGCCGCAAGCGGCGCTCACGAACGCCGCTGGTCCTGTGTTTGGCGCTCCTCTTGGCGGGCGGTGCGGCCGGCGGCTGGTGGCTGATGAGCCGGCCCGCATCGGTCCTCCTCTCGGCCAGCCCCGACGACGCCCGCATCACCGTTCGGGGCGCCCGGTCCGACGACAGCGGCGGGTTTCCCGGCTCGGCCTCGGGGACGGGCACCTTGGAAGTCGGCCGGCTCCAGCCGGGCACATACCGCCTGACCATCGAACGGGCGGGCTTCGTCTCGACCAAGGCATCCGTCCGTCTCACGAACGGCGGGCTTCTCGAGAAGCGCTACACGCTCGAGCCGCTCCCCTTCCAGATGTCGTTCACGTCGCACCCGGCCGGCGCCGTCGTGAGCCTGACCCGCGGCGGCGGCGCGCCACTGACGGGGATCACCCCCTGCACGCTCACTTTCCCTGCCGGGCGCGTCGCGGTCGCGCTGACGAAGACCGGCTTCAACCGGTTCGACAAGGCCGTGTTCCTCGACAGCGCGGCGGCCTTCGACTTCGCGCTCGACCCGGAGGGCCAGTTGGTCCACGGCGTCGGAATGGTCGCCTGCGCGGGCGCCCCCAAGGGCGTCGCTCTGACTCCCAACGGCCGCGAGGCGTGGTCGGCGATTCTCAACGGGCCTCCGTCCATCCAGATCTGCGACCCGGGCACCGGGCGACTCACCGGATCCATCGACTTGGGGAAGTCCGGCGCCGTCGAGGTCATCTTCAACCGCGCCGGGACGCGCGCGTATGCGAGCCAGATGGAGACGAAGCTGCACGAGACGTCCCGCGTCTTCGAGATCGACGTCGCGACCCGTGCCGTCCTGCGAAGCATCGACACGGCGAGCACCATGACGAAGGTCATCGCGCTCTCCCCGGACGAGAAGACTCTGTACACCGCCAACTGGGCCGGCAACGACGTCTCCGTCATCGACCTGTCCACGGGCCGCGTGCGCGACCGGATCCCGGTGGCCAAGACCCCCCGCGGGTTGTGGCCCACGGCCGACGGGAAGTCGCTCTACGTTGCCGGATTCGACGACGGCGACCTCGAGCGGATAGACGTGAGCACGGGGCGCGTCACGCGCCTGTTCCAGAGCCACGGGGCGATGCGCCATCTGGTCGCCGACGAGAAGCGCGGCCTGCTGTACACGTCGGACATGGGCAAGGACGTCGTGTGGGTCCTGGACATGAAGACCGACAAGGTGACGAAGCTCTGTTCCACCGACCACAAGCCGAACACCATCGACCTGTCCCCGGACGGGCGAGTCCTGTTCGTCTCCAACAGGGGGGCGAACAACCCGAGAAGCTACTACCTGCCGGGGTACGAGTGGGGGTCGATCCTGCTGTACGACACGGCCACGGGCAAGCCGCTGGACGCCATCGTGGGCGGGAACCAGTGCACCGCCCTCGATGTGAGCGCCGACGGAGGGACGCTGGTGTTCTCCGACTTCCTGGACGACCGTCTGCGCGTGTATCGGGTCCCGTCCTACGCCGTCCTCGCGAAGGGCGGCGGTGGGCGATACGCCGCCCATTTCGCCGACATCAAGAAGGCGACGCCCGGCCGCGCCAAGTCGACCGGGACGGCCGACTGATGCTGGCCGAGGGAAGGCATTGGATCGAGCACGTGCCGGCGCACCACCGCGGGCCGTTGCCGGTCGTGCTCATGCTGCACGGAGCGGGGGGACACGCGCGCAACGCCCTGAAGCAGTCGGCGCTCGCGCGTCACGCGGACGAGCGCGGGTTCCTCGCGGTAGCCGCGGACGGCACCCGGCCGCGGCCCGGCTCCCCCGCCAAGTTCCTCACCAACCCCCAGATGTGGAACGACGGCTCGGGCAGACGGCACGGCGCGGCCAGCGACGTGGATGACGTGGGATTCCTGGCCGAGGTCCTCGACCGCATCGCGCAGCGCCACAAAGTCGATGCGTCGCGCGTGTACGCGATGGGCTTCTCGAACGGCGCCTCGATGGCGCTGCGGCTCGCGGCGGAACTGCCGGACCGCATCGCCGCTGTCGCCCAGGATGCGGGCCACGCATTCGTCGCGCCTCGGCCCGGCTCGCGGCCCATACCGACCATCGGCGTGCTGGGATCCGTCGACCCGCTCGTGCCGCCCGCCGGCGGCCGCGTGCTCCTCCCGTGGGGCGGCACGCTGCAGCAGCAGCCGTATCTGAAGAACATGTCGTGGTGGGCAGGCGCCAACGGCTGCGACCCGGCGCCGCACAGCGAAGCCGCCGCACCGGGAGTGGAACGCCTGCGATGGACCGGATCGGGCGACGCCGAGGTGGTGCTCTACGTGGTGAAGGGGGCGGGCCACGTATGGCCGGGCGGCGAAGGCTCGATGCCCGAACTGCTCGTCGGCTCGGACCCGGGCACGTTCGATGCCAGCGCCGTCATGCTCGACTTCCTGCTCGGCCGGTCTCTGTAGCCTTCACTTTGCAGGGTGGCGGCCGAACTGCTCGCGCAGGCCCGAGAGCACCTTCCCCGTCCAGTCGGGGTCCTGCTGTGACTCCCGGCGAAACTCGAGCGCGCCCTCGATCACCCTGACTTGCACACCCAGCCGGTGCGCCTCCTCGACGGTCCACGAGCCCTCGCCGGTCTGCCCCACCGTCCCGCTGACGCCCTCGAGATCCTCCCCGTGAAGCCGCAGCGCCGAAGTCAGCCACGCGACGAGCCTCGACTCGATCACCGAACCGTGGTTGAACACGTCCGCCGCATCGGTCAGGTCCAGGGAGTATTCCGACGCGTGCATGACCGTGAATCCCTCGGCGATCGCCTGCATCATCCCGTACTCGATGCCGTTGTGGACCATCTTCACGAAGTGGCCCCCACCGTGACCGGCGAAGAATCGGAAGCCGTCCTTGACGGACAGGTCCTCCCACAGTGGACGCAGACGGTCGAAGTCGGTGCGGTCGCCGCCCACCATCAGGCAGGCTCCCGTCGCCGCACCGTCCGGCCCGCCGGACGTGCCGACGTCCAGGAAGCGTATCCCCTCTTCGGCGAGGCGGGACGCCCGGCCCGGGTCGTCCGAGAAGCACGAGTTCCCACCGTCGATGACGGTATCGCCCGGGGCCAGCAAACCTGCAAGGCCCTCCGGGCCGAACAGCATCGCGTCGACGGGCGCGCCGGCGGGGACCATGAGCCATACGGTCCGGGGCGGCGTCAGCGCGCCGACCAGCTCGGCGAGGGACCCGACAGGCTCGAGGCCGTATCCCGACATCCTGGCGGCGACGCCGGGCGTGCGGTTGAAACCCACCACGCGCCAGCCGTGTCCGAGGAGGTTGCGGGCGATCCCCGCGCCCATCCTGCCCAGCCCGACCACGCCGATCTCGCGCTTCGACCGCGCTTCAGCGCCGAGCGGCGGACCCGCCGCTACGGCACTCTCCCCCGCACCTAGGACATCGTCGCTGCCCAGGACGTAGTGCGCGAGCGGAAGGTCGCCTCGCGCCCACTCGGCGACGATGGGGTCGATGAACTCCCACATCGCGCGGACCTCGCGGGTGGAGACGAACAGTCTCTGGTCCCCCTCGATGGCGTCGGCGAGCAGTTTCGCGTACTCCTCCACGTACTGGGCCTTCTCCTCCTTCTCGTGCAGGAAGAAATCGAACTCGCGCTCCTCCAGGACGTTGGCGAATCCGGGCTTCTTGGCCCGGAAGGAGATGCTGATGCTCTCGGTCGGCTCGATCCGGAAGATCACCTTGTTGGAGATGTGAGGCCCCGGCTCGCACAAGCAGGGGGACGGGTGACGCAGGGTCACGGTCACTTGCTTGCTCACCGTGCCGAGTCCCTTGCCCCCGCGCAGGACCACGGGCACGCCCGCCCACGCGGGTGAGTCCAGCGTGGTCGTCACTTCGAAGTACGTCTCAGTGTCGGAATCCGGCGCGACGCCTTCGACATCGCGGAAGCCTTCGTACTGCGCCCTGAACGTCCGGTCCCGTACCTCGTCGGCCTTCATCGGCACGAGCGCTCGCAGGGCCGACACGCGCTCCGCCCTGATCGCCGGGGCGTCGGCGGACAGCGGCTGCGCCATCGTGACCAGCGCCAGCATCTGGAGCAGGTGGTTCTGCCCGACGTCGCGCAGGGCTCCGACGCCGTCGTAGAAAGCGCCCCGACCCTCCGCGTCCAGCGTCTCGAGCAGGTCGATCTCGATCCGCTCGACTCCTCGCGCGTCCCACACGGGCTCCAGCAGGTTGTTGCTGAAGCGGAAGCTCATGATGCCCTGGAGCATCTCCTTGGCCAGATAGTGGTCGATCCGATAGATCTGCGATTCGTCGAACAGGGTGCCCAGCAGCTCGTCGAGCTCACGCGAGGTGGTGACGTCCTTGCCGAACGGCTTCTCCACCAACACGCGGGTCCAACCGCCCTCGCCCCCGCAGGCCGCCGTCAGACCCGAGCCCGCCAGGTGCTCGAGGATGGTGCGGTAGTGCTTGGGCGGCACCGCGAGGTAGAACAGCTTGTTCGCGCACACGCCCCATTCGTCATCGATCCCGTTGAGGACGTCGACCAGCGCGCCATATCCGACCGGGTCATCGAACTGCCCTTGCGAGTACGAGAACATCTCGGCGAATCCGTCGAGCTCGGCGGCGTCCGGGGTGCCGGCGCTGTGGGTGCGCACAGACTCCCGCACCGATTCGCGAAAGTTGGCGTCTCCGATGTCGCGACGCGCCATGCCGACGCATCGGAAGCGTGGCGGGAGCTGTGCTCGCGCCCGCAGGTAGTGGAGCGCGGGTCCGATCTTGCGTTCCATGAGGTCGCCGGTGGCGCCGAACACGACCAGGATCGTCGGCGCTTCCTGCGCGAGGACCGGGGCCGGGGCGTTGGCGGGCGCAACGGCCGGGGCGGTGGAGGGAGACGTGAGCTTCGGCATCGGTCGCTCCACAAGGTAGGGCGGAAAGACATCGCCTACCTATGTACCCCGCGAAGCGGCGTGACGCCGGCACGGCTCCTTGGCCGGTGCCCTACTCCATGGAGCTGAGCTTGCCCTTCGGGTCGATGGTGATCTGGAAGACGATGCCGTTGGACAAGGTGGCCGGCTTGCCGTCCTTCTTGATGAAGGTGAACCCGTAGTTCCACACGACCACCTTGGTGCCGGCCTTGGGGAACCCCTTGTCCATGAGCGACTTGACCGCCGCCGCGGCCGCGGTCTCGCGCGCACCGACGGGGTCGACGAGCGGCTCCCCCGCGAACCCCGAGGCGTCGAGGGCGTACTGGTTCGCGGGATCCGGCTTCGCGGGATAGCGCAGGTACTCGTAGGCGCTGCGGTCCCCGAAGACCTGGAACAGGTAGTACTTCTTGTCGATTTCCCCGATGAGACCGTATGAGGTCAGCGTCGGCGCCGCCCCGGACAGATCGGGCATCTCGGCCCCGAGTTCCTTCTTCTTGGCGGCCGCCGTCTGCAGCGCAGCGGGGACCGCGGCGAGGGCGGCCTTCTCATGCACGCCGTCGGTGGGGATCGGCACGTAGACAGACGCCACCTCTCCGGTGGCCTCCAGCGACGCCGAAGCGTCGTCCGACTCCCCGGGAACACCGGTCGACGTGGGCGACACGCTCGTCCCCGCGCCACCCGATGTCTTGTCCACGCTCGTTGGTGCTGTGCCGGGGCGAAGAACGAACCAGGCGGCGACAGCCGCGACCACCAGTATCGCGACTCCGGCGATGATCATGTTCCGCTTGCTCATCTTCGGGTGTTCCCTTCATCCAGCACTCGCGGGCCCGTTCCTGCTACTCGATCACGTCCACACCCATGTACGGCCTCAGCGCCTCCGGCACCGTGACCGAGCCGTCGGCGTTCTGGAAGTTCTCCAAGATGGCGGCGACGGTCCTGCCGACGGCGAGCCCGGAACCGTTCAGCGTGTGCACGAAGCGGCCGCCCTTGAACCCCGCGGGGTCGCGATACCTGATGGACGCACGCCGCGCCTGGAAGTCCCAGCAATCGCTGCAGGAGGATATCTCCTTGTACCCGTCGTACGAGGGCAGCCAGACCTCGACGTCGTACGTCTTGGCCGCCCCGAAACCGAGATCGCCGGTGCACAGCTCGATGACCCGATAGGGCAACTCGAGCAGCTCGAGGATGTGGCACGCGTCCGTCAGCATGCTCTCCAGCTCGTCCAGCGATGTCTCGGGAGTGGCGAACTTGACCAGCTCGACCTTGTCGAACTGGTGGACGCGGATCATCCCGCGCGTGTCGCGGCCCGCGGCGCCGGCCTCCTCGCGGAAGCACGGCGTGAACGCTGTGTAGCGCAGCGGCAGCAAAGACGCGTCGACGGTCTCGTCGCGGTGGATGTTGGTCAGCACGACCTCCGCCGTCGGGACCAGGTACAGCGGCGGATCGCTCTGGGTCTTGAAGAGGTCGTCCTCGAACTTGGGGAGCTGGCCGGTACCGGTGAGCGTCTCGGCGTTGGCCAGGATGGGCGGCCACCATTCCTTGTAGCCGCGCGCGGTGTGCGTGTCGAGCATCATGTTGATGACCGAGCGCTCCAACCGCGCTCCGAGCCCGCCCATCAGCACGAAGCGCGACTGAGCGAGCTTCACGGCGCGCTCGAAGTCGATGATGCCGAGGTCGGGACCTATGTCCCAGTGCGCCTTGGGCTCGAAGTCGAAGACGCGCGGGGTTCCCCAGCGCCGGACCTCGGGATTGTCGTTCTCGTCGCGCCCGACCGGCACCGACTCGTGAGGCAGGTTCGGCACGGTCAGCAGCATGTCGCGCGCGTCCGCCTCGATCGTGTCGAGCAGCGCCTGGAGGGCCGAGAGCTCCTCGTTGATCGAGCGGACCTCGTTCTTGAGCGCCCCGGCGGCCTCGGTGCGGGGCTCCTTCATCATCTGGCCGACCAGCCGCGACGCCTCGTTGCGGCGGGCCTGCAGCTTCTCGACCTTGGCGATCAGGTCGCGGCGTTCTTCGTCGATCCCGATGAACGCGTCGAGGTCCCAGGACGAGGCGCGGTCGGCAAGCGCGGCGCGTACGGCGTCGGAGTGCTCGCGGACATAGCGTGCATCGAGCATGGGAGCCTCCCCCGGCGACTTCACTGCAACGTACCTTGTCGGAGTATATCCGACGCCACGCCCCGGCAACCCGCCTACGGCGGCGGCTTCCGCTGCGACCCTTCCAGCAGCAGGCGGGTGACGTCAGCGGCGATCGCCGGGGAGACATGGTCGCAGACCAGGTTGTAGGCGTCGCTGCCCTTCTCGGGTACCTGGTGCCAGAAGCGCATGCCCACGGCGCGGATCCCGTCCGTCAGGCGTCCGATGTCGCGTTGCGTGAGGGGCTCCCGACTGAGCACGTCCAACGCGGCGTGAAGCGAGTCCGCGAAAGGCAGCTGCCCCTGCGCGCGCCCCGCTGGAGACTCATCGAGCGTGAAGGCGCCGGCACCGCCCCGGCCGATGCGCATGCGCCATGCGCGCAGTCCTGAGAGCAATCCCAGCGCCGCGAGCACCACCCAGAGCGTGTGGTACGCGTCCGCGTTCATCCCAGCGGGCCACCTGCCGATCGACCCCTTCGTGACCAGATCGGCGAGCAGGGGCGGCGCGGCGAGCGCCATAAGCACGCAGGCGCCCAGTACCAGCCCACCCCCGCGCGAGCGGAGGAGCGACTCTCTGGGGGCCACGAAGGCGTATCCGACGACGTGTGCGCATACACCGGACATCAGCGCTACTGCGATGAGAACTCCGAACACGACCCCCCCCCAAGCTGACAGAAGAGAGTCACGCCTTCTGCCAAGAATCGTGCCGTCGGTCGGCGGGCGGTTCGTCGCTCAGTAGCATATCGCTTTCGCCGGCCGCCGAACGCGCTTGTTCGTCACGCAGCCCACGAGCGGACTGTAAGGTGGCGGGAGATGCGGGCCTCGCCGTCCTGTGGCGACGGCGATGTAGTATGACGACATGGTGACCACGGTGCTGACCGACGAGTTCGTGGAGGCGATGGCCCGGCTGGACGGGGCTGCCGCAAAGCGCACCGCCGCGTTCCTCGACAAGCTCGTCAAGGAGCCGGAGGCGTCGAGCCTCAACCTTGAGATGGTGAACGACTCGGGGGATCGCACCATACACTCGATGCGCGTCAACTCGGACCTGAGGGCGATCGTCGGCATCGACGGGCAGCGAATGGTTCTCATGTACGTGGCCCACCACGACGCAGCGTACGCATGGGCGCGGACACACTGCCTGCGATGCCACCCGCACACGGGTGAGCTCGAGATAGTGCCGATCGAGGCATCCGATATCAACTAGTTCGACATACTTCGAAATAGTGATATACTGCGCCTCATGATGACCGGACTCGACACCATTACTCCCGACGCGCAGCCGGCCCAAGCCGACGCCTGTTGAGGTCCGAACACGCTGCCGTGCAGCAGCGTCGCCCGTCCCCGACTCGACCAGACGTTCGTGACCGGACACGTCACCACCCTGGCGGGCCCGGTTCCCGTGGTATCCGCGAAGCTCACCGCGAGAGACCGGCTGGGCGGCTGGAAGGTCCGTTGGGGCATCCGTCGGTACTCGTACACCGTGGACCCGGGCCTGTACGCGCTCGGGGCTCCGAGCGACACGTCCCCCGTTCTCGTCACGGCGAACTACAAGCTGTCGTTCGACGCGCTGCGCTGTCGGCTCGAAGGCCGGGCCGCGTGGATCCTCGCCCTCGACACGCGGGGCATCAACGTCTGGTGCGCGGCGGGAAAGGGCACCTTCGGGACCGCCGAGGTTGCACGCCGCATCGAGGCCGCGGCGCTGAACCAGGTCGTCTCCCACGGAGTCGTCGTCCTTCCCCAGCTTGGAGCGCCCGGGGTCTCGGCGCCCGAGGTGCGGCGCCGCAGCGGGTTCCGCGCCGTCTGGGGGCCGGTCCGCGCCCAGGATCTGCCCGCGTTCATCGACGGGGGTCTGCGAGCGACCCCCGAGATGCGGCGCGTCCGGTTCCCGCTGCGCGACCGCCTCGTGCTGGTGCCGCTTGAGATGACCGCAGTCGCGGGCATCGCCCTGGCGGTGCTCGTCGTCGCGGCCGCGGTGGCCGGGTTCGGGCCCGGCGGTTTCTCGCTGGCGCGGGTGCTGGCCGGAGTCCTCCCTCTGGCAGCCGTTCTGGCCGCCACGACGCTCGCGGGAACCGTGCTGACGCCGCTGCTGCTGCCGTGGCTCCCGGGGCGGATGTTCTCCGCGAGGGGCTTCGCGGTCGGCGCGGTGGCTGCCGCGTTCGTGCTGCCGTGGATGCCCCCGACGTACTCGACCCTGCGTCTGGCTGCGGCCGCACTCACGATGCTGGCCGGGTCGTCTTACCTCGCGATGAACTTCACCGGCTCGTCCACGTTCACGTCCCTCTCCGGGGTGGAGAAGGAGATGCGAGCATCCCTGCCGTGGCAGGTGGCCGGCGCGGTCGCCGCTGCCGCGCTGTGGATCGCGGGAGGGTTCGTCCGATGAGCGACCTCCGCTACCTCGATGACGTCGTCACGCTGACCTACGACCGGGCGAAGTGCACGGGCTGCCAGCAATGCACCTACGTGTGCCCTCATGGAGTCTTCGTCATGGACGGCAACCGCGCCGTGATGCGCGACCGGGACGCCTGCATCGAGTGCGGCGCCTGCGCCCTCAACTGCGATTTCGACGCGATCCACGTGCGCGCCGGCGTGGGCTGCGCGGCGGGCATCATCGCGTCGTGGTTCCGGGGCAAGGGCGGCGAGGTCTCGTGCGGGCCGGAGGGTGCCGGCGCCGGCAAGGGCACTTCAGGCGGCTGCTGCTGACCGGAGCCGGGCGCCGCACGCTTCCGTCCCGCCCCACCCCTCGCCACGCCACCCCTCGCCACGCCACGCCGACGATCAGGCTTCGGCGATCCGCAGGCCGTGGAGCGCCGCCCCGAGAGCGCCGACCGTCTGCGACTCCTCCGGAACGATCACCAGGCCCACGAAGCCGTCGGCCAGCAGGCGCACCATCGCCGGATTCTTGGCGACCCCTCCGGCGAACACCAGCGGACCACGGGCTCCCAGCCTCGCCAGCGCCCCCAGTGAGCGGGCGGCGATCGACTCGTGCAGTCCGAGCGAGATGCGCCCCCGGTCCTCCCCGCGATGCAGAAGGCCGGTGACCTCGCTCTCCGCGAACACCGTGCACATCGACGACACCTTCACGCCGCGGTCGGCCCTCAGCGCCGCCGGCCCGATCTCGTCGAGCTCGAAGCCCAGAGCGCGAGCCATGACCTCGAGGAACTTGCCCGTCCCCGCGGCGCACTTGTCGTTCATCTCGAAGTCCGCCACTCCACCGGCGCTGTTGAGCGCGATGACCTTGGTGTCCTGCCCTCCGATGTCGAGCACGCTGGCCGCCCCCGGGTGGAGCGTGGAGGCCCCCAGCGCATACGCCTTGATCTCGGTGACGATGGTTGCGCCGAACGCCTCACGCGCGCTGTGGCGCCCGTATCCGGTGGCAACGAGCACATCATGCCCGTTGCGCTTCACCAGCGCGGCGGCGACGGCCTGCGGGTCGAAGCCCGAGTCGAGGACGACCGCGTCGGTCACGCGGCCATCCTCCAGCCACACGGCGTCGACCGTTCGCGAGCCTATGTCGAGACCGAGGATGCGCATCTAGACTGCCGCCGGCTCCTTGACCATCTCAAGGAACGCCTCGACGCGGGTGGACAGCTGCCCGATGTCCTCCATCGAGTAGTCGGTGTCGATCTTGAGCACGGGGATCCCCGCTTCCTTGGCGGCCTTCTCGAGGCCGTACGCCTCGATCTGGTAGGGCGCGCAGAACTGCAGGGCGTAGTGGACTATGCCGTCGACTTTGTTCTCCTTCGCCATGCGGATGACGTCGTCGAAGCGCGCGGTGTTGGGCGTGAAGCACGCGCAGTTGATGTCGAGGTACTTCTCCGCGACGCCGTCGAGGAGGTCGTCGAGCGTCTCTCCGTCCTCGGGAGTCAACTTGTCGTAGTAGCGCGATCCGGTGCACATCTCCTCGGCCACCACGATGCCCCCCGACTTCTCGATGATGTCGTGGACCTTCCAATTGGGGATCGCCATGGGCGAACCCGACACCAGGATGCGCGGTGCGCTCGCGGGAGCCACGCCGACGCCGTCGGCGACGCGCTGCTCGAGCTCGTCGGCGATGGCGTTCACCATCTGCGTGAAGCGCGGGACGTCGTCGTAGAACGCCACCTGCACGGCGAGCAGGGCGTCCTTGCCCGAGATCGGCACCACGTCCGCGGCGCGCGCGGCGTTGAGGCGCTGGAGCGCGCGGCGCTTGCCGTTGACCTCGGCGATGGCGGCGGAGAGGTTCTCCGCCGTGACCTTGTTGCCGGTGAGCTCCTCGAGCGTGACGACGAGCCGGTCGATCTCCCCGCGCCAGGCTGCCATGTCGTTCGGCCGCTTCATCTGCGGCAGCTCCATCACGTACAGGGGCGCCATCTCGCCGAAGATCTCGTAGGCCTTCTTCTTGCCGTCGCAGGTGGTCTCGCCGATGACCAGATCGGCCGATTCCACGTACGGGCAGACGCGGTCCATCTTGAAGCCGACGAAGCTCTTGATGAGCGCGCAGGTGTTGCGTGGCAAGACCTTCTCGACCTCGTTGTAGCCCCACTCGGCGCCGGCGCACAGTCCGATGTCCAGCGCGCCGAGCGCGCGGATGATCTCCTCGGGGACGTAGAGACAGAACGTCCCGACGACCTTGCCGCCCTTCGCCTTGTGCTCCATGAGCTCCTGGATGCGCAGACCGTGGATCTCGGAGACGACGAAGTCGAAGTACTTCATCCCTTCGGGGCGCCCCTCCTGACCGAGGTACGCCCCTTGATACATCTGCGGGATCGCCTCGAGCAGGGCGCAGTGGGCGCGCAGGTTCATGCCGAGTGCCTCCCACATCTCGCCGTATGTCTCCATCGGGTCGGACATATGAGTTCCTTTCGCGGCGCGTACTACGGTCTGTGCGCAGGGGGCACGCCTTGGGCCTACCCGGAGGATGCTGATTCACATGCCTCTGGGTTATCGTAGTATCAGCGCACCTTATATACAAGCCGCCGCGTTGCCTCATAAAGAATGTACTCGAAACCGATTCGATGCCTCAGAAAGGAAGGTACTCGAACCGGCCCTCGCCGGATCGACCGGCGAAGGGCCAAGAGGATGCCGCTTTCGATGACTGAGAAGCAGGCAA
>JANYAK010000023.1 GCA_025361335.1 Coriobacteriia bacterium
CGTGATTGCCTGCTTCTCAGTCATCGAAAGCGGCATCCTCTTGGCCCTTCGCCGGTCGATCCGGCGAGGGCCGGTTCGAGTACCTTCCTTTCTGAGGCATCGAATCGGTTTCGAGTACATTCTTTATGAGGCAACGCGAAGGCTGGCGGACGTCATGCGGCGGCGTACACTCATACGAGCGCCGGCCCACATCCGAGTCCTTTCGAGGAGTCCCGCATGCCCATCGTCGTGACCGAGGCCCTGAGCAAGACCTACGGTGAAGGCGAGACCGCGGTCACCGCGCTCGACTCTGTCGACATCTCGGTCGAACCGGGTGAGTTCGTCGCCATCATGGGCCCCAGCGGCTGCGGCAAGTCCACCCTGCTCAACCTCGTCGGCGGGCTGGACCGGCCCTCGTCCGGCCGCGTGCTCATCGACGGGGCCGATCTCACCACGCTGGATGACGACAAGCTCACCGAGTTGCGTCGCCGTCGCATGGGCTTCGTGTTCCAGTTCTTCAACCTCATCCCCGTGCTCGACGCCACGGAGAACGCCGCACTCCCTCTCACGCTGGACGGCGCGCCTCATGCCGAACAGCGCGCCCGGGACTGGCTGGGGAAGGTGGGCCTCGGCGACCGCATGGCCAACCGCCCGGACCAGCTCTCCGGCGGCCAGCAGCAGCGCGTCGCCGTGGCACGGGCGCTCTCGACGGAGCCGGCGCTGATCTTGGCCGATGAGCCGACCGGCAACCTCGACTCGAAGTCCGCGACCGAGATCGCCGCTCTCCTCGCGCAGGTGTCGTCCGACTGGGGTCGCGCGGTGCTGATGGTGACGCACGACCCGCGCATCGCGAGCTTCGCCAAGCGGCTCCTGCTGATGAAGGACGGAGCCATCGTCGACGACCTGCCCCTCGACGGCGACGGCGGCGAATCCGCCCGAAAGGCGATGGAGAAGGCCGGTCTGCTGTGATCCAGGTACGACTCGCGTGGCGTTACCTCAAGGGTCGCGGGGTGCGGACCCTGCTCACGACGCTCGCCGTGGTTCTCGGCGTCATGCTCATGTTCGGGATGAACGGCGTCCTGCCGTCCATGATCACGGCGTTTCGCGCCGCGACACTCTCCTCGGCCGGCCAGGTCGACGTAAGCGTCGCGTCCGATACGGCTGGGACGTTCGGGCTCGACGTGTTCCAGAAGGTGGCGCGCGTGCCGGGGATCGCGGGCGCCACGCCGTCTCTTCGGCGATTGGCCGCGCTGCCGCCAAAGCCGGGCGTCGCGGACCAGACCTCGCAGGTCTCGGCCGTCACGGTGATAGGCGTCGACCAGGGCACCGTGACGACGGTGCGCACGTTTCCGCTGGCCTCGGGCAGATTCCTGAGTGGCTCCGACGGTGATGTCGTCGTCATGAACCAGGACCTGGCCGTCCGGCTCTCCCTGCACACCGGCGACACCTTCGTGCTGCCCTCGTCGATCGGCACCCAGAGATTCACCGTGATCGGGCTGTTGTCCACTCCATCCATCCCAGGGCAGGATGACGTGTTCGTGCCGCTCGCATCGGCTCAGCGCCTGTTCGCCATGCCGGGTCTCATCAACTCGATCGACGCCGCCTACGCCAAAGGCGCGGACCGGGCGGCGGTCGAGGCGGCGATCAAGCGGACGGTGGGCTCCGGCTACAACTTCGGCGGCCTCGGCTCGACGGACCAGTTGCTGGCCAGCCTGCAGATCGCGGAGTTCGCCTTCAACATGTTCGGCCTATTCGCTCTGGTCGCCGGCGGGTTCATCATCCTCAACACGTTCAGGACGGTCGTGTCCGAGCGTCGCCACGACATCGGCATGCTCCGTGCGGTCGGCGCCACGCGGGGGACCGTCGTCGGCATGTTCCTCGTGGAGGCGGTCTTCCAAGGCATCCTCGGCACCGCGATGGGGATCATTCTCGGCTATGGCTTCGCCGCGCTCACGATCGGCTCCCTCGGTTCCGTGGTGTCGCGCTACCTGCGGTTCTCCCTTGGCCCCCCGCAGTTCACGGCGACCACTTGGGTCCTCGCCATCGTCCTGGGGCTGGGCGTGACGCTCGTCTCCGCCCTCATCCCGGCGATATCGGCGGGGCGCGTCACGCCGCTCGAGGCGCTGCGGCCGGCGATCGGGTCGGTCTACGAGGCGGCCTCTCGCACACGCGGCGTCATCGGCGGCGTCCTGATCGGGCTCGCCGTCGCCCTCCTGGCGACCCGGCACACGGGCGCCGCGGCGACCGGCGCGCTCGTGTTCATCGTCGGGCTCTCACTGGCGGCTCCGGTGCTCATCCAGCCGCTATCCGACGCCATCGGCAAGGTGTTCGACCTCTTCATGTCGCGGGAGGCCCGACTCGCTCGCTCGAACCTCCAGCGCAACCCCGGGCGCAGCGCGACGACCGCGTCCGCCGTGATGATCGCGCTCGCGGTCGTCATCGCCATGCTCGGCGTGTTCCAGTCCATCTTCGCCGGCTTCATGAACTACATCGACAAGGCGATGGGCGCCGACTTCATGTTCATCCCGCAGAACATCGTGCTGTCGCAGGGCAACGTCGCCGCCGGCCCTCGGCTCGCCGGCGAGGTCGCCCATACGCCGGGGATCGCCGCGGTAGGCACCCTGCGCATCGCGCTGGCGAAGGTGAAGGGCGCGTCGGTGCAGGTCATCGGCGTAGATCCGGTGGCGTACCCCAAGGTCGCCGACTTCGTGTGGCAGGAGGGGTCCGGCTCCGGGGCGATCACGTCCCTCGGCACCGGCCGGCAGCTCATCGCGAACACCATCTACGCGTCGCAGAACGGGATCTCTGTCGGCGACCTGGTGATGGTCGAGACGCCGAAGGGAACTATCGGCTACCGCGTCGCCGGGGTCGGCAGCGACTACCTCAACGCGAAGCTCGCGACCCTGTATATGTCCCAGGCCGAGTTGAAGAAGGAGTTCGACGTCACCACGGACATCATGGTGCTCGCGACGTTGAAGGTAGGCGCGGATCGCGCGGGGACGAAGGCGGCTCTCGACACGGCCGTGGCCGGCTACCCGGCGTTCCGACTCTACGAGTCACAACAGTGGAAGAACGAACAACTCGTGACGTTCGACCAGACGATGATCCTCATGTACTCGCTCGTGGGGGTGCTCGCCCTGCCCTCGCTGCTCGCGCTCATGAACACGCTCGCGATGAGCGTGCTGGCGCGCACCCGCGAGATCGGCATGTTGCGCGCCGTGGGCTCCACGCGGACCCAGGTGAGGCGCATGGTGCTGGCCGAATCGCTGTTGCTGTCGGCGATAGGCACGCTGTTCGGCCTTGTCGCCGGTCTGTGGCTCGGCTACGCGCTCGTCGAGGCGACGAACTCGGTCTTCCCGATGCCGTACACGTTCCCGACCGGCGGCGTCATCGTCGCGATCGTCGTGGGTCTGACCTTCGGAATGCTCGCGGCTTGGTGGCCGGCACGCCAGGCCTCCAGGCTCAATGTCGTCGACGCCCTGCACTTCGAGTAGGCGACGCCCGGACTCCGCTATCATGTCGGCGAGCGCATAGGAGCGCCCCGAGACCGCATACGACCGGAGGCGATCCGCCATGAGCCCGCGCCGTCACTACGAGGATGTCCGCGTCGAGGGGCACCTCATCGACAGCCAGATCGTCAGTCGGATCATGGACGACATCGTGGAGCTGGACGGCGAGTTCGAGACGCTGGAGTTCGACGTCGGCCGAACGAACCAGGACGCGTCTCACGCCCTGATCCGCGTGATCGGCCGCGACGCCGACCACCTCGACAAGCTCATGACCGCCGTCCAGGTCCACGGCGCGATCCCCGTCGACCCTTCCGACGCGCGGTACGAGCCCGCTCCGGCCGACGGGGTGTTCCCCGAGGGCTTCTACTCGACCACCAACATGGACACGTACGTCCGCATCGGGGGCGAATGGATCCACGCGGACGGGCCCGAGATGGACCTCGGCATCCGCATCGACCTGGACCCGGCGACCGCAGCAAGCGTCCCCATCGCGCAGGTGCGTGCGGGCGACCTGTTCGTCGTCGGGCATCGCGGCATGCGCGTCATCCCCGTCGAGCGCCCGAGGGAGAAGCAGGCGTTCGAGTTCATGAACTCCTCGGTCTCGTCGGAGAAGCCCAAGCAGCAGATCGTCATCGAGGTGGCCCGGCTTCTGCGCCGCGTGAAGAGCGAGGGCAAGACGGCCATCGCGGTCGTCGGGCCGGCCGTCGTGCACACGGGCGCGGCGGGGCACCTCGCCCGCCTCTACGAGATGGGGTACCTGGGCGTGCTGTTCGGCGGGAACGCGGTGGCCACGCACGATGTGGAGTGGGCGCTGTTCGGGACCTCGCTCGGGGTGCGCCTGGAGGAGGGCACCATCATGCCGGGGGGGCATGAGCATCACCTTCGCGCGATCAATCGCATCCGCGCCGCGGGCAGCTTCGAGGAGGCCGTGGCTACCGGGGTGCTCACGAAGGGCCTCATGTACACGCTCGTGAAGATGGGCTGTCCCTACGTGCTGGCGGGCTCGATCCGCGACGACGGGCCCATGCCGGGCGTCATCACCGACGTCCTCGACGCGCAGGCCGCGATGCGGGTCTACTGTCGCGACGCGGGAGCCTGCCTCATGTTCTCGACGATGTTGCACTCGATCGCCACGGGGAACATGCTGCCGGCTTCAGTGACCACCGTATGCGTCGACATCAACCCCGCCGTTGTGACGAAGCTCGCGGATCGAGGCTCGTTCCAGACCGTGGGGGTCGTGACCGATGTGGGCCTGTTCCTCGAGATGCTGGCCAACGAGCTGGCCAAGCCGGTCGAGCAGCACTGACCGATCCACCGCATCGCCCGACGCCGCGCTCAGAACAGGTCGCTTATCCCGTGGAACGCCTCGACGGCGTGCTCCATCTGCCAGTCGTCGACGTCCAGGTAGAAGCGCGGGTTGTGCACCATGCCCATGTCGCCCATGAGCTCGATGACGTCGGCCAGAAGACCCGGGGCGCTCAGGATCAGCTCCAGCGCCCTGGGCTTCACGAAGTCCCCGTTGATCGGGGCTGGCTTGAGCAGGGACGACGACTCCCCGAGCCGCACGACGACGTCGTAGCACAGGTTGCCCTGCCCGAGTATCTCGATCTCGGAAGTCCCGGGCTCCTGGGTGACGAGGCGCACCCACGACTGCCCGCGCCGCTCGAGTCGGGCGACGCGAGCCAACGTCTCGAAGTCCACCCGCATGGGGAACGGCGCCTCCGGGATCTCGCTCAGCGTCTCCCGCAGATTGAGGGCCGCCACCAGCGTGCGGTTCGGGAGTCTCTCCGCCAGAAGGCCGAGCGCGAATCCGGTCTCGGTCGCCGAGGTGGAGTTCACGACCGTCCTGATCAGGGCGCCGTCGGCCGTGCCGAGACGCGCGGTCAGGTCTGCCAAGGCGCTTGCGTCAACGTTCATTGTGCATCTCTGTGAGCGCGCGGATGGACGTGGGCCACAGCGCATGCGGTGGCCCGCAGGATGAGTATCGACACGAGCGCCCCGGCGCTTGACGCGCACTCGACCGTACGGGAGGCTCCTGTTTCGGCGATCGCCGCGGCCGCGGGTCCTCGCCACTTCGCTCGCAGCCGGCCGGGTTCGGGTACCATCGAGGTGCGCCGGGGACGTGCCGACGCCGCCGACTCCCGGCCGTCGCGCCGGGGCCAGCCGAAGGGGGAGCGCTCGTGAGCGACCAGCCGAGCGGGTCGATGCCACCCGCGCCGTCCGAACCGAGGCCGCCTGCCCGCGGGGGCGCGGGATGGATCGGCGGCATCGTGCTCATCGTCCTTGGCGTCGTGTTCATGCTTCAGAGCAGTGGCATCTTCGTGGGCAACTGGTGGACGGTCTTCATCTACATCCCCGCGGCCATCAGCCTCTTCAACGTGTTCCGGACGTGGCGTCGTGACGGACGATTCACGCAGTCGGCAACGGGTTCGCTCGTCGGGGGGCTCCTGCTCACCACCGTGGCGACGATCCTCCTGCTGAACCTCGACTTCAGCCGGTGGTGGCCGGCCATCCTTATCGCCATCGGGCTCGGCCTGGTCGTGGGCAATTCACTCATCTCGCGGCGCTGAGGCGCGGCGCTGAGGCGCGGCGACGGCCGCGCAGGGCACGCCTCCAAGCACCGGCAAAGGGGCCCCACCGAGGCTCCTTCGCCCGGGCTTGTCCGCGGGTCGCCGCAGCGTGTAGCGGGTAAGATAGCGGCATCGGGCACGGGGGGGCGCGCTCCGGTGTACGAGCGGCGACACTGACTGGCTGGTGCGAACGTGTTCGAGGAGAGCGAGATCGTCGACCTGCTGATGGCGCTGCTTCTGACGCCCATCATCTGGTTGAGTTTTCGCACGCTGAAGCTGCCGGGGAAGACGTGGTTCCTCTTCGGGTACTTCGTGATCATGGTCGCCTACGCGTGCACCGTTGCCGAAGGCTACGTCTTGCCCGACCTGTTCAATGCGCTCGAGCACATCGGGTACGCCCTGGCCGGGGCCGGCTTCGCGGGCGGCGCGTGGTCGATGCTCGTTGAGTCGCGCCGGGCGGCGCAGCGATGAGCGCGATCGCCGTCGCGGACGGCCTGTCCGTCATCGGGTTCGGCGTCGCGCTGCTGTTCTTCTTCCTTCTGCCTGTCGATCCCGCCCGTCCGTACGTGCGCCCCATCAAGGCGTTCCTGCTCGCGGCCATGGGCGTGTACGTGTTCGTCGGTATCTCGAACACGCTCGAGTGGGCCGGGATCACGAAGGTGCTCGACCCGTACGAGGACTACGTCGAGGTGCTCTTCATCCCCTTCGTGGCCTACATCGTGTACGCGATGGCGACCGCCCAGCAGCTGGAGGATACCAAGCGGGGAAGTGAACTGCTCCGCGACCAGCACGAGTTGCTGTCGAGCATCGTCGACACGAGCCCGGCCGGCGTCCTCGTCGTGGCCGCGGACGGCAAGATCACGTTCGCGAACGGCCTCGCGCAGGACGTCCTCGGCCTGCGCGAGGCCGCCGCCGGCCGCTTCCTTCCACCTCCGGACGTACGATTCAGTCATGAAGCGGGCGGCGTGACGGGGGTCGGCGAAGGACTGGAGGAACTCCTGGACCGGAACCCGGAGGGGCGGGTCCTCCGGTTCGTCGAGCATCCGGGCGGGCGGATGATAGTGATCGACGTCCGCACCGAGCCGCTGCCCTTCGCGGCCCCGGGACGCGGGTCCGCGGTCGTCGCCTTCGTGGACACGACCGCTCAGATGCGCTATCGCCAGGATCTCGAGGAAGCGGTCGAGGTGCGTACCGAGGAACTCATCGAGTTGAACAGCAGGCTCGAGGTGGCGAACGACGCCAAGAGGGAGTTCCTCACGAGGATGAGCCACGAGCTCAGGACCCCGCTGAGCTCGATCATAGGGTTCACAGCGACCCTCTTGGCAGGCTATGCCGGGGACACGTCGGCCGAGCAGAAGAAGCAGCTCGAGGCGATCCGGGCGTCGTCGCGCCAGCTACTCGGCCTGGTCGATGAGGTTCTCGACATCTCGCTCATCGAGGCCGGACGCCAGATCGTCAACTGGGCCCCCGTGGATGTCGGCATGTTCCTTCGAGGCGTCTACGACAGCATGTCCCCGATCGTTCGCGAGGCTGAGATCGATGTGGAACTCGACGCCCCCGGCAGCCTCGGCGAGGCGGTCACCGACGAGGACAAACTCGCCCAGGTGCTCCGCAACCTCATCTCTCATGCCATACGATCCACTCCCGCGGGGGGCTGGATACGGATAGTGGCGCGTGGCGACGACGGCTCCGTCACGATCACCGTCGCCGACAGCGGGGCCGGCATCGCGCCCGAAGACCTCGACAGCGTCCTCGTCCCCTTCGGGCAGATGGTGGGCCGCCCAGGCGTGAGGGCGCAGGAGTCCGGGCTCGGACTCGCGATCAGTCACGACCTCGTGGACCTGCTCGGCGGCGAGATAGCCGTGACCAGCGAGCTGGATCGGGGGTCGACCTTCACGGTCACGCTCCCACGCCGGCCGAGGCCCCGAAGCACCGAGGTTTCCGGCGCCCCCGAGGCGCCATCGCCGTGACGGCCGCGCTCAGGCACGCGGCAACGGTCTTCGGCTTACCTCGTCGGACGCCGAGTGCAACGCGGTCAGCGCGGCGGCTATCGCAGGACTGCCACCGCTCCCGCGCCGTATGACGGCCACCACCCTGCGAGTAAGGTCCGTGTCTGCAGGACGGCGGATGACCAGCTTGGGGTACGAGGCGAAGAACGCCAGAGGCGGCGCCAGCGCGACCCCGAGCCCCGCTTCCACTGCCGCCAGGATGACCTGATAGTCGTTGCTCTGCAGGCTCACCTTGGGCTGGAATCCCGCCTCGTTGGCGACCCTGACCTGAACGTCGAGGAACGGCGACCCGTCCCGTCCGACGATCCACTGTTCTCCGGACAGGTCGGCCACACGTACCGGCCCTCCCGCCAGCGGATGGTCGACGTTCAACGCGATGTACATCGGTTCGGTCATCAGCAGATGGCGCTCGACGCCGGGATCCTCCGGCTCCGGGAGGTGGTCGAACTCGTACGTGACGACCACATCGAGATCGCCGGTCTTGAGCGCAGGGATGCTCTCTTCCGGCTCGAGGTCGCTCATGGTCACCTCGAGGGCTGGATGCTCCCGACCGAGAGTGGCCAGCGCCGGGACCAGCAGAGCACGCGCCGCGGTGGGGAACGCGCACGTGTTCAGGCGACCGGCCACGCCGTGCGCCACCTCATCGATGTCGGCCTGCGCCTGCTCAAGGACGGCGAGCACTTGTTCCGTGTGGGCCACGAGGCGTTCACCCGCGGGCGTCAGGCGGACGCTGCGTCCCGCCGGCTCCAGGAGGTCGGTGCCGGCTTCGCGCTCGAGTGTCGCCATGTGCTGGGATACGGCCGAGGGGGTCATGTACAGCGCTTCCGCTGCGCGCGTGATGCTGCCGCGGGCGGCGACCTCCCGGAGGATCCTCATGCGATGAACGTTAAGCATGTAGTATAACTTACGTGATACAGAAGAAAAGGACAATGTGTCTCACGCATCAAAGAGACGATGATAACGGTGTACCAGAACGACGCACCAGAGCTCTGCGAGGAGGTCAGCATGTTCGAGGACAGTCTGAGCGAGGGTCACGTGTACTACGGACGCATGCTCGCCATCATCGCCATCGTCATCGCGGTGGCCTACGTGGTCGCCAGCCTGTAGCAGGCCCGGCGCCCCATATCGCCCCCCCAGAGCCGCTGCCGGTGCCCACCGACGGCGGCTCCTCCGTTTCCCCGACGGGCGTCGCGAGACGTGGCCCCATTCCCCCGGCTCCGTCCGAGCGAGGCGATCAGGACGCAACCAGCCAACAGAACTCGCTCAGTACGCTTCGACCCAGACTTCGTAGAACGCCTGGGGATGCGTGCACGCCGGGCAGACATCCGGGGCCGACGGGCCCTCGTGCACGTAGCCGCAGTTGCGGCACTTCCACCGGATCGGGGCATCCTTGGTGAAGACCCGGGCGGCCTCGACGTTCTCGAGCAGCTTGCGGTAGCGCCGCTCATGCCACGACTCGACCTCCGCGATCTCGCGCCACGCGGTGGCGATGTCGGGGAAGCCTTCCTTGTCGGCCACCTCGGCGAAGTCCGGGTAGAGAACGCTCCACTCGAGCTTCTCGCCCTCCGCCGCGGCCAGCAGGTTCTCAGAGGTCGTGCCGATGCGGCCCGCGGGGTAGGTGGCCGTGATCTCGCAGTCGCCCCCTTCGAGGCATTTGAAGAAGACCTTCGCGTGCTCCTTCTCGTTCTCCGCCGTCTCGAGGAAGAGCGCCGAGATCTGCTCGAAGCCTTCCTTCCGTGCCGCCGATGCGAAGAACGTGTACCGGTTGCGCGCCTGGCTCTCGCCGGCGAACGACTTGAGCAGATTGCGTTCCGTCTGCGTACCCTTGACCGTCACGGATGCCTCCTTGCCGTGGACCGATTCCAGACAGGACATACCCGTATCGGAGAGGGTGCTCGCTTCACGCGCGACGCGGGGAGGATCGGGGCAGGTGAGTGGAGGACGCGGGCGCGCCGGTGGCCGCCGACACGCGCCGGCTCGGCTGCCTCGCGCGGTGCTACGCTTACGGAGGGAGGTGGCGCGCGCGTGGAGGAAGACTTCAGTCTCGACAACCTTGGCTTCACCGATCGCGAGAGGGCGCTGTTCGCCGGCCTCGACGGCGAGGATCTCGTGCCGGCCCGAGTGATCCGGGCCGACCGGGGCAGCGCGCTGGTGGCCACCGCGCACGGCCTCATCCGCGCGGAACCCTCCGCGAAGATGCGCAAGAACGCCTCCACCATCGCTGAGATGCCGGCTGCCGGCGACTGGGTGGCGCTGAACACGCCGCCGGGACATGACGTCGCTCTCGTCGAGCACGTGCTGCCGCGATTCTCGGCGTTCACGCGTGGGGACCCGGGCAAGGCGGCATCCGGACAGGTCCTTGCCGCCAACGTCGACACGGTGTTCGTGCTGCACTCCCTTGCGGAGGCGCCGCACGTCCGGCGGATCGAGCGCGAGCTGTCGCTGGCTTGGGAGAGCGGAGCCACGCCGGTCGTCGTCCTGTCGAAGGCCGACCTGGCCCCCGACCGGGACGCGGCCATCGCGGCGGTCAAGGCGGTCGCTTTGGGAGTCGATATCCACATCACGAGCGCGGCCACGGGCGAGGGCGTCGCGGCACTCCTGTGTTACGGGGAGGGGCACCGGACGGTGGCGCTGATCGGCCCCTCGGGAGCGGGGAAGTCCACGTTGATCAATGCGCTGGTCGGCGCCGATCGGCAGACCACCCGTGAGGTGCGCGTGTCCGACGGGAGAGGGCGGCACACGACCGTCGCGCGGGAGCTCGTGCCTCTGCCCAACGGCGGGGTGCTCATCGACACTCCGGGCCTGCGGACGGTCGCGCTGTGGGACGCCGAGGACGGCATAACGGCGGCGTTCTCCGACATCGCGCGGATCGCGCAGGGCTGCAGGTTCCGCGATTGTTCGCACACGGACGAACCCGGTTGCGCGGTGCTGGCCGCCGTCGAGTCAGGCGAGCTGGCGCCCGACCGCTTGGCGAGCTGGCGCAATCTGCTCTCGGAGACGCGAGCGTCCGCGGCGCGCGCCGACGCCAAGCTGGCGGCCGAGGAGCGCCGTCGCTGGAAGACCATCAGCAAGGACTCCACACGGCCGCAGCAGGCCCGGGGCCCGCGTCCGCGCTGATCGGCTCGGTTCCCCACTTGTCACTCGCGGCGCCGCGGCGAGGAACCGACGCGCTACTCCTCGGACAGGAAGGACTGCCAGCCCGGCAGGCCGTTCTGCTTCGCCCGGTACATCTCGTGGTCCGCGCGGGTCGCGAGCTCGTCGGGGGCCTCGCCCTTCTCGTAGAGGGCAAGGCCGAGACTGGCGCTGACCCGTATCTCGTGTCCGTTGATGGAGATCGGGAGGGCCAGGAGGTCGCTGAGCTTGCATGCCGCGGCCGCCAGGTCGCCGCGCCACTTCAGCCTGGGGAACAGGACCATGAATTCGTCGCCTCCCAGGCGTGCCACGGTGTCGCTCTCGCGGACGCACGATGCGAGCCGGTGGGCGACGACTTTGAGCACCTTATCTCCCATGGCGTGGCCGAACGTGTCGTTCACCGGCTTGAAGTCGTCGAGATCGAGGTAGACCACCCCGACCAGGTCGTCGTGACGGTCGGCAGCCGCGATCGCGCTGCGCAGGTGCTCCTCGAGCGCCGTGCGGTTGGCCAGCCCCGTGAGTTCGTCGTGGAACGCGAGCTGTCGCATCTGCTTCTCGGCGGCCACACGCGCGCTGATATCGCGGCATACCCAGACGATCAGCGGACCGTCGTCGGTCTCGACGAGCCGCGCGTGGATCTCGGCGTGAAGGGACGCGTCGCATGGGCACAGGTGCTGCGTCTCGAATCGCGACTCGCCCTGCTCCATGATGCGGGCGACGCGATCGATCGTCTCGGGCCGTGCGTCGCCCGGCAGCCACTCCCATGGAGCCAGCGCCGCGGCCGAAACGACCGTGCAGCCCAACTGGCGCGACGCCGCCTCGTTGACGTACGTCAGACGTCCGTCGGGCGTGTGGGCGATGATGCCGTCGGATGTGGCGTCGAGGAGCAGAGACTTGAAGACGAGCTCCCGGTCCCGGTCGCTCGATTCGATGGATATATCGACGGTATCTCGCTTCATTATGCACCTCCTTGCAGGAAGTATGCATCTTTGTGTTCTCCATCATCGGCAGAGAGGGCCCACAAGATTAGGACCGACCGCACAAGTGGCACGCGCAACGGGGCGGTGCGGTACGATCGCCTACGACTCTTGGAGCGCTGATGAGCACCGTCCTTCTCGCAGTGAGCACCGCGGTACTGTTCGGCTTCTCGGACTTCCTGGGCGGAGTGGCGAGCCGCCGGGATTCCGCGGTGGCCGTGACCGCACGCGCTCACCTCGTGGGCGTGGTCCTGTTCGCCATCGCGCTGCTGGTGTTCCCGCCGGCCCACGTGACCTCGGGCGACGTGGTGTGGGGCGCCGTGGCGGGGCTGTCGGGGGGCCTTGGCGTGCTGTGCCTGTACGCGGCACTGTCCACCGGGCGGATGAGCGTGGTCGCGCCCGTCACGGCCGCCTTGTCCGGCTCCCTGCCCGCGGCCGTCGACCTCGCTCGCGGTACCGCCGTCCGGCCGCTCGGCCTGCTCGGGCTCATGCTCGCGGTCGTGGCGATCGTGATCGTGAGCATGACGTCGGACCCCGACCAGGATTACCCGGTGTCGCGGGGGGCGATCGCACTGTCAGTGCTTGCCGGCATCGGGTTCGCGGGGTCCTTCCTCGCCTTCTCCAACACCGCATCCGCGAGCGGCCTCTTCCCCTTGCTGGCCGCGCGACTCACCTCGGCGATCCTCATCGGCGCCCTCGCGCTGGTGCGGCGGGGGCGGCTGGGACTCGAGCGGTCGGCCTTGGGACCAGCTCTCGGTGCCGGCACGTTCGACGCCGTGGCCAACGTCACGATGCTCGCGGCCATCCACATCGGCCCGCTGGCGATCGCCTCCGTCCTGGGCTCGCTGTACCCCGTCGTGGTGCTGCTGCTTGCCAGGATCGTCCTCGGCGAGCGGCTGCGCGGGTTGCAGCGACTGGGGATCGTCCTCGCGCTCGGAGCCGTGCTGCTGGCCGCGCTGGGCTGACGCCCTCAGCCGTGGGGAACGAAGCGTGCCACGTCGGGCGCGGGCAGTTCCTCCCACGAGCCCGTGACCCCGGCGTGCCCGGCGCCAAGCTCGGCGTGCAGCATGACGATCCCCAGGTCCAGCCCGGCGGTCCAGTACGCCTTCTCCGCTCGGCCGAGCACCAGCGCGCCGTCCTCGAACCGCAGGCGCTGGGGCTGACCGTTGCCCCCGGTCGGCGCCCACCGCGCGGCTTCCGCCGCGTCCCTGGCCCATCGGGGCCACGCGTCGCCTTCGGAGCCCGGCGCCAGGATCGCGAGAGGCTTGCGCGACGACGACCGCACTATGGAACGCATCGCGCGCTCGTCCAAGGGCTTCCTGGTCACGGCGAACCCGATCGGCGTGATCGACATGACGCGCTCGCCGGTTGCGACTGGGAACACGTCATCGGCGCGTTCTCGGCGCAGCGACCCGGCGACCCAGCATGTGTCGAGGCCCAGCCGTGTCGCCTCGAGTATGAACGCCTCGCCGAGGTAGCCAACGACCAGATCGCTGCCCTCGCGTCCGATGAAGGCGGCGACTGTGCGCGTCCCCCGCACGCTCCCGTAACTGCCCGCGTAGCCCTTGAAGATGTCCTCGGGCGCGTCGGTCACGATCTCGACTCTCGCGTCCGGGCCCGCGCTGAGGCTCCGGGCCCGCTCGCTCAGCGCGGTGAGCGCGTCCGCGGGAACCGCACGCCCGTCGAATGCCCGACGCGACGTTCGCGTCTTGATGGCGTCATACCACGTCGGATCGAGCAAGACAGGGGTGCTGATCAGCATGGCAACACGCCTCTCGTGGTCGGGCATACACGGGCATACACCGGGGAGTATACGCACCGCCGACCGGGCCCGTGCATGCCATACTGGCGGAGCCGTGCAGGCGTGCAGCCGTGCAGGCGTGCAGGCGGGCAGGTCGGGCAGGCCGCACGCATCGGGTCGCCCGCGGATGGCATGGCAGTTGCGCTCCCGGCGACGGGATCGCCCTACTCGATGACAAGGTGACGCCGCATGGCATCCGCATTCAGGCTCGAGGTCGACCGCCGGTGGCTCTACGCGATCGCCGCCGTGGCGTGGTCGGGCGCCGGTCTCATCCTGCTCGGCTGGACCGTGCGCTGGCTGGTCGACGTGTCCGTGCCTGTCGAGATCGGACTCGGGGTCGCCGGCGCGCTCACCGCCGGAGTCGCCGGTCACTTCCTCTTCGGCCGGATAGTCCTGCGCAACATCCGGCGGATCGCCGAGGGTCCCGACCGGGCGTCGGTGTTCGCGTTCCAGCCCTTCAAGAGCTACGTGGTGATGGCCTCGATGATCGCGCTGGGCGTCGTCTTGAGGCATTCGAGCCTCCCCCGCCCCGCGCTCGCCGTCGTGTACGAGGCCATCGGCGGCGCCCTCCTCGGCGCGAGCACGTTCTACTACCGGCGCTTCTTCACTCCGCGGGGGATCACCGCGGAGTGACGGCTGCGGAGTGCGTCAGGCGCCGGCCGCTTCGTCGCCCACGGCGGCCACCGCCTCGGCCAGTGTGACCGACGCATGTGCCGCGAGGTCGTCGGTGATGCCGGCGCGATCGAGCTTCTCGCTCACCTGGGCGTTCGCGCAGCACAGCGCCACGGCCACGCCGCGATGCCTGAGCCGTCCCACCGCGTCGCGCAGGGCGGCCAGTCCCGTCAGGTCGATGAACGGGACGCGGGTGAGGTCTATCACCACGCCGTCCGGGTCCGTGCCCGTGTGCACGAGCGCCGACTCGAACTGCTCGACCGCGCCGAAGAAGAAGGGCCCGTCCATCGTGTAGACGAGCACCCCGTCCGGGATCGGGATCCGCGACCCGGATGGCGAGTGCCCCGCCAACTCGTGTCCCTCGAGCTCGCGGACTTCCACCGCGGTCGTCATCCGCCTGAAGAAGTTGAGCATGGCCAGGATGACGCCGACTTCGACGGCCAGGACGATGTCGGAGAAGACCGTCAGGCCGAGCGTGATGAGCATGACTCCCACGTCCGAGCGTGGGGCGCGGCGGATCGTGCGTGCCACGCGCCCCATGTCGCTCATGTTGAAGGCGACCACGAACAGTATCGCGGCCAGCGTCGTGAGCGGCACATCGATCGCGAGCGGCGCGAGCGCGATGAGGACCAGCGCGATCACAGCAGCGTGCGCGATCCCCGCCAGAGGGCTGTTGCCCCCGTGCCGCACGTTCGTCGCGGTGCGTGCGATCGCGCCGGTCGCGGCGAACCCTCCGAACACCGCGGCGCCCATGTTCGCCACGCCCTGACCGATGAGCTCCTGATTCGAGTCGTGCTTCGTGCCGGTCATCCCGTCCGCGACGGTGGCGGACAGAAGCGACTCGATCGCCCCGAGCAGGGCGATCGCGAAGGCCGGCTGGACCAGTTCGAGCGTACTGGCGAAGGTGATGCGCGGGATCGACAACGCGGGCAGGCCCCGCGGGATCCCGCCGAACACCGAGCCGATGGTGGCGACGGTGGCGGGGTGGAACACGGAGACCCAGACGGTGCCAGCCACGAGCGCGACCAGCGGCCCCGGCACCTTCCCCAGCACCGGTATCTTCGGCCACAGCACGATGAGCAGGACGCTCGCGACCCCCAGGCAGGTGGTCGTGGGGTCGAGATGCCCGAGTGATGAGAGTAGGCTCCAGAGGCGCTCGTGGAAGTACCCGGCGGCGACCTTGGGCAGGCCGAAGAAGTTCTGCCACTGCCCGACCCATATGACGACGGCGATACCGGCGGTGAAGCCGAGGATCACGGACTCGGGGATGAATCGGATGACGCTGCCGAGCCGGGCTAGGCCGAAGAGCAGGAGGATCCCTCCCGCGAGCAGCGTCACGACCTGCAGTCCGGCGAACCCGTACTTGGCGGTCACTCCGAAGAGGAGCACGGCGAAGGCGCCGGTGGGGCCCGCGATCTGCACACGGCTTCCGCCGAAGAGGGTGACGAGCAGCCCGGCCACCAATGCGGTGTACAGGCCGTTCTCGGGCTTCGCGCCGGAGGCGACCGCGAACGCCATCGCCAGCGGTATCGCGACCACGCCGACGACCACGCCGGCCACGAGGTTGCGCATCCAGTTGTCGCGCGATAGCAGTCCCGCGCGCCATGCTTCGATGATCGCAGCCATGTGCCTTGTTCCTGTCAGGGTACGGGCTATCAACCCTATCAGAACGCGGCCACACGAAGCGACGGCGCGAGCAACGGGTCGGCTACAGAGCGGCCTCGCCCCTCAGCCTCGTTCGCGCTCCAGCAGCTCCCGCTTGCGTTCCACGCCCCACCGGTAGCCGGTGAGGCTGCCGTCAGCGCCGATGACGCGATGGCAGGGGATGGCCAGCGCGATCGGGTTCGCGCCGCACGCGGCCGCGACGGCCCGCGCCGCGGTCGGGCGGCCGATGCGACGCGCCAGCTGGGAATAGGTGATCGTCTCGCCGCCCGGCACGTCGCGCAGGGCCGACCACACGAGTTGCTGAAAGGCGGTGCCCCGCACGTCCAGCGGCAGGCCGGTCACGCCACCGGGATGCTCCGCCAGCGAGACCACCGTCTCGATCCATGCGCGCCGCGTCGCGTCCGCGGGCCGAAGATCGGCACGGGGGAATCGCCGTTCGACCTGTGCGAGCAGGTCGGCGTCGCTCGAGCCGAAGGCGATCATACTGACGCCGCGCTCGGTCATCGCGACGACGAGCCGTCCCAGCGTCGTGTCCGCGAGCGCGTAGTTCATCACCTCACCGGGCGCCCCTCGCCGATACGCGGCGGGTGTCATGCCGAGCAGCTGGCTGGTCCGCTCGTAGACGCGACTGGTCGAGCCGAAGCCCGCGCCGTGGATGGCGTCGGCGATCGGCATACCCGCCGCGAGCGTGTCTCGCAGGCGAGTCGAGCGTCGAGCGCCGGCGTACTCTCGCGGAGTGAGGCCGGTCGTAGCGACGAACGCGCGGCGCAGGGTCGACTCGCTCACATGGACGGAGCGAGCGAGGTCAGCGACAGGCGGCGCACGCAGTCCGGAATCGACGGCATCATCGATCGCCCGGGCCACGGCCGCGATGTCCAGGTCGCGCTGCGTGTCGGTGTCCATGCCCGCAGTGTAGGCTGCCCGACGGCCAAGGTTCTATCCGGAATGTGTCGCCACGGCGATCCAAGAGGTCCTCCGTGATCGCCGGCCTCGATAGGTCGCCGCGCCCAGTTACTCGGGGTGCGCGAGGACCAGCTGCGCGACACGCCCGCGAGGCGGCGCGTTCGGGAATGAACCTACCGTGCGGCGACATCGACCCTCGCCGGGTCGGCGGGGTGAGCCGCGTGTCACGGCTGGTGGACGCCAACGCGTGACGAGTGGTTGAGAGGTCCTGATGGGCGCAGTGATCCTACATGACGACGCGATGATCGACCCGCGTTCACCCGTGGACTCCATCGACGTCTCGGTCATACTGCCGGCGTACAACGAGGTCGACAGCGTCGACGGGGTCTACGAGCAGGTCACGTCAGTCCTCGCCACGCGCGACTACGAGTACGAGATCATCTTCGTGGACGACGGCTCGACCGACGGGACGTGGGACAAGATCGTCGGTCTGGCGAGGCGCGACTCACGGGTCAGAGCCCTGAGGCACCGGCGCAACTTCGGTAAGGCGAGCGCGTTGGCGAACGGGTTCACCTACGCGCGCGGCGAGATCGTCGTCACGTCCGATGCGGACATGCAATACGACCCGAACGACATCCTGCGGCTCGTCGACAAGATCCTCGAGGGCTTCGATGTGGTGTCGGCGTACAAGGTGGTACGACGCGACCCCTTGAGCAAGCGCCTCCCATCGAAGTTCTTCAACTTCTTCGTCCGCACCACCACCGGCGTGGATCTGCACGACATGAACGCGGGCCTGAAGGCGTTTCGGCACGACGCGGCTCAGGAGCTCATCCGATACGGGTACGGCGAGCTGCATCGCTTCTTCGTCGTGCTGGTAGCGCGGCGCGGCTTCACGGTCGCCGAAGTGCCGGTCGAGAGCCTGTACCGCACGTCCGGGCGATCCAAGTACGGCGTGGAGCGCTACATGCGGGGCGCTCTCGACTACCTGACGGTGTTCTTCCTCTCGGGATACGCGGAGCGTCCCCTGCACCTGCTGGGCGCCATCGGGGTGTGGCTCTCGCTCGCGGGGACCGCCCTCTTCGTGTGGCTGTTCGCCATGTCGGTGACAGGATCAGGCATCATGCACGACAGCCCGTTCTTCGGTGTGTCGGAACTGCTCGTGATCACCGGGGTCCAGATGATCATCTCCGGGCTGATCGCGGAGATGATCAACAACCTGGAGCGTCCCACGATGGGGCGCGCCAAGATCGCGCAGACCGTCCGGATCGAGCGACGCCACTCGCCCCTGGGGTCGGACCGCGTCGAGGTCGAACGGCGTGAGCGCGATAGTGACGCGCGGTCGCTGGGGGTCGAGACCGGAGCGGGCGCGGCGATCCGCGTTCACCCGCACCCTCAGGCCCCGGGATCCGACGGAGCGTAGGACACGAGTCGGGCGGAGGCCTCCTTGGCGAAGAACGTGGCGCGAGGCTCCCTGCTCGGGATGATCGGACAGGGTTGGCAGATGGCTGCCGCCTTCGCACTCTACGCCCTGCTGGCGCGCCACCTGGGGCCGGTCCTGTTCGGGCGTTGGAGGATCGTGCTGTCCCTGCTCGCCTGGTTCGAGGTGTTCATCACTTCGGCCATGGTGAAGGCGGCGACCAAGGCGATCGGGGAGCGCCCGCGGGATGCGGCCGATCTCTCACGCGCCGCGTATGTCGGGCAGGCGATCGTGGCGGCCGTCGTCTTCCTGGGTGTCCAGCTGGCCGCGCTCCCGATCGCCCGGCTGCTGTCCAACGCCGCCCTCGCTCCGCTCATCAGGATCGCCGCTTTGGACATCCCTTCGTTCGCGATGCTCATGATCGCGTCGTCGATCGTGCTCGGCGCCCAGCGATACGAGCGTCAGGCCGTCGCGTGGATCATCTACGCGAGCGCGAAGGTAGGCCTCATCGCGCTGTTCGTGCTGGCCGGGTTCTCCCTGCCTGGAGCGCTCGTGGGCAACGCGCTCTCATCGATCGTCGGCTTCGCGGTGATGCAGTCCCGCATGGGTCGCGGCAGCATGCGGCCGGCCCAGCTGGCCCAGCTGGCGCGCGGCCTTCTCTTGGCGTCGGGGCCCTTCCTCGCGCTCAGCCTGGTCGAGGGCGTCGGCCAGAACGTCGACCTGTGGCTGGTGTCGGGCCTGGTGCCCAGCACCGTCTCGGTCGGGCTGTATGCGTCTGCGGTGGTGCTGGCTGAGGTCCCCGTGTTCCTGTTCCTCGGACTCGACAGGGTGATCTTCGCGTCGGTGACCAGGGCCCGGGCGGAAGGCGACTGCGAGGGGGCTGACAGGAACACGACCGCGGCCATCCGCACCGCGGTCATGGTCACGGTCCTGGCGATAGCCGTCGCCGCGTCGGTCGGGAGGCAGGTCATCGAGCTGGTCTACTCCTCCGCATACGCGGGGGCCGCACTGCCGCTCGTCCTCCTCATGGTCGCCGCCATGGGCCGCACCGTGCAGGCGGCGTGCGGCGAGGTGCTCATGGCCCAAGGCCGTGGCCGGTCCGCGCTGGGGATACTGGCGGCCACGGTCCTGCTCGAGGTGGGCGCGATCGCCATCCTCACCGTGCGCTTCGGGCTGGTCGGCGCGGCCGCGGGGACCGGTGTGGGCGCCATCGTCGCCGCGTTGTGGTCGGGCTTCGCGCTGCGCTCCTCCACCGGATGGCGCCCGGTCGCCACCTTGGGGCGCTCGGTGTGCGCCGCGGCGGTCGTCGGAGGAGGTCTGGCGCTGCTGGCACCGGGCCCGCTGCTTCTGCTGTTCGCCGTGCCGATGGCGGCGGTAGCCTATGTCGTGTTCCTCCGCGTCATCGGGGAGTTCAGCGCCCAGGACATCTCCGCGATGCGTGCGTCCGTCGGAAGGTAGACCATGCCGGAGCGCACACAGATGATCATCAACGCCGACGACCTCGCTTGGTCGCGCAGCGTGGATCGGGGGATCATCGAGGCGCATCGCGCCGGGATGGTCACCAGTGCGAGCCTGCTCGCCACCGGCGCCTCGTTCGATCATGCGGTGTCACTCGCCCAGGCCACGCCGTCGCTCAGCGTGGGCATGCACCTGAGCTTCTACCGCGGAACGACCATCCTTGCGCCGGAACGCGTGTCCGGGATCACCGGCCCCGACGGTCTTCTGCTGGGATCGTGGACCAGCATCGTCTCGCGGCTTGTCGCGGGCACGTTCGACCTCGGCCAGCTGGAGGGCGAGCTGCGAGCGCAGGTCGATCGCGCGAGGGAGGCGGGCATCCAGCCGACGCACCTCGACGGAGAGAAGCACCTGCACCTGTGGCCGTCGGTGTTCGACATCGTGTGCAGGCTCGCCGTGGAATACGACATCCGCGAGGTCCGGGTCGTGCGCGAAAGGCCGTCTGTGCGGCCCATCCCGGCCGGATTGACGTGGCTGTCGGCCCGCGCCGCGCGCGTCGCCAAGGGATGCGGGCTGGTCGTGTCGGATGCCACGATCGGCTTGACGGAGGCAGCGACCGATCTCGCCGCCTTGGCCCGGCTTCTCCGGCGCGCCCGCGCGCCGCACGTCGAGTTCATCGTCCATCCGGGGCGTGTGGACGAGGAGTTCATGCGCATCCAGAGCGTCCTTCCCAATCGGCTCGTCCACGACCGAGAGGAGGAGCTCGCCGTCCTCACCAGCGCGGAGGCGCGCTGCCTCATCGAGAGCGCGGGATACGAGCTGGTCGGAAGGGGCGGCTGGGAGCGTCAGTAGATCGGTTGGAACGACGCGAGCAGCTTCCACTGATGCGCGTCGAGCGAGCCCACCCATCGCGTCAGCTCGGCCGGCGTGGTCCCCACGAAATGGTCGGGCGCGATCGCTGCGCGGAACGCCGCGAGGCTTCTCGGCGACGTGTCGATGCGCCAGTCCTGGGTGGTCGGGCCGGTCTCCACCGAATCGAAGTAGATGACGGCGTTGACGGAGGGGTCGGCCGCGATCCGTGTGTATGCGTCGGTGATCCAGGCCGCCTTGTCGCCTCCCTGCTCGACGGATGCGAACTCCGCGATGCAGATGGGCTTGTGGAGCGTCCTCAAGAACGCCAGAGGCTTGGCGTACCAGTGGTCGTACATGCCCCAGGATGAATACCTGCTGGAGGCGCCCCAGTTGAAGCCGCTGACCGCGACCCAGTCGACGTACGCGTCGCCCGGATAGTAGGCCGCGTATGCGTTGGTCGCTCGACTGGGGACGCTCTCGTGGTTGATGCTCCAGACCCAGGTGACGTTGGTCGCACCCTCGCTCACGAAGATGTCATGGAGGTGGCGCCACGCCGCGACGTACAGCTCCGGTGTGTTCCCGTTCGTGACGCCCGACCATGGGTACCAGTTGCCGTTCATCTCGTGCATCGGCCTCAGCATCACGGGGCCGCCGAGCGCGCGGATGTCCCGTGCCCAGGAGCGGATGTAGTCGTCGTGCGCTCCCGCGACGATCGTGGCAAGCCCGAACACGGGCTGCTTGCCGGGGTTGCGCACGACGTTCGAGTTGCCTCCCGGGTCCCAGGGCTCCCACGTGATCATCGGGATCTTCCCGCGGCGCATGACGGCGATCACGGCGGCCGCGTCGAACAGCGAGCGGTTGGAGCTGGCCCACGGCTGGTACCACATCACGATCGACGCCGGCTTGCCGGCCTTCGCCTCGAACGCGTCGAGCACGGCGGGGTCGAACGGCGCCGGTGGCACGTAGACGCCGAGGTAGGCGCTGGTGGGCAGGGACGCGACCTTGCTCGCCATCGGCAGTGCCGCGGCAGCAGTCGAGGTCGCGGCTGTTGCGCCCCCGACGGCCCCGGCGCCCACAGGCCCCGCCGCCTGCCGCAGGAGCGCGCAGCCCGACGTGCCGGCCAGCACGAGCGCGCACGCGAGCAGCAGAAGAAGCGTACTTGCCACGTGTTCCGTGGCATGAAGCGGCTTGTGCGGATGCCATGTGAGTCTCACGAAGCCCAGCAGGACCACGATGTGTGCCGTCGCCCATGCCACGTTGTTCATGACGGAAGGCACCGCACCGAACGTCGCAAGCCCGTACACGGAGGCGCCGGTGAGAGCCGCGATGGCAAGCATGTGCACGACGACCGGGCGCAGTGTGGCCCTACCCGCCCTCTTCGGCGTGACGACGAAGCGCGCTGCGCGCCCGAACAGCGTGGAGAAGAGTGCCCGGATCTGCACGGGGAACGCAGCGAGCGTGAACCAGAGGGAGGCGAAGCTCAGCTGGAAGTCGGATGCGTAGATGATGGTCGCGAGCGCGAAGAGCACGTAGGGCAGGAAGTGGACGGGATAGTCGTTGGGCACCGACACCGGTCGAAGGCCGCCGATGAGGTAGGCCGTGGGGAGCACGAGGTACGCCAGGTATGCGCATCCCGTGAACCAATACATGAAGCCGAGCGCGTACTGCGCGGCCTGCGGGACGCTCATCGTGCGGGTGAAGGGACGCCGCTTGAAGAGGATCTCCAGCCCTCCGCGCCCCCATCTGAGCTGCTGGCCGAAGTAGGACCGTACGTCCAGCGGGCCGAGCCCGTCGGCAAGCACCTTCGCGACGTAGACCGAGGAGAAACCGCGTCGCAGAAGCAGGAGCGACCCGCGCAGGTCCTCCGTGATCGAGTCTTGGGGCAGCCCCCCGATGGCGTCGACGGCCGAGCGCCTGTATACCACGTTGGTACCGCACGAGAAGACGGCCCGGCAACCGTCCTTGCCCCGCATGATCGGCCCGTAGAACAGGCCCTGCTGCGCGTGGGCGCCTTCGGCCACGCGGTTCTCGACCCGATTGCGGTAGACCTGGGGCGTCTGGACGAAGGCGACGTTCAGATCGTCGAACGCCCCCATGGTGGCCTCCAAGAAGTCGGCATGCGGCACCTGATCCGCGTCGAAGATGGCGAAGAAGCGGCCTCCGGTCATGGCCAGCGCGTGGTTGATGTTGCCCGCCTTCGCGCCGGTCAGGTCCTCCCGCGTGACGTAGCCGGCACCGAGGCGGTCTGCCAGTTGGCGGATCTCGGGGCTGTGCCCGTCGTCGAGGACGAACACCCTTGCGCGCGGGTGGCGCATCGCGACGGCGGCCGCGACGGTGCGCTCGACGATGTCGGCCGGTTCGCCGAGAACAGTGACGAACACGTCCACCGTCTCGTTCGTTTGCGAGAAGTCGGGTGTGCGGGGTTCGCTCCACCGCTGCATCGAGATCGTGTACCAGAATCCCGCCGCCTGCGCGACGTTGAACAGTTCCGCGAAGACGAGCAGGAGATAGAGCGCGTGGTTCTCAGGACGGGCGTCGAACAGGAGCCACTTCAGGTACAGAGCGGCCAGGACGGTGGAGGCCAGCGACAGGATCCGGCAATTCCGCAGGTAGGCGGCTCGCCGCTGTGGGGGGATCTCGATCATGGCCTCACCACCGGATTCAGGAAGAACCCGCGCTGTGTGCCGACCTCGTAGAGCGTCACCCGGATCCGTCGGAACTTGCGATCCTGCTTCAGGACGTAGCTCTCGGCAGTCAGCCATCTCGTGACGAGTGTCCGGTCGAGCGCGATGCGGGGCGTCTCCTGCCACGTGGCGACGACCCAGACGCGGCGGGATATGCCCACTTGGCGGACGAGGTCCTGCGCCAGTTGCGCGGGACTGTTGCGCGGCCGCCCCTTCGCGCCGTACAGGGGCACCGCCCGGACAGCGGCATATGCATCGGGCGGCAGGTAGTACTCGGGGATGGAGGTGACGAAGTTGGGCAGCAGCAGGATGGTGTCGCCTTGCTGGTAGCGGGCGGCCACGAGCGCCATCGCCTCTCGGTTTTCCCACTTGACGACGCTCGACGGGTCGAACGACTGATCCGTCCAGGCTGCCGCCGCGACCACGACCAGCACCGCCGCCGTGGCCCAACGCGCGGACGTCCGCATCTCGGCGACGGCGCGGGCGGCAAGGATGACCACGCAGACACCGACGGCCGTGTAGTAGCGGGCCTCCAGCACGATCGGCTGCCACGAGCCGAGAAGTGTGATGGCGAGGGCGCCGCCGACACCGCCGGCGATGAGGTATCGCGTCCGCGGCGACACGTGCCGGGCGAACCCCGCGCTCACGAACACGAGCGTGATGAGCAGCGGCCACATCGCGACAAGGTCGCGCGTGATCGCCTCGGAATGGAAGCCGAACAGCGACTCCACGGGCACGAGGATGAGCTGGTTGAAGTGCGCACCGATGACGGGGGGTTCCCCGCCGTAGTTGAACGCCCCCGTGGCCCCACGAAGGAGCTCGCGATGCGCGATCACCTTCGGGAGCCACCATGCGAGGGGCACCATCGCCACCAGCAGAGCGCCAACCCAGGCGGCGACTTCTGGAAGCCGCCGCACGGCGCCTAGAGGGGGCGTCGAGCGTGGGCGCGGCTCCCCGGCGGGGTCCTCCGCGTGCATGCGTCCGCGCGCGTGGGCGAACAGGACGTAGACGCCTTGTCCGAGGACGAGGAACGCGAAGAAGTACTGAGTCATGAGCCCCGCGCTCGTCGCGAGCGCGTACAGCACCCACCAACCGAAGCCGCGGCGCCGCAGGCCTTTCCACAACGCACCGGTGCTGAGCAGGGCGAAGACCAGCACCATCGTGTACATGCGCGCTTCCTGCGCGTACCAGATGAGAAACGGCGAGATCGCGACCATCGCGGCGGCTATGGCACCGACGCGACGGTCGTAGATGTCCCTGGCCACCCAGTACATCAGCGGGATGGCCACGATGCCCCACACGATGGGGAAGCCCCTTACGGCGACCTCGGACCTGCCGAAGTACACGATCCAGTAATGCAGCAGGGTGTGGAACAGGGGAGGATGCACGTTGCCGGCCATCTTCTCGAGCATCTGGGCGATGCCCCAGGAGGCTTGGCGCACTGAGGTCGTCTCGTCGAGCCAGAAGCCGCGAGTGTCGATCGTGGCGATGCGCAGCGCGGCCCCGACGAGGGTGAGGCTCGCGACGATCAAGAAGGCCGCGGCGCGCGAGAGCCCCTCGCCGGTCCTCGGATCGGGACGCATCGTACCTCCTCGGGGTGTACGGGCCGACCTTGGGCGGGCGCGGCCCCGGGGCATCGCCCGCAGCATTAGGTACCCGTTATGCCGCAGCCCCCGAAGCCGGACGCGCGGTCGCAGCCCCGTCGCCGACGATCGGGGGACGATCGCGAAGGGGGTCAAGAGCCCCGCCGCACCCGCCGATATAAGAAACGCTGAATCGTGCTATTCGTCGGGCTGGGTGCAGAAGGGCGGACGTCTTGAAGAGAGTGGTGGCATTGCTCGCAAGCGTGGCCCTCATGTTCGGCACCGTGTTGACCCCCGTCCAAGCGGTCTCGGCCCGGTCCTCGTCGACCGCCCGCCATCGCTCTCCGGCTCCGACCCCCGCCCCGCCCCCCATCCCGACCCCCGCCCCGTCGGCCGGCCGCTGGATCGGCTTCTACCAGTCCGAGGCGGGAACCACCTTCAGCGCTGCGCTGCTGACTTCGCGCGAATCCCTGGTCGCCAAGCATCCCGCTGTGGTCAACTTCTACCTCTCGGATTCCTCGAGCTTCCCGCTGTCGCGCGTCCAGATCATCCGCGACCACGGTTCGACGCCGATGGTCACTCTGGAGTTCTGGTCCACGCAGAAGGGCGGCGTCGCGTCGATCACCAACGGCGCCAAGGATTCTTACCTCGCCGGTTTCGCCGATGCCGCGAAGGCGTATGGCGGCGAGGTGTGGCTGAGGCCCTTCCACGAGATGAACAGCAACTGGTACCCGTGGGCGGGAGCGAGCGCAGGCAACACGCCGGCGCAGGTCGTGGCAGCCTGGAACCACGTGCGACAGATCTTCGCGTCGCGCGGCGCCACCAACGTCAAGTTCGTCTGGTGCGTCAACAACGACAGCGTCCCGAACACCACGGGCAACGCCATCGGGGCGTACTGGCCCGGCGATGGCAACGTCGACCTGCTCGCCATCGACGGCTACAACTTCGGGACGTCGCAGTCGTGGTCGGCCTGGCGCGGCTTCCGCAACGTCATCGGCGCCTCGTACGCGACGGTCACCGCGCTCAGCGCGAAGCCGCTCTTCCTCGCGGAGACCGGTTGCGTCGAGCAGGGCGGCAGCAAGGCCGCCTGGATCACCGACATGTTCGCTTCGCTGGGCACCACGTTCCCGCGCATCACGGGTATCGTCTGGTTCAACGTGAACGACACGACCGCGAACACCGATTGGCGCATCGACTCGTCCGCAACCAGCCTGACCGCGTTCAACACCGCCGTCGGGAGTCCGTTCTAGGTCTTCGACCCGCCCCCCTCGGACAAGGCGCGCGACCTTCGGGCCGGGCGCCTTGTTCGCGTGTCCAGCCGGCCGTCGCGCGGACGGCGCCGCGTACTACTCGCCGAGAATCTCGTTCAGGTAGGTCGTGGCCTTCTGACCGCTGTCGGGTGCGATCGCGACGGCGACGCCGGCACGGCCCGGTTCGCCCAGGTACTTCAGCGCGCCGGCCATGATCGCCGCGGCCGAGGGCCCCACCATCAGCGCCTCCTCGCGGTAGAGTCGTCTGGCGGCCTCGTCGGTCATATCGTCGTCGACCCAGACCACCTCATCGATCACGGACATGTCGAGGTTGGCGGGGACGGCGGTCTCCTCCATGTTCTTCAGTCCCGAGATGTGGTGCCCGCGGACAGGCTGGATGCCAACCGTGACGATGGACGGGTCCTGTTCCTTGAGGAACCTGCTCGTCCCGACGAGCGTGCCGCAGGTGCCGAACCCGGCGAAGAAGTAGCGCACGCGGCCTTCCGTCTGCGCGAGGATCTCGGGGCCGGTCGACTCGTAGTGCGCCCTCGCGTTGTCCACGTTGTCGTACTGGTTCGGCATGACGTATGCGTCCGGGTCGGCGTCGCGGATCGCCTGGGCCATCCGGAACGCGACGTCCATCGGGTGGAGCCCGGAAGTGTCGTCTTGGGGAGTGCGGATCACCTCGGCGCCGAACGCACGCAGCAGGGCCGTCTTTTCGGGCGAGAGCGCGTGGGGCGCCGTCGCGACCATGCGCGTCCCCATGAGCTGCGCGATCGCGGCCAGCGCGATCCCGGTGTTGCCCGACGTGGCCTCGACGACGGTCTTGCCCTCGAGCTCGCCCCGTTCGACGAGACCGGCCAGCAGCCACTTCGCGGTGCGGTCCTTGATGGAGCCGAAGGGGTTGACCCATTCGAGCTTCGCGTAGAGCGACACGTCGGGGTTCGGACACACGCGCCTCAAGCGAACGATCGGCGTCGGGTGGGCGGTGTCACCGCACATGTCCAGGATGTTCTCGTATCGCGCGAGGTGCGAGTCGTTGCCGAGTCCCACGGGGCTCTCCTCGGTGTGGAGTCAGTCTGCGAAGGATACATCAGGCGCGTCACGCGCCCTCGGGTGCGCAGCTCGCTCAGCGACGGGTCTGCCGTCGCTCCGGCGACTCGACGTCGGGCGGCGCCACCGGCATCGGGGGCTCGGCCGTCTCAAGAGCGAGCTCGGGCGAGCCGATCTCGCCTAGGACGACGCCGCCGACGATGGCCACGCATGCCACGCCCTGGAAGAGCGTGAGCGCCTCGCCCAGCACGAGCCAGCCCGTGATGACCGCCACCAGGGGGATGAGGTTGATCGACATCGCAGCGCGGCTCGCGTGCATGCGGGAGATGGCCATGTTGTAGAGCCCGAGCCCGCCGACCGTCACGAAGCACCCTAGATAGAGGGCGGCGATCCACGCCGTCCGGGGGGCCGCCAGCCACGTCAGCGGGTTCGACAGCAGCGCGCCCGGGAGGAAGAAGATCGCGCCCATGACGCTTTGGACGCCTGTGAGGAACCACGGATCGTAGCGCGTGCTCATCCTCTTCAGCACGAGCATGTATCCCGCTGCGCTCACCATTGCGAGCACCTCGAGCATGTTCCCGAGGGCGGGGGCCGGCGCGTCCGCAGCCGGAGCGCCGATGAGCGACAGAGCCACCACTCCGCCGACCGAGATCGCGAGCCCCAACACCGCGGGAAGCGGCAGCCGTTCCTTGAAGAACGCCCACGCACCCGCCGCGACGAGCAGGGGCACGATCGCGGACACCATGCCGGCCTGCGCCGACGTCGTGAGATTGATGGCGTAGCCCTCGAGCAGGAAGTAGAGGCAGGGCTCGAACAGCCCGAGAAGGATCAGCCACTTCCAGTCGCCGCGCCGGTAGTCCGGCCGCGGGATCCTGCGCCAGAACGGCAAGAGGACGAGCGTGCCGAGGAACATCCGGATCCAGACCACAGCCATCGGCTGGAAGCCGGCGAGCGCTGTCTTCATCGCCGCGAAGCTCGTGCCCCACAGCACGACCGCCCCGATGAGGCAGGCCAGTGAGACCGGATCGAACCGCCTCGCCACGCACGACTCCCTACTCCGCCGACGGTCACCAATCGTAACCGAAGTCGGGTCCCGGGTGGTTCACTGACCGAACGCCGAGGCTACATCAGGTCGTTCCGCGCGCGCGAGAGCCCGGCGCGCTGTCCGGCGTTTGAGACCCTACACGCCCAGCGCGCGCCGCTTCTCGAGGATGGTCTCCGCGTGGTCCTCAAGGTGCTCGACCGCGTGCGCGAGGATTGCGGCCAGCGTCTGGACGCCGTTCTCCGAGTGGACGGCCGTGCGCTGCCACAGGTCGGGCGAGAGCCGGTCGAGGTCGGCGGCAAGCTGTTCGCGCTGTGCCTCCAGCAGCCGCAGGTCGAGTTCCAGGTCGCGCTCGTGGTAACGGAGCGGGATCGGGTAGCTGGCGGACTCGACTCCCATGAGCAGGGGCTTCGTGGTGGCGATGGTGCGCTTGAGGCGGTCGCACATGAACTGGTCGGAGTCCACGATGTGGCAAGCCACCTCGAGCGAGCTCATCTTGCCGGCGATCGGGCGGGCGCGCAGGGCCTCGGCATCGAACCCGGCGAGCGCTTCACGCAGGATGGCCGGACCGCGCCGGTAAGCGGCGACAAGGTCGGCGGGGCAGCGATGTGCGTCGGTCATCAGTGCTCCTTCGAACCGGGGCTGTGTGCCGATGATAGCGCGGGAGGCGACACCGAGGAGTCGCGATACAGGGGTGACCGAACCCGCCGCATGCGCGACACTCGAGTCGAGGACCCACGCATCGGGAGGCGACACTGTGAGCCTGTTCGTCAACGAGCTCGGCCCGTCCGATGCAGCTACGATCGTGTTCCTGCACGGCGGGGGCGGCGCCGGCTGGATGTGGCAGCCTCAGATCGACGCCCTCCAAGGCTCCTACCATATCCTCGTGCCCGACCTTCCCGAGCAGGGTCGCAGCACCGATGCCGGCGCATTCACGATGCCGTCGGCGGCGGAGCAGGTCGCGGCTCTGGTCCGCGAGCGCGCGCACGGTGGCCGGGTGCATCTGGTCGGCCTTTCGGAGGGCGCGCAGGTCGTCGTGCAGCTGCTCGCGAGCGAACCTCGACTCGCCGAGACCGCGGTCGTCTCGAGCGCGCTGGTGCGCCCTATTCCGGGAGCCGGCGCGATGTCGTCGCGCGGGGTGCTCAAGTGGACCTACCGGACGAGCATCGCGGCACTGCGCAACGTGGACTGGTGGATCCGCTGGAACATGCACGGTGCGGCCGGCGTGCCCGACGAGTACTTCACCCATTTCCGCGAGAGCTTCCGCACCCTGTCCGAGCAGGGCTTCGTCGACCTCATGGCGGCGAACCAGGCGTTCCGCCTGCCCGACGGCCTCGGTGACGTGACCTCAAGGGTCCTGGCGGTCTGCGGCGCCGGCGAGTATGCGGCGATGAAGGCGTCGGCGCGAGACATCGCCGATGCGATCCCGGGAGGGCGCGCGTACCAGGTGATGCACCCGAAGGCGACGTCGCTGGCGCGGCAGCACAACTGGAGCATGACCGCGCCGGACGTGTTCACGGCGATGGTGCGCGCCTGGATCGAGGGCGGTCCGCTGCCCGAGCGGTTGGTGGAGATGCCGAGGGCGTAGGCCGTTCTTCGCAGCGCGGCCGAGGCAGTTAGCCGCAGTCCGGAGGACCTACTGCACGTTGTCGGCCCAGCGCAGTTGCGCGATCGTGGCGGCGATGCCTGCGACGAACGTCAGCCCGAGCACGACGTAGCTGCCGGGCGGAAGCGTCCGCACCGGGCTGCCAACCATGCCGATCATCGACGGCACGATCGACCAGGGGAACCAGTCGGCCCAGCCGGTCTTTCCGAACACGTTGCCCAGGGCCATCATGGCGATCGCGAAGCCGAGCGGGGGCATGTAGCCGCGCCCCGCCGCGGTGATCCAAGCGACCGCCGGCGCCAGAAGGTACGAGATCCCCGCCGCCAGAAGCGTGTTGCGAACGATATCGGCGGCCAGCGACGCCGAGAAGCCCGGCAGGCCCAAGGCCAGCCCGACCGCGAACGCCTCGGCGAGGACCGCCACCACGAGCGCGGCCCACCACGCCGCCACGACGACGAGCTTCGCGATCACGAACCAGCGTCGGCCCACCGGGAGCGCGAGCATGTTCTTCGCGGTGCCGTCGGCATACTCCCGCCCGAAGACGTAGGCGACGATGAACGACAGCAGCAGCATTCCGCCGGCCCCGACGATCAGCGTGAGCGCGGAGCCGTACGCCGCCCACGTGGCTTCCAGCCCCGAGAGGTTCGCCTTCGTGCCAAGAAGTCCGAGCTGAGCCGCGCGGCCGGGCTCCCGGACGATCCACATGAACAGCGCGAGAGCGAGCGGCCCCATCGAGAGCCCTCCCAGCGTCAGCCAGGTCACTTTCGAACGGCGCAGCTTGAGAAACTCCGTCGCGAGGACCGACGAGAACATCAGGCCTCACCCCCCCGTGAGCCGGAGGAAGTAGGTCTCGAGGTCCTCGGAGGTGGGCGTGAGGGAGGTGAGCTCGAGGCCGGCGCTCACCAGGGCCCGCGCGATGTCGGGGCAGCGCTCCCCCGCGCCGAAGACGCGCAGGGTGTCCCCCTCGCGCTCGACGTGGGCGAAGCCGACCGCTCGCAGAAGCGCCTCGGCTCGGTCCAGGTCCGAGGTCCGCACCTCGATGTACGAGCGTGCCTTGGCGGCCAGCTCGTCGCGGTCGAGCTCCTCGAGCAGGCGGCCGTCGTGCACGATGCCGATGCGGTCGGCCAGGTGCGCGACCTCGGCAAGGATGTGGCTCGACATGAACACGGTCACGCCGCGTTCGTCGGCCAGCGAGCGCAACATGTCGCGCACCTCGACGATGCCGGCCGGGTCGAGCGCGTTGGCGGGCTCGTCCAGCACGAGGACGTCGGGCGCGTGCAGCAGCGCGCGGGCCAGCGAGAGGCGCTGCTTGTTGCCGAGCGAGAGGTGGTCCGCGCGCCGGTCGGCGTATTGCGAGAGCCCCAGCCGCTCGATGGCGTCGGCGACGGCGGTTTTCGGAGCGCCTGTCAGCCGGCGCTGGATGTCGAGGTTTTCGCGCACCGTGAGGTTGGGGTAGGCCGTCGCGGTCTCGACCAGGTAGCCGACGCGCCCGAACACGCTCGTCTCTCCCGGTCCGATGCGGCGCCCGAGCATGGTGACCTCGCCGGCGCTTGGCCGGATGAGCCCCAGCAGCATGCGGATCGTGGTCGTCTTGCCCGCCCCGTTGCGGCCGAGGAAGCCGTAGACCTCGCCGCGGCGCACGTCGAGATCGAGCCCGTCGACGGCGAGCACGTCGCCGAAGCGCTTGGTGAGCGCATGAGTGGCGATAACGGTGTCGGTGGGCATTCGGGTCCTCGGCTGGCGACGGTGCTGGATTCAAGCAGTCTGCGCGGAACGTGCCAGCCTGTCCAACAGCGTCGGAGTGTCTGGCGGTACTGCTATCCTTGAGCCGCCAGCCATGGTCAGCCCGAGGGGGACTCGTGAGCGCACCGGTCGAGGCGTATTTCGCACAACTGCGTGGCATCCGTGCGTCCGGGGCCGGGGTGGCTGAGACCACCTACTACCCGGCGGTGAAGTCGCTGCTCGACGACGTCGGCAAGCACCTCAAGCCGAAGGTCACCGCACTCATGCAGCTGCGCAACGCCGGCGCGGGCATCCCGGACGGTGGGCTCTTCACTGCGGGGCAGCTTAAGGGCTGGGAGCCGGGCGTCGATCCGCTGGCGGGACAGATGCCACAGCGCGGCGCCATCGAGGTCAAGGGCACCGCTGACGATGCGTTTGCGGTCGCGAAGTCCGAGCAGGTCGCTCGCTACGTCGAGCGCTACGGGCTCGTGCTCGTGACCAACCTGCGCGACTTCGTGCTCGTGGGCCGCAGCGCCGACGGGTCGGGCGTTCGCGAACTCGAGTCGTGCCGCTTGGCCGAGACCGAGGCGGGCTTCTGGGCGAAAGTCGCCCAACCGCGCAAGTATGCGGAGGCCGCCGGCGAGGGCCTGCTGGAGTTCCTGCGCCGAGCGCTTCTGCACGACGCACCACTCACCGACCCGAAGGACGTCGCTTGGTTCCTCGCGAGCTACGCGCGCACCGCGCGCCTGCGCTTGGAGCAGAAGCACGAGTTGCCCGCGCTCGATCAGCTGCGCAGCCAGCTCGAGGAGTCGCTCGGCCTGAAGTTCGAGGGTGAGAAGGGCGACCACTTCTTCCGATCCACGCTGGTGCAGACACTCTTCTATGGCATGTTCGCGAGCTGGGTTCTGTGGGCGCGCGACCGCGATCACACGCGCGAGATCCCGTGGGACCAACGCTTCCAGTGGGAGACGGCCACCGCCACCCTGCACGTACCGATGGTCTACGAGCTCTTCCGCCAGTTCGCCGACGTGCGCCAGCTCGGTGCGCTCGGCATCTCCGAGGTGCTCGAGTGGGCCGAGGAGGTCATCTGGCGGATCGACCGCAAGGCGTTCTTCGAGAAGTTCCGCGAGGACCACGCAGTGCAGTACTTCTACGAGCCGTTCCTTGAGGCGTTCGACCCGCAGCTGCGTAAGGAGCTCGGTGTCTGGTACACGCCGGACGAGGTCGTCAAGTACATGGTCGCGCGCGTGGACACCGTGCTGCGCGAGGAACTCGGCATCGCCGACGGTCTGGCCGACCCGTCCGTGGTTGTACTCGACCCGTGCTGCGGCACCGGTGCCTATCTCGTGGAGGTGCTGCGCAAGATCGACGAGACGCTCACCGCGAAGGGCGCTGACGCGCTGACCCGCAACGACGTGAAGCAAGCCGCGATGCATCGCGTCATCGGCTTCGAGATCATGCCGGCGCCGTTCGTGGTGGCGCACCTGCAGATGGGCATCCTGCTCGCCGAACTCGGCGTACCGCTGAAGGACGCGGACGAGCGCGCCGCGGTGTATCTGACGAACGCGCTCACGGGTTGGGGCGACGGCGGAGTGACGCCGCCGAAGGATAAGCGCGTCGGGGAGGGGCAGTTGCACTCGACGGTGCTGTTCCCCGAGTTCGCCGAGGAGCGGGACGCGGCGGATCGGATCAAGAGGGACGAGCAGATTCTCGTTGTGATCGGCAACCCGCCGTACAACGGGTTCGCTGGGCTGGCGGTCGACGAGGAGCGGGACCTGACCGAGGTCTATCGGACAGCGAAGCGGACTGCGGCCCCGCAGGGGCGCGGCTTCAATGACTTGTACGCCAGATTCCTGCGAATCGCGGAGCGTCAAATCGCCGAGCGCTCGGGGCGAGGCGTCGCATGCCTCATCACGAACTACTCGTGGCTCGACGGGCTGTCGTTCACGGGGATGAGAGAGCGCTTCTTGGACGGGTTCGACCGCATCTGGATCGACAACCTAAACGGCGACAAGTATAGGTCAGGGAAGACCACGCCCTGCGGTGACCCAGACCCGAGTGTCTTCTCAACCGCTCGCAACCGCGAAGGAATCCAAGTGGGCACAGCAATCGGGCTCATGGTCCGTTCGGCAGGTCTATCTACGAAGAGCATTGACTATCGGGATCTGTGGGGAGCGAGCAAGCTAGGAGTCCTGGATTCGGATGCGGCGAATCCGCGCGCAATGGAATACCAGACGGTTGACCCGGACCCCGCTGTCGGCTTCCCCTTCTCTCCGGTGAGTGTCGCCCCCGGCTATCTGCGATGGCCACGAATCACAGAGGTGTTCGCCTGGCGCTCGCCGGGGGTCACCACGAGTCGGGACCAGGCTTTGGTCGACATCGACTTGGAGCGCTTGCACGCGCGGATGAGCGTCTACTTCGATTCGGATCAGTCCATGCAGCACGTCTCTTCGGTGGCACCGTCACTCGCGGTCTCCACAGGTCGGTTCGACCACGTCGCCGTGAGGCGCACTCTCCTTGCGATGGGGCGCGAGAGCGGCATGTTCGAGAAGTACGCGTATCGGCCGTTTGATGACCGGTGGGTGTACTGGCATCCGCACACGAAACTGCTCGACGAGAAGCGCGAAGGACTGGCCGCCGCCGTGGCCGCAGGCAGTCTCGTGTTCACGTGCCGTCAGAAGGCCGAGCGCCAGACCGAAGGGAGCCCCTTCTACATCACGAATGCGCTGCCCGACTGGCACCTGACTCGTCCGGGGAGCGTCTGCTTCCCAATCAGGCCGACCATTCCGGGAGCGCTCTTCGATACGCCCATCGGCTTGACTGACCGAGCGACGGTTTGGGCCGAGGAGACCGGCAACGACGTCCTGTCGAGTCAAGACAGCCTGTGGTTCCACACTGTCGCGGTCGGGCACTCACCCACTTACCTCGCGGAGAATGCAGATGCTGTCCGGCAGGACTGGCCGCGCATACCGCTGCCCGTTGCCATTGCTGCCCTCGAATACTCGGCCCGCTTGGGACGATGGGTGTCCGACCTGCTGAGCGGCTCCAGCACGGTCACGGGCGATTCGGGCGAATCACGCGTCTCAACGGCACCCCGAATTGGCGTGTTGACTCGCATTGGCGCGCGTACTCTCGATCCCGCGACAGATCTCGCGGTTACTGCCCGTTGGGGCATCGCCGGCAAGGGCGGCATCACAATGCCCTCCACCGGCAAGCTGAACGAGCGCGCCTACACCGACGACGAGCACGCCGCCATCGCCGAGGGCGCCGAGCCGCTTGGCCTGACCGCCGACCAGGCGATCGCCCTCCTCGGCGAGACCTGCTTCGACATCTACCTCAACGACGTCGCGTACTGGCGCTGCGTGCCGGCCAACGTGTGGCGCTACACGATAGGCGGCTACCAGGTCATCAAGAAGTGGCTGAGCT
>JANYAK010000024.1 GCA_025361335.1 Coriobacteriia bacterium
AAGTACGTCAAGCAAGCCCATCTTGGTCATGGTCACTGTCTCCTCCTTGTTTTGGCGTAGTCACCTTCAAGGATGGAGCAGTGGCCGCCTCATGTCAGGCGGCCGTCAGACCTTCATACACCACGTCCGTGCGCGCGGCCGCACGCGGGACGCACCTTCAAGTTGCGTTACCGCCATGCCGAACTGCCCGACCTGATCAAGGTCGATATGATCTACCTGAACAGAGCGCCTCTGCTGGGCGAGGAGGAGGCGACATGCTCGGCGTGCTCGCCCGAGACCTCCGTCATGACCCTCGCCTTCCCCGAACTCATAGCGGGCAAGACCAAGGCGCTGTTCGACCGGCTCGCCGTCCGGGACCTGTACGACATCTACCGCATCCAGACGGATGGCCTGCCGCTTTCGATGGCGACCGGCGACGACGATCGGTACCGGCTCCAGCGGCGGGTCCGGATCTACTACGCCTCGCTGTCGAAACCTTTCCCGTGCGCCATCAGCAGCAGCATGGTGCAGAAGTTCGCCGGCCGGGCCGAGGAGGTCGAGCGGGACCTCTACCCCGTGCTCCACGTGCACGACCGTCCGAAGCTGGAGACGATGATCGAGGCGGCATCCGCGTACATCGACGGACACGTCGGTCCGAAGGACGACGAGGAGGACGAATACCTCTCGCGGCTGTCAGCGAACTCCGAGTACGTCCCGAGCCTGCTCTTCTCACCATGGCCGGAGGTTCTGCGACGCGCGGAGGCGAGTCCCGCGGCCAAGTGGAAGGTCGTCAACCTCAAGAAGCGCCCTGCGAACCCCGAGGACGACTATTCCGAGTGGTAGCGGCTTTCGACCTCATCGAGCCATGCATGCGCTCGGAAGACGACTGGCTCAGTGACGGCCCGGAGTACTACTAGGCAGGAAATGCGACCACCCCAGCTATCCGCTCTCGCGGAAGAGCTCCATGAGCTCTTGTCACCGGGGTGGAACCTTTGCGGATTCATCTTACCCTCCGACGGCGTCACCGACAACCACATCTGCCTCGCGTTCGCTAAATGCCGCGCTCATAGACGACCTTCCCCTCCCGGAGCGCCGAGCGAAGCACGTCGCCGGGCATGTTCCCTCGACGATCGATCTCTGCAAGGTCAGTCGGTATCGCTTCGATCACGGCCGGGATCCCGCGAAGCGCTCTGATCATCGCCACAGCCGCTTCGCGCTTGTTGTCCATCTTGGGAAGGACCACCAGGAGATCGAGGTCGCTGTCCGCCCGAGCCTCACCGCGAGCGTTCGACCCGAACATGACGATCCGGACGGGGTCGAGCGCATCGACCAGACGAGCGATCGCCTGCGGCAGCGCATCGATGGCCGGAACCAGCAGCGGACCCATATCGACCTCCTTCACCCTCGCGTGCAGTCTACCGCTAAAGGGAGGGCGATTCCTCCGAATCGCAGTCGATACGGCTGCCCGCTGTGCTCGGCGTGAAGCGGCCAGAGGATCGGTCGGCTCACGATCGGATCCAGTCCGCATAGGGCATTCTTGACGGCACATATAGCCGCCAATCTCCCGGAGTTCCGTGGAGCCCCATTCAGAACTCGGCGTCGACCGTCGGCGCGGCCACAAGGGTGCGCCGACGGCGCTGTCCCAACTTGATATGCCACGTTGGCACATCAAGCGAGCCGCTCGGTCCAAGGACGCCCCTCGTGTCTTGCTAGGGTCGCTGTCGGGTGCGGGCAAGGACCCGGATAGCCTCGCCGAGTAGCCTCGCGCTCGGAGGCGAACCTGATGGACGACGATTTGGTCCCCCACGAACGCATCGAGTCGCGCATCCTCCTCATCCGTGGGCGACGCGCCATTATCGATGAGGACATCGCAGCACGGCCCGGGGTGCTATACTCCCCTATGGCACTACTGGCTGGCACTACCACGGAGGCCCACTATGGCCAAGGTCAACGTCTCGCTTCCCGACGAGCTGCTCAAGGACGTCGATGCACTCGCTGAGGAGCTCAACCGCTCTCGAAGCGGTCTCGTCCAGGAGGCCACCGCCCACTACGTCGCCGACGTTCGCGAACAGCGAGCCATCGCGCGGCGGCGCGTTGAGATAGAGGGGGCCATGGCTGAGGCGAGGAAGCTCGCCTCCCTCGTGCCTGACGGCGAGGACACCACCGCCTCCATCCGACGCGACCGCGATGGCGACTACGGGAGCAGCGGATCCCATGAGTGAGTCGGCGCCTGCCATCCTGGTCGTCGACTCATCGGTGGCGGTCAAGTGGTTCCTGTCTGAACGGGAGGACCAAGTGGACCGCGCCCTGGAGCTCCTGCGGGGGCATCTCGATGAACGCCTCCGCCTGGCTGCCCCAGCGCATCTGCGGCTGGAGGTCCTGAATGCGCTCCTCCACCGCGGGCTGGGCGCCCTGGCACTGAAGCGCGCCGCCGCCGCGCTCGAGGGGTTCCGCCTGGAGTGGCACGGGGTCGACGCGGCGCTGACGGGAGCCTCGGTCCGGATCGCCTGCGCGAGCGGACTCACCCTCTACGACAGCGCGTTCGCCGCCCTCGCACTGGACCTCGACGCCGAGCTCGTCACGGATGACCGCCGGCTTGCGGCTTCAGGCGCGTGCCGGGCGCGGCAGCTGGGGGCATAGGCCTGTAGCCGCCAAGTCTGAGATTGCGCCCCCCGTTGCGGGACCGGGCGCATGCCGGTGACCCCGGCTCCCCTACTCCCCCACGATCCCCCGCACGCGCTCCAGGTCCGCGGCGATCGCGTCGGCCAGCTGGTCCGGCGAGTCGAAGCGGCGCTGGTCCCGCAGGCGTTCGACGAACTCCACGGTCACCGTGCGCCCGTACAGGTCGCCGGCGAACCCGATGAGGTGCGCCTCGAGAACCGCGGCCGCCTCGGGAAACGTCGGCGGCACGCCCACGGCGATCCCGGCCGCGTAGCCGACCCCGTTCACGGTGACGCGGCCCGCGTACACGCCGTCGGCCGGAAGCGCGGCGTACGTCCCGACCGCCAGGTTGGCCGTCGGCGCCCCGAGTGCCGCGCCCTCCGCGCGGCCGTGCACGACGTCGCCCCTCACGCGGTGCGGGCGGCCGAGCAGCAGCGCGGCGCCCGCCACGTCGCCGGTGGCGACCAGATGGCGGATGCGGGTGGAGGTGACGGGCTCGCCGTCCCGCTCGATGAGGTCGTGCGCGACGACCGTGAACGAATGCTCGCGCCCGTAGCGCACCAGCGTGTCGACGTCGCCCTCGGCCCGGTGGCCGAACCGGAAGTCGTAGCCCACGACCACGCCGCACGGGGTCAGAGCGCGCAGCAGCACCTCGTCCAAGAACACGAGGGGCGCCATGGCAGCGATACGGACGTCGAACGGGATCACGATGACGGCGTCAGGGCCCGTCTCGGACAGAAGGCTCAGCTTGTCCTCGAGGTCGAGGAGCTGGGTCGTCGCCCCCGCCGGAGAGACCACCTGGTCGGGATCGCGGTCGAACGTGACGACCACGGCCGCGCACTCCTCCGCCGCCGCGATGCGGACCGCATCGCGCACGAGCGCCTGGTGCCCGATGTGCACCCCGTCGAACACGCCAACGGCCGCGACGGCCGGACCGATGGACGGGCTGTCGGGCGTCCACAACACGGTGCGGCTCATGCGGTCACGCTCCCCGCGACGATGGCGTCGGCGACCAGCAGGTCGCCGTGGCGCCGGTATACCCCGTGCAGCCGTCCTTCCACCGTCACGGCGGCCAGCGAGCCCTCCGGGAGCGTCGATCCGGCGTCGACCGCGAGGCGGCGGCCGTCCGCGACGTGCGCCGGGGCCGCCTCGACGACCGGCAGGCCCAGAGCCGCCGTCGGCTCGATGAACAGCGCGTTCGCATGCCCCTCGGCGATGGCCGAGAGCGCGTCGTCGAGGTCGCGGGCGTCGTCCAGGCTCAGCAGGCCGGCCGTGGTCCTGCGCAGAGCCGACAGGTGCGCGGCCGTGCCGCAGGCGCGCCCGATGTCACGGGCCAGCGCGCGCACGTAGGTGCCCTTGGAGACATGGAAGGTGACGTCCCACGTCCGGGCGTCACGGTCGATGCGCACGAGCTGAGCCGACGTCACCTCGATCGGACGCGGCGCCAGGTCCAGCGGCTCCCCCGCCCGCGCCGCCTTGTGCGCCGTGCGGCCCCCCACCTTGATGGCCGAATACGCCGGCGGGTCCTGCATCGACGAACCCAGGAAGGTATCCAGCACGCTCTGTGCGCGATGGGGATCGAGCACGTCGTCGGGGACCGCCAGCGCGTCGACGTTCTCGCCCTCGGCGTCGTCGGTGTCCGTCGAGGTCCCGAACGCGATGCGCGCCTCGTACGTCTTCCACGCGCCGGACAGGTACGGTTCGAGCCGCGCGTAGGGGCCGACCAGCACGACCAGCAACCCGGTCGCCATCGGATCGAGCGTGCCGGCGTGTCCGACCCTGCCCTCCCCCGATTCCCGGCGGACCGCCGCGACGACATCGTGGCTTGTCATGCCGGCCGGTTTGTCGAGAGGCAGGATGCCGGCGAGCCCTGTGGCGCCCCGACGGCGGACCATCAGCCCTTGCCCCCGGGGAGCAGGGGCAACACGGCGGCGAGGGCGTCCTCCAGACCTCCCGGCACGGAGGCGCCGGCCGCGGCGTCGTGACCGCCGCCACCCAGAGCGCGCGCGGCGGCCCCCACGTCGAACGAGCCCTTCGCCCGCAGGCTCAGCCTCGTCTCGGAGGCAAGAACCTTGACCATGACGACCGCGTCCACATCGGCGACCGTGCGAACGACGTCGACCAGGTCCTCGGTCTCTTCCGGCAGTGTGCCTGTCACGGTGAGATCGTCGTCGCTGATCCAGGAGTACGCGACCCGACCGCCGTTGGCGTGGGAGATGCGTGACAGGGTGAGGCCCAGCAGGCGCAGATATGCGGCGGACCGCGCCTCATACACCGCCTCATACGCGCGGAACGGGTCCGCGCCCGAGTCGACGAGCGACGCGGCGTCGCGCAGCACGGACGCCGACGTGTTCCCGTAGCTGAAGCGGCCGGTGTCGGTCATGATCCCGACGTAGAGGCACATCGCCATCTCCGGCGTGGTCTCGACTCCCAGCGCGGGCAGGAGCCCGCACAGGACCTGGCCCACGGCCGCCGCCTGCGGATCCACGACGTTCACATGACCGAACATCGTGTTGTCGGGATGGTGGTCGACAACGATCAGCGTGCGCGCCGCGCGCGCGAGGTCGGCCGCGACGCCCAGGCGCGACAGGTTGGGAGCGTCGATCGCCACGAACACGTCGGGCGGCTCGAGCTCCGACACCGGGCGGTACATGTCGAGTCCCGGGAGGAAGGCGTACGTTACCGGGGCGCCGCGGTCGTCGGCCAGCGTCGGGGTCGCCGAGACTCCGGCGGCGCGCAAGGCCATCGTGATCGCCAGTGTCGAGCCGACGGAGTCGCCGTCGGGGTTGACGTGTCCGCACACCACGACCGACTCGGCACCCAGCAGGGCGCGTGCGGCCGCGGCTATGTCGTGTGAGGGCTCAGCCATCTGACGCGGGCGCGTCAGGGTCAGATGGCTCCTCGTCGACAGGCACCCGCCCCGCAGCGTGCTCGTCGCGGATGATCTCCGATATGCGGGCCGACGTGGCCAGCGTGGGGTCGATGACGAAGCTCAGCTCGGGCACGAGCCGCATGCGGACGGCGGCACCCACAGCCGTGCGTATGCGGCCCTTGGCCGACTCGAGGCCCGCAAGGGCCTCAGCCTGCTCCTCAAGGCCTCCATGGGCCACGACGAACACCTTGGCGTAGCGCAGGTCGGGGCTCATCTCGACACCGGTGACCGTCACGAGCTCGCAGCGCGGGTCCTTCACCTGTTGGAGGATGACCCGCGCGATGACCTCTCGCACCTTCTCACCGGTCACGCGGGAACGCGGGTAAGGCTTCATGCCTACTCCTCCCGGGCGACCTCGACCTTCTTGTAGGTCTCGATGACGTCGCCCTCTTTAAGGTCTTGGAACCCTTCGACGCCGACGCCGCACTCGTAGCCGGCCTTCACGGACTTGGCGTCGTCCTTGAAGCGGCGCAGGGAGCGCAGCTTGCCGTCGAAGATGATCGTGCCTTCGCGCACCACGCGCACCAAGTCGTCGCGATGGACCTCGCCCTCCTGCACGTAACAGCCGGCGATGACACCCACCTTCGGCACGCGGAACAGCTCGCGGACCTCGATGGCGGCCGTCTCCTGCTCCTCGATCGTGGGCTTGAGCATGCCCACGCGAGCGGCGTTGATGTCCTCGATGACCTTGTAGATGACGCGGTACAGGCGCATATCCACGCGCGTCTGCTCAGCGAGCGCCTTGGCCTTGGGCTCGGGGCGTACGTTGAACCCGATGACGATGGCGTCGGATGCGTCGGCCAGCGTGATGTCGGTCTCGGTGATCGCACCGACTCCGCTGTGCAAGACTTTGAGGTTGACCTCGGCCTGGTCGAGCTTGGCCAGCGAGTCCTTGAGCGCCTCGATGGAGCCCTGGGTGTCGGCCTTGATGATGAGGTTGAGGTCCTGGACGCCTTCCTGGAGCCGGCCGAACAAGTCCTCGAGCGTGACATGCTCTCGCGTGGGGTTCTGTTCGGCGAGGCGCTGCTTCAGGCTGCGCTCCTCGGCGATCGAGCGGGCCGCGCGGTCGTCCACGACGACCTTGAAATCGTCGCCGGCGGACGGCACGGAGCTGAGGCCGACGATCTCGACCGGGTTGGCGGGCTTGGCGTCGTGCACGTGCTTGCCCTTGGGGTCGATCAGGGCGCGGACGCGGCCGTGAGCGGTACCGGCGACGACCGCGTCGCCCACCTTGAGCGTGCCGCGCTGGACCAGGACGGTCGCGACGGGGCCGCGGCCCCGGTCAAGCTTGGCCTCGACCACGACGCCGCGCGCCTTGGCCGACGGGTTCGCCTTGAGCTCGAGCACCTCGGTGGACAGGAGGATCATCTCGAGCAGGTCCTCGATGCCGGTGTGCTTCTTGGCCGAGACGTCGACGAAGACGTTGCTGCCGCCCCATTCCTCGGGCACGATGCCGCGGTCGGACAGCTCCTTGCGCACGCGCTCAGGGTTCGCCCCGTCCTTGTCGACCTTGTTGACGGCCACGATGATCGGCACGTTGGCCGCGCGGGCGTGGTCGATGGCCTCGAGGGTCTGCGGCATGACGGAGTCGTCGGCCGCGACGACCAGGATCGCGATGTCGGTCATGTTGGCGCCGCGGGCACGCATGGCGGTGAACGCCTCGTGGCCCGGCGTGTCGATGAACGTGATCTGCTTGCCGTTCTTCATGACCACGGACGCGCCGATGTGCTGAGTGATGCCGCCGGCCTCGGTCGCGGCCACGCCCGTGGAGCGGATGGCGTCCAGCAGCGACGTCTTGCCGTGGTCGACGTGGCCCATGACGGTGACGACCGGCGGACGCTCCACCAGGTCGGCCGGGTCGTCGACGATGACCTCTTCCAGCTCGGCCCCCGGCTCGAGGACCTCCACCAGCAGACCGTACTCCTCGCCCAACTTGTCGAGCATCCCCCTGGACAGCGCCTGGTTGACCGTGTAGGCGTTGCCCATGAGGAAGAGCTTCTTGATGACGTCGTTGGCGGGCACGCTGATGGCGTCGGCGAACTCACCGACGGTCGATCCCTCGGCGATGGTGAGCACGCCGTCGACGACCGGCTGGATGGTCGCGGGGACCTTGGGGGCGATGACGCTCTCGCTGCCCTGCTCGTGCCTGCCCGACGGCTTCTTGCTGGCCTTCTTACCCTTCTTGCCGGGCGCTCCGACCGCGGCGGCCGCCGCTGCCATGACGATGGCGTCACGGGCCCGCTTGGCGGACTCCTCGGCCTCGATGGCCATGCGGCGATAGCGCTCGCGCTCTTCCGCCTCGAGCTTGGTGTCCTGCTCCTTGCGCTGGATATCCTGCTCGGCGCGGGTGCGCTCGACCTCCTTGGCAGCGACCTTCTCGGCTTCCTTGCGCGCCTTCTCGGCCTCGGCCTCAGCCTTGCGGTGGGCCTCCTCGGCGGCGGCGGCCAGCGCCTCTTCGGCGTTGCGGGCCTCCTCCTCGGCGGCATGACGCTCCGCGTCAGCGACGGCCTGGGCGGCGTCATCCGCGGCCTTCTTGGCGGCCGCATCGGCCTCACGCTTCACGCGCTCGGCCTCGATCGCCGTCTGGCGCTCGGCGATCTCGGGGCCGAGCGCCTTGCGGATCTTGTCCACATAGGCCTCGACCAGGGTGGAGGCGTGGTTCTTGGCCGGGATCTTCATCGCTTGGACTCGCTCGAGCAGCTCGGCAGAGGTCATGCCGAACTCCTTGGCGAGTTCATGTATTCGCATGGCAGGCACTTACGCGTCACCGTCCTTGTTGGCGAGCCGCCCCAGGGTCTCCAGGTGCTGCTCGAGGTCCGCGCGAAGGCGGTCGATGTCTTCTTCTCTCAAATTCACCCGGAGCGCGGAACTCAGCCTGCGCTTCCGGACGGCCCCCTCGAAGCACTCGAGGCGGGCACATGTGTAGGCTCCGCGACCGTTCGCCTTGCCGGTGACGTCCAGTGCGACGTCACCCTCCGGCGTTCGGACGAAGCGCACGATCTCGCGCTTGTCCGAGGTTACCCCGCACCCTGTGCACGTGCGGATCGGCGGCTTGCGGGAACCCATCGGCTACTTGGTCGCCTCCTTCTCGTGCAGACCGCAGAACGCGCTGCCTGGCTTGCTCTTGTTACGGCAACGGATGCCAGACGCCGTGACCGCGGCACAACGCCCGTCGGTCTCCTGTGCGGCGCCCGCGCCGCCGCCTCCCGATCCGGCCTCAGCGATGCCGGCGTCGATGGCCTGCGCGGTGCTCTTGATGTCGATGCGCCATCCGGTCAGCTTGGCGGCGAGGCGGGCGTTCTGGCCCTCCTTGCCGATGGCCAGGGACAGCTGGTCGTCGGGGACGATGACGGTCGCGGCCCGGTCGGCCTCGCGGATGCGCACGCCGGTGACCTTCGCGGGAGACAAAGCGTTCCCCACGAACGTGGCCGGGTCGTCGCTCCACGGCACCACGTCGATACGCTCGCCGCGGAGCTCGGCGACGACCATACGGACGCGGCTGCCCTTCGGCCCGACGCACGCGCCGACAGGGTCGAGGCCCGGCTCGCGGGAGGACACCGCGATCTTCGAGCGCATGCCCGGCTCGCGAGCGACCGACTTGATCTCGACGATACCGTCGTAGATCTCGGGCACCTCGAGCTCGAAGAGGCGCTTGAGCAGGCCGGGGTGCGTGCGCGACACGACGATGGAGGGCTCCTTCGTCGTCTTGCGCACCTCGATGATGTAGGCCTTGAGGCGCTGGTTGTGGTCGTAGCGCTCGTTGGAAGGCTGCTCGGCGGGAGGCAGGAGCGCCTCGACGCCCTCGCGCAGCTTGATGAGCGTGTAGCGAGCGTCCGACTGCTGGACGGTGCCGGTCACGGCGTCGCCGACCCGGTCGACGTACTCGTCGTAGATCTGCTCGCGCTCGGCGTCGCGGATCATGCCGATGATGACGTTCTTGGCGGTATGCGCGGCGGTGCGGGAGACGTCGGGCGGGGTCACGTCGCGTTCCTCGAAGACAGGCTCCTCTTCGGTGCCGCCGACGGGGACCAGCTCGAAGACGCTGATCCGGCCCGTGTCGCGATCGAGCACGACGCGGGCGTCGTTCTCCAGATCGAGGATCTTGACATAGGTTGCCGCCAGCGCCGATTCGAGGCGATCGAGCATCTCGTATTCATCGATGGTCTTCTCGCGCGCCAGTGCCTTGAGCGCGTCCATCAGCTCAGATGCCATCTTGGGCCTCCCTGTCGAAGTCGATCTCCGCGCGCAACCGGGCCTTGTCGACCTCGGCGAACGGAATCGTGTACTCGGTCTCGTCGACGTCCATGTGGATCGCGTCGTCCACGACCGCGACGATGGTGCCGGTGAACTGCTTGCGGCGCCCGATGAGCTGGCGCGTCGTGACTTTCGCCTTCGAACCGATGAAGCGCTCGAAGTCCGACAGCTTGCGCAGAGGTCGGTCGATGCCGGGCGAAGAGGTCTCGAGCGTGTAGCCCGCCGGAAGATCGCGGACCCCGTCGAGGGTCTCGACGATCCAATGACTGGCCTCGGCGATCGCGTCGATCGTGATACCGCCCTCGCGGTCGAGCAGGATGCGCACGATGGGGGCGCGTCGTTCGCCTACGACCTCGACGGCGACCAGCTCGAGCCCCTCGGTCTCGGCGAGCGGCTCTAGAAGGGAGGTCAGATATGGGACCAGCGTGTCGCCTGTCACGAGCCGACCTCCTTCCAGAACAAAAGAAGCGGGGATAAGCCCACTTCTCGCGGCACATGAGACTCGCTCCGAACGGAGTGGATTCTACCACAGGAGGAAGGCAAGGCAAACGTGAGCGACCGCACGCACGACTGCACGCACGACCGCACGGACGGCCGTGCGAGACGGCCGTCCGTCACCACCTTGCGCGGAGCGTGCGCGCCCGCCCTGAGGCTTAAGGGTGCGCCGTCCGAGCCGCCAGTGCTGACTTCGCGCCCGCGACCAGTGCGGCAACCCGCTCGACCGCGTCGGCCAGCGGAACGGAGGTCCGTATCCCAGAGGCGCGGTCCTTGAGCTCGATGACGCCTTCGGCCAGTCCGCGCTTGCCGACGATCACCTGGTAGGGCCAGCCGATGAGGTCGGCGTCGGCGAACTTCACCCCCGCGCGCTCGTCGCGGTCGTCGATCACGACCTCGACGCCGGCGTCGGCCAGCTCGCGCCAGATGCGCTCCCCCACCTCGGCGACCTCGCCCTCGGCCATGAGCGGCAGGACCGCGACCTCGAGCGGAGCGACCGTGACCGGCCAGGCCATGCCGGCGTCGTCGGCGTGCTGCTCGATGACCGCCGCCAGCGAACGGGACACGCCGACGCCATAGCAGCCCATGAGGAACGGCGCTTCGATGCCGTCCTCAGCCGTGAAGGACGCGCCCATGGAGACGGAGTACTTCGTGCCGAGTTGGAACACCTGCGAGACCTCGATGCCGCGCGCGCCCTTGAGGACGCCCCCGCACGTCGGGCACAGGTCGCCGGGCATCGCGACGACCAGGTCGGCCCACTCGCCCACCTCGAAGTCACGGCCGGGCATGGCGTGGACCAGGTGGAAGCCGTCCTCGTTGGCGCCGACGCCCCACGAGACGTCGCCCTCCAGCGAGCGGTCGGCGACGACCAGGGTCCCCGGCTTGACGCCCACGGGCCCCAGCGAGCCCTTCGGGATGGCGAACTCGGCGAAGCCCGCCTCGTCCAGCAGCTCGACGCCGGGGACGGCCCAGCAGGCCTTGACCGGGTTGAGCTCGCGGTCGCCGGGCACGCAGAAGAACACGAGTGTCCGCGCTCCGTCGCGCTCGACGACACCCGCCAGCGTCTTGACCGTATCGTGTGGCGAGATGGCCAGGAAGTCCGACAACTCGGCGATGGTGCCGATCCCGGGGGTCGCGACCTTCTCCATAGGCATGGGCTCGGTGACCGCCGGTGTGCGCGAAACGATGGTGGACGCTGCGTCGACGTTGGCGGCGTAGTCGCAGCCGTCGCAGTACACAAGTGCGGCCTCGCCGTTCTCCGCCAGCGCCATGAACTCGGTGGTGACCTTGCCGCCGATCTGACCGGACTCCGCTTCGACGGGGCGGTAGTCGAGCCCCAGCCGCTCGCAGATGCGGCCGTAGGCGCGCGACATGGCGTCGTAGTGCTCCTGCAGGGATGCCTGGTCGGCGTGGAAGCTGTAGGCGTCCTTCATCACGAACTCGCGGCCCCGCAGGAGGCCGAACCTGGGACGCACCTCGTCGCGGAACTTCATGTTGATCTGATACAGCGACAGGGGCAGGTCGCGGTAGGAACGGACCTCGTCGCGGACGAGAGCCGTGATGATCTCCTCGTGGGTGGGGCCGAGGCAGAATTCGCGCCCCGCGCGGTCGGTGAGACGCGCGAGCTCGGGCCCGTAGTCCTCCCAGCGGCCCGACTCGATCCACAGCTCGGCCGGCTGAACGATGGGCAGCATGACCTCTTGGCTGCCGATCATGTCCATCTCCTCGCGCACGATCTGCTCGATCTTGTGCAGGCTGCGCCACCCGAGCGGCAGGAACGAGTAGATGCCGGCCGCGGTACGCCGCACCATCCCGGCGCGCAGGAGCAGCCGGTGCGAGACGACCTCCGCCTCGGCGGGCACTTCCTTCAGCGTCGGGGCGTACAGGGAGGTCATGCGAAGCGCGACGGGCATCTCTTCGTTCCTCCAACGGTCGTATGCGGCGGCCTCGGCCCCCGCGGGCTCCCAGCTTTCGGTCTCACGCGAGACGACCGGTCATCTGGCTCGCGACCGGTCGTCGTCCTTGTCGTGCCGATGGCTTCGTAGTCTAGCCGATACCCTCGTCGCCCGGGTGCAGCGACGGGATCAGGACGTCGGAATCCGAGACGATACTGATCATGAGGCGAGCGACGAGGTCATGCATGATGATGGTGTGCCGGTTGCCCTCGTTGATGAACGCGTCCTTCAGGCGACGCTTGACCGACGGGTCGCCGGATACCTCGAGGAGCAGGTCGATCTCGTCGCCCTTCGAGGCGAACAGCAAGGCGTCCGTCGTGAAGAAGATGCCGTGCTCCCGGGCCAGCACCGCTCCCGGACTGTCCGCGTTCATGTCGGCCACGCCGACCAAGTCGACGTAGGGGACCTTCAGGAACTCCTCGATGAGCGGCGAGCCGGTCCTGCCGCCGCCGACGATCGCCACACGTACCCGATCCGAAGCCAATGGGCCCCCCTCCGTGGTCCACTCCCCCGCGCCATGTCGGCGCGCTTCTTCAACCACGAAGGATAGCGCAAAGCGGGGACCGAGTAGCGCATTCGCGCACCCGATCCCCGCTCGATCCCCGCTGTGCTTGAGAGAGAGGCTCCCGTGGCGTGTGTGCTACGCCGTCGCGTCCCTGCTCGAGAGCTCGTCGAGGCGACTCGCGCCGGCGGCGGGCTCGGGCGCCTTGGGGTGCTTGACCGCGGCGGCCAGGAACGTGGCCACCACCAGAAGGCCTGCGGCGACATAGAACGCGCTGTTGAAGCTGCCGAACACGTCCTTGGCGAACCCGGCTCCGATGGAGCCCAAGACGCCGCCGGCGCCCCACGCAGTGAACACGAGGCCGTAGTTCACTCCGCCGTGCTTGGTCCCGAAGAAGTCGTAGGTCATGGCGGGGAACAGTGTCAGGTTCGCGCCGTACATGAAGCCGATCCCCGCGGCGACGACCAGCAGGAGGACGTAGGACTGAACGAAGCCGATGGCCACCAGCAGGATCGCCTGCGCGACGAACACCATCATCATGCTGCGGGTCCGCCCGATGCGGTCGGATAGCATGCCGGTGAGGGGACGCCCCATGCCGTTGCCGACCGCGAGCGCCATGACGATCGTGAAAGTCGCGCCCGCCTTCGACACCCAGTCCATGCCGCCGCCCTTGAAGCCGTCCGTGATGGCGGTCATCTGGGTTGCGATCGCCGGGACACCGAGCGCGTACTTGGCCACGATGCCGACAACCATCAGACCCGCGCCCGCGGCGAACGCGTACATGAGCCACATCAGGGCGAACTGCGGCGTGCGGACCATCTGCTGCCACGTGTACTCGAAATGGGCCGCCTTCGGCGCGTTGGCGCCGGTGTGCACCTTGAAGTCCGGGGTGGCGACGTAGCCGACCGGCGGGTTCCGGAGCAGTTGGGCGAACAGGAGAATCGCGACGAGGAAGCCGATGCCGAGGTACAGGAACGTGCTGTTGACGCCCGCGGTGGCGAGCAGGTTGCCCGTCAGCGGCGCCGTGTAGAGCGAGGCCAGTCCGAACCCGGCCACCACGATGCCGGAGATGACGCCCTTACGTGTCGGCGGGAACCACTTGATGGCGGCCGGCGTGGCCGCGGCATACGCGAAGCCGATGCCGGCTCCGGTCAGCAGCCCGAAACCCACCGCCAACCACGGTAGGGATGCGCCGACCTGGGAGACCAGCACTGCCTGCGCTGATGCGAAGGCCGCCTTCGAGGTCGTCTCGAAGCTCGCGACCACGCTGGGATCCGCGCCGACGGCCGCCGCCTTGTCCGCCAGCGGCTTCAGCGCCGTGAACGTCGCCACCGCCGCGCTGTCGGGCTTGGGCGCGAAGCTGGCCAGGATCATGCCGACGCCGACAAGAGCGCCGCCGGTGGAGGCTGCGGCGCGCGGGCCGATGCGGTCCTGCAAGCGCCCCGCGAACACCATCATGAGCGCGAACATGCCCAACGCGATCGCATACGGCGTGAGCGCCTGCGCCGCCGTCCATCCCCACTTGTTGGTAAGTGCGCTCGTGAACATGCTCCACGTGTAGAGGACGCCCAGGCACAGGTTGATGCCCAGGCCGGCCAACACGACCACCCGCCCCGCCTTCATGCGCTGCACTGCGACCACCGTCCTTCTCCTGACGAGACGACCCACCCCATGGTCGCCGGATAGTGACAGTGTGGTTGTGGCGGGCGCCGGGCGCAGCGAACGCCCCGCGACACGCCCACATGGACGGCGCACGGTGGTGATGCGGCGGTGAGCGGCGAGTGGAAAGAGACGGCGGGTGTCGGGACAGGAGGCTCAAGGAGTGCGAGCCGTGCCGCGGCTCAGGTGGGAAGCTTCTCGATCTCCTCGAACAGCGCCTCGACGATCTGGTCTTCGGGGACCTTGCGAACGGCCTCCCCCTTGGCGAAGATCAGCCCCACCCCCCTGCCCGCCGCCACGCCTATGTCGGCGCCTTGGGCCTCGCCCGGTCCGTTCACGACGCACCCCATGACCGCGACCGTGATGGGGCGGCGCGAGGCGCGCAGTCTGCGCGCGACCTCGTTCGCGATCGGGATGAGGTCGACCTCGCAGCGGCCGCACGTCGGGCAGCTGACCAGCTCGGGTCCGCGGCGGCGCAGATCGAGCGCAGAGAGGATGTCCCACGCGACCGCCACCTCGTCGACGGGATCGGCGGTGAGCGACACGCGCATGGTGTCGCCGATGCCCTCGTCGAGCAGGATGCCGAGCCCGACCGAGGACTTGACCGTGCCGGCCCGCAGCGTGCCCGCCTCGGTCACGCCGATATGCAGGGGGTACGGGACGGCGTCCGCCAGCGTGCGGTACGCGTCGAGGGTCGCGGTCACGGACGACGCCTTCGCCGAGACGACGATGTCGGTGAAGCCGCGCGATGATGCGTGCTCGCAAAACGCCACGGCGCTCGCGACGAGCTTGTCGCCCAGAGCCCACTCCTTCTCCGCGTACTCGGCGGCCAGCGAGCCGGCGTTCACCCCGATACGTACGGGGATCCCCGCCGCTCCCGCCGCCTCCAGGACCGCGTCGAATCGCTTCGTGGCACCGATGTTGCCGGGGTTGATGCGCAGCTTTGCCGCCCCGCGACGCACCGCCTCGATGGCCAGCCGATGGTCGAAGTGGATGTCTGCGACCACAGGGAGCGGCGAAGCGTCGCAGATCTCGCGGAACCCGTCGAGCGCGTCCGCATGAGGGATGGCGACGCGGACGATCTCGCAGCCGGCCTCGGACAACCGGGCGATCTGGGCCAGCGTCGCGGCCGCGTCGCGCGTGTCGGTGTTCGTCATCGACTGGACACGGAGGGGCTCGCCGGCGCCGAGCGCCACGTCCCCCACCATGACGAGCCGCGTGTCGCGACGTGTTGAGGTCACGATGAAGGACACCCCCGTCGTGGCTGTGGGAGGGGCGCTACCCCTTGACGATGTAGCGCATGACGTCAGCGTACATCAGGTAGAAGATCAGGGAGAACAGCAGCGCGGCGCCCACGGCGCTGAAGCCGAGAGTGACCTCGCGGCGCAGCGGCCGGTGTCTGATCCATTCCACGAACTCGAGCGCGACCTTGCCACCGTCGAGCGGCGGGATCGGCAGGATGTTCATCACCCCCAGCGACAGCGACAGCAGCGCGAACATCCATGCGTAGTTGATCGGTCCGGCCTTCGCGGCGCTGGCGACCTCGTAGCTGATCCCCACGATGCTGCGGGCGTTGCTCACCGACTTGACGAAGGTGGCCGGGACGAAGAACTTGCCCACCGCTGAGAAGACCAGCCCTGTCCAGTGCATCGATTCGGTGAACGCCTTCAGAACCGGCATCCTGACGTCCTCCGTGGTGACCCTCACTCCCAGCAGGGGGACGCCGTTCGAGGATCCGAGGACCGGCGTGAGCCGGTGCATGCCGTCGGCGCGGCGGACCACGAGCGCCAGGCGGCTGCCGGGATGCGAGGCGGCGATACGCGCACGGACCTGGTCCCAGCTCTTCACGGCGACGCCGTCGATGGTGGTGATGGTGTCGCCCGCCCTGATGCCCGCCGCGGCTGCGGCGCTGCGCGGAAGGACCGACGCCACGGTGCGGGTCGCTTGGGGAACCCCCCAGACCGACAGCGTCACCGTGAAGATGAGGATGGCGCTGACCAGGTTGAACACCACGCCCATGGCGAGGATGGTGATGCGCTTCCAGGGACGCTGGCCGCGAAAGACCGTCGTGCGCACGCGGTCGAGCAAGGCGGCGTCGGTCTCGCCGGCCGACCGGTCGATCAGCGAGGTGAACTGGGGAGAGTCGGGAACGGGGTCGGCAGCCCGGTAGTCCTCGAGCGTTGTGAGAAGCGCCGCCGCGCGGTCGTGCAAGACGTCCAAGCGGACGGCGAGCGCATCCGCATCGACGCGGCGTTCGTCCGCGAGCATGCCGGCGGCCGGCGCCAGCAGCTCGTCCTCGGTCCCCGGCTCCATGCCGGCGATCCTCACGTAGCCGCCCAACGGGAAGGCGGTGACGCCATAGTAGACGCCGGACTTCTTCGAGCGAAAGCGGAGGGACGGGCCCGGCAGGCCGATCATGAACTCGTGCACGCTGACTCCGAACAGGCGCGCGGCCAAGAAATGGCCTCCCTCATGGACGACCACGAGGATGGAGAAGGTGAGGATCCCCCAAAAGACCGCGAGCGCTCCGGTCGGGATGTTGGCGAGCAGTTCCATGAGTGCCTCTCCGCGCGAGTCTCATATGTGCGTCCGTGGCGACTTGCCGAGCAAACGCCCTGCCATGCGGGCGGTAAAGTCAGGCGGAGGCGATCGCCAAGGTCGCGCGGGCGCGGGCCCAGCGGTCGACGTCCTCCAGCTGCTCGAACGAGGTCACGACCTCCGCGTCGTGTCGCTCCATCACCGTCTCAACCACACGGTCGATACCCGTCAACGGCAAGCGCCCATCAAGGAACGCGGCGACAGCGACCTCGTTGGCGCCATTGAGCGCCGCGGGGGCCGTGCCGCCGACCCGACCGGCCTCCAGTGCGAGGCCGAGGCAACGGAACGTGGCCCAGTCGGGCTCTTCGAACTCGAGCCGGCCGAGCGCGGCGAAGTCCACCGGAGGAAGGGGCGCGCTCCAACGCCGGGGGTGGCTGAGGGCGTACTGGATGGGGACCCGCATGTCGGTCACGCCAAGGTGCGCCTTGACCGACCCGTCGGCGAACTCGACCATCGAATGCACGGTAGACTGCGGGTGTACCACGATGCGGATGTCGTCGAAGTCGACGCCGAAGAGGTAGTGCGCCTCGATCACCTCGAGACCCTTGTTCATCAGGGTGGCGGAATCGATGGTGATCTTGGGCCCCATGGTCCAACGCGGGTGCGCGAGGGCCTCCGCACGGGTGACGCCTTCGAGGCTCGCCCGGTCGCGGCCTCGGAAGGGGCCGCCCGAGGCGGTGAGCCACAGCTTGGCGACCGCGTCGGCGGGCTCGCCTAGCAGGCACTGGAACAGGGCCGAGTGCTCGCTGTCCACCGGGATGAGTCTGGTCGGGGTGACGGCGTGCACCGGGCCGCCGGCCAGCGGCATCAGCAGCTCGCCGCCCACGACGAGCGACTCTTTGTTCGCCAACGCGAGGACCTTGCCCGAGCGCAGGGCGGCCTCAGAGACGCGAAGCCCGGCGGCCCCGACCAGCGCGTTGAGCACGAGGTCGACGTCCGGCAGGGTCGCCAACTCGGTCACGGCCGCGGCGCCGGTCGCGCAGCGGCATCCTGGGGGAAGGTCCGTCACCTCTGGCGCGCAGGTCTCGTCGGCGAGGGCGATCCGCCCGACGCCCAGGCGCATCGCCTGTGCCGCGAGGACGGCCCCCTGCCTGTTGGCGGCAAGGGCCACCACCCTGACACGTTCGGGGAACCGTGCCGCCACATACAGCGCCTGAAGGCCGATCGATCCCGTGGAACCGAGGACAGCGACTCGCAGCGGCCCGCTCACCGAGCGACCCCGAACAGCAGTCCGCCGAGAACGAGCATGTAGAACGACACGACCGACACCATGATCATGCTGTCGAACCGGTCGAGGAAGCCGCCGTGACCGGGAAGCAGCCGACCGGAGTCCTTGACACCGGTCTCACGCTTGAGTCGCGACTCGGCGAGGTCGCCGAGCACGGCGGCCGCCGAGATCGCCAGCCCCGTCGCGGCGAGCCATGCCAGAGGCAGGCCTGTCTGTGTCGTGAAGCCGACCGCGATCCACACCGCGACGGTACCGACGGTGCCCGCGATGAGACCCTCCCACGACTTCTGCGGCGAGATGTGCGGCGCGAGCTTGTGGCGGCCGAACGGCGAGCCCACTGCGTACGCGAGGATGTCGTTGAGCCAGACGCTCACGATGGTGGCCACCACCAGCTCGGTGCCGGAGTCGAGTTCTCTCATGAGCACGAGGTGCGTCAGAGTGAAGCCCACGTAGACGACGCCGAAGACCGTGATGGCCGTGTCCGACGCGGTGACTTGTCGAAAGACCAGATGCCAGACAAGGGCGGCGACGACGAGGGCGGCCAAGGTGCCCGTCAACCCGAGCAGGCCGTGCTGCGCGACCGCCAACCGGTCGGCGGCGCGGGGCGCGCTCGTCAGGTACCAGGCGGTCAAGACGGGCATCGTCGCGACGGCGATGAGCCCGAAGACCTCGTTCGGCTTGCGGTGCTCGCTGCGCGTGATCGCGTAGAACTCCGTAGTGGCCATCACGGCGATCGCCGCGATGACCACGCCCCACCAAAGGGTGCCGCCCCAGATGACAGCGACCAGCTGGGCCGTTCCCAGCAAGATGGCGGAGACGGCCCGTATGCTGAAGTCCTTCATGGGCCGCCCGCTCGGATGCGTGCCGTCCACCTGTGTCATCGGCCCCCGAACCTCCGCTCGCGCTTCTCGTATTCGACGACCGAGTCCAGGAAGTCGGTGCGGTCGAAGTCCGGCCATAGGACGTCGGTGACCAGGATCTCCGAATACGCTATCTGCCACAGCAGGAAGTTCGAGATCCGCATCTCACCGCTGGTGCGGATCAAAAGGTCCGGGTCGGGGATCCCCGCGGTGTACAGGAGCGTCGCCACAAGGTCCTCGTCCACGTCTTCGGGCGCCATCGTACCGGCCGCGGCGCGCCGCGCGACGGTGCGCATCGCGTGGAGGATCTCGCTTCGGCCGCCGTAGTTGAGAGCGATGATCAGGTCGAGCGTCGAGTTGCCCGCAGTCGCCTCCATCGCGTCGCGGAAGGCCCGCGCGGTGGCCGAGGGCATCCCATCGAGGTCGCCGATGACGCGCACGCGCACATCCTCGGCCTGCAGGTCGTCGAGCTTGGACTTGAGCACCTCGACGAACAGGCCCATCAGGGCGGATACCTCGTCGGCCGGCCTGCGCCAGTTCTCGCTGCTGAAGGAGTACAGCGTGAGGTAACGGACACCCACTTCGATGGCCGCGGCGATGGCCTCTTCGATGGCCTTCGCCCCGGCCCGATGGCCGGCGACTCGAGGAAGACCGCGTTTAGCGGCCCACCGTCCGTTGCCGTCCATGATCACGGCCACGTGCGCGGGCACGCGCTCGGGATCGAAGCGCTCGAGAAGCCCGCGAGCGCGGTCGGAGGTGAAGAATCGACTCGGTCCCGCCTTGGGGGTCATGGGGCCTCAGACTTCCATGATCTCCGACTCTTTGCGCTTGAGCAGGTCGTCGATCTCCTTGATGTGGGAATCGGTCATCTTCTGGATCTCGGCCTCTCCCCGCCGTGCGTCGTCCTGCCCGATCTCGCCGTCCTTCTCGCGCTTCTTGAAGGTGTCATTGGCCTCGCGGCGGGCGTTGCGCACGGCGACGCGCGCCGCCTCGGCGTAGTTGTGACACAGCTTGACGAGCTCGCGACGACGCTCCTCGTTGAGCGCGGGGAAAGGCACGCGTATGACGACTCCGTCGTTGCTGGGGTTCAGACCGAGGTCGGAGGCCAGGATCGCCTTCTCGATGGCGCCCATGATCGTCTTGTCGTAGGGAGAGATGACGAGCAGCTGCGCCTCAGGGGCGCTCACGCCGGCGAGCTGCAGAAGCGGCGTGGGCGCGCCGTAGTAGTCGATCGAGATCTTGTCGAGGATCGCGCCCGAAGCGCGACCGGTGCGCACCGTGGTGAACTCGTGTCCGAGCGCTGCGAGCGCCTTGCGCATCCGCTCGTCCGTGTGGGCGATGATGACTTCAGGCATCCTTGCGTCCTCCTCTGACTATCGTACCGACATGCTCGCCGTTCAGGGCGCGGACGATGTTGCCGTCCGTGGCGATGTTGAACACGATGATGGGCAGGTCGTTGTCCATGCACAAGGAGATGGCGGTGTTGTCCATCACCTTGAGACCCCGGTTGAGGACCTCCATGTACGGCAGCTCATCGAACTTGACCGCATCGGGGTTCGTGATCGGGTCCGAGTCGTAGACGCCATCCACTTTCGTGGCCTTCATGATGCAGTCTGCGCCGATCTCGAGTGCACGCAGCGCGGCGGTGGTGTCCGTCGTGAAGTACGGGTTGCCGGTGCCCGCGGCGAAGATGACCGCGCGGCCTTTTTCGAGATGGCGGATCGCCCGACGGCGGATGTAGGGCTCCGCGACCGACTGCATCTCGATCGCGGACATCACGCGGGTGAAGACGCCATGCTTCTCCAGGCAATCCTGGAGTGCGAGCGCGTTCATGACCGTCGCGATCATGCCGATGTAGTCGGCCTGAGCACGGTCCATGCCCTTCGCGGACGCGGCGAGGCCGCGGAAGATGTTCCCGCCGCCCACGACGATCGCGATCTGGACGTTCGCCTCCTGGGCGATCTTGATCTGTGCGCACAGCGCGTCGAGCACCGCGGGGTCTATCCCGAAGCCGGCGTCGCCCATGAGGGCCTCACCGGACAGTTTGAGCAAGACGCGGTCGAACCGGGCTTCCGACATGCCACTCCCCCACTTCGCACGTCCGAGGGTCGGACGTGACGCTCCTATAGTAGACGAGGCGGCCCCTCGCGGGACCGCCTCGGTTGCGAAACTGTCGCCAATCCAGAAGTTCGGTGTCAGACCTCGTCGGACGACGACTGGCCCAGCACGTAGCGCTCGAAGCGGGCGACCTTGAGGTCCTTACCCGTGGCTTTCGCGGCCTCACGCACGATCTGATCGACCGACTTGTCAGGGTCCTTGACGAACGGCTGCTCGAGAAGGCAGACCTCCTTGTAGAACTTCTCCAGGCGTCCTATCGCGATCTTCTCCTGGATCGGCTCGGGCTTGCCCGACTGCTCGGCCTGCGCCTTGTAGATCGTGACCTCGTGCTCGACGGTCGCGACCGGGATCTGCTCCCGCATGACGCAGATCGGGCTCGCCGCGGCGATGTGCATGGCGACGTCCTTCACGAGGGCGGCGACCGCGGGATCGCTCGCGTCGCCGCCGGACACCTCCACGAGCACGCCGATGCGACCGACGCCGTGTACGTAGGCGCCGATGGCGCCGCCGCTGGGGACCTCGAAGCGGACGAAGCGGCTGACGCCCATGTTCTCGCCGAGCCGGCCCACGATCTCGCCGAGCGCCTGCTCGACCGTCAGCGTGGGGTTGCGCTTCCACTGGAGGTTCATCAGCGCCGACGGGCCCGTCTTGATGCCGGCGGGCGCGTCGACCGCGATCTGCTCGGCGACCGCGGCGACGAACGTCTGGAATTCGGCGTTGCGCGCGACGAAGTCGGTCTCGCAGTTCAGCTCGACCATGGCGCCGATCTCGCCGTTCTCAGAGACATGAGCGGCGACGAGACCCTCGTTGGTAGCGCGGCCGGCCTTCTTGGCCAAGTCGGCGAGCCCCTTGGTCCGCAGGACGTCGATGGCCTTGGCCATGTCGCCATCTGCCTCGACGAGCGCCTTCTTGCAGTCCATCATCCCTGCGCCGGTGGTCTCGCGCAGCTCTTTGACCATACTGGCGGTGATCTCCATGGTGACTCACAGACTCCTTTCGAGCCCACCGCGCGTGGTGCGCGGCGAATCAACGGTCGCTGACAGCGCGTTCGCTATTCGGCTGCCGCTTCCGGCGTACCGGCCTCGACAGCCTCGGCGTCCACTTCCGCCGCGTCCGACTCGGCGACGTGCGCCTCGATGGCCGGCTCCTCGACAGCGGGCTCGGCTACTGCTGCCAAGGTCGGCTCGTCGACCGCGGCGGGCGCCTCGGCTGCGGGCGCCTCGACCGGAACGGGCGACTCGGCGGCAGGGGTCTCCACGACCGTGGCCGGCACCTCGGCCACGACTGGCGCCTCGGCCGGCTCGTTGACCGCGCGGCCTTCGATGGCGGCGTCGGCGATCACGCGCGTGATGAGGTTGACCGAGCGGATCGCGTCGTCGTTGCCCGGGATGACGTAGTCGACGTCGTCCGGGTCGCAGTTGGTGTCTACCAGGCCGATGATCGGGATGCGCAGGCGGCGCGCCTCGGCGACGGCGATGGTCTCGCGCTTGGTGTCGACGATGAAGACCGCCCCGGGGAGCTCGGTCATGGTGCGGATGCCCGAAAGGTTCGTCTGGAGCTTCTTCAGCTCGTTGCGCAGACCGAGGGCCTCCTTCTTGGGCAGCTTGTCCAAAGTTCCGTCGGCGTCCATGTTCTCGAGCTGGGCCATGCGGCCGACCCGCTTGCGGATCGTGACCCAGTTGGTGAGCATGCCGCCGAGCCAGCGCTGCGTCACGAACGGCATGCCGGAGCGGCCCGCCTCGACCGCGATGGGCTCCTGGGCCTGCTTCTTGGTCCCGATGAACAGGATGTGGCCGCCGCGGGCCGTGATGTTGCGGACGAACCGGTACGCCTGGTCGATCTCGCGCAGTGTGCGCTGCAGGTCGACGATGTAGATCCCGTTGCGCTCCGTGAAGATGTACGGCTTCATCTTCGGGTTCCAGCGACGGGTCTGGTGCCCGAAGTGGACACCGGCTTCGAGCAGATCCTTCATAGACACTACGGCCATGACGCTACCTCCTGGACACGGTTGTCGGTCCCTCCGCCCGCGTCATCCCCTCTGTAGCGCGACCCCCCGGCGTCATCCGGGGCGGCACCTCGCGCGAAGGTCGGCGGGCGTGCGTGGTTAAGAGCGCAGGTAGTGTACCACCGGTGCCGAAGCGGCGCAAAAGAGCGCGTTGCCTCATAAAGAATGTACTCGAAACCGATTCGATGCCTCAGAAAGGAAGGTACTCGAACCGGCCCTCGCCGGATCGACCGGCGAAGGGCCAAGAGGATGCCGCTTTCGATGACTGAGAAGCAGGCAATCACGC
>JANYAK010000022.1 GCA_025361335.1 Coriobacteriia bacterium
AGCGCTGATCTCCTGCTCGCTTGGGCCCTCGCCTTTGAGCCTGTTGAGAATGAAGCGGGAGGCGGGGGTTGGGTCAGCCTTCGGTGTGCCCTTAGTCTGCCCTGCGTTGTGTGGCAAGCCGTGGGCGGTTTGGAGAGGCTCTATGACAGGCTCTATGACAGGCTCTGGGAGAGGCTCTAGGAGAGGCTCTAGGAGAGGCTCCTCAAGGTCGGTGCTGGTGTCTGGGATACCAATACCGAATACAGCTACTGCTACTGATACTGATTCAGGTACAGGTACAGGTACAGATACAGATACCGGCAACCTTGGTCTGCCTTTGGTCTGCCTTTGGTCTGCCTTAGGTCTGCCTTGGGTCTGCCCGGCGTCGTAAGGGTCCCACCGCGAGGGCACCTCGTTCTTGTGGGGATGCTGGTGATCGAGGAAGTCGGGGATCCAGGCGAGCGCCCGCCCATCCACGCTGTAGCGCACGATGAACCCGGCGGCGGCCAGCTGCGCGAGCATCGGCTCGACGTCGGTCGTCTCATACGGGAACACCGCGGCGCGGATTCGCCGAGGGTCGTCCTCGAGGCGCCCCTCGCGGTCGGCCGCGCACCACAAGCCCGCGAGCAGGAGCCGCGTTGCTGCGGGCAGCTCGGCTAGGTCCGGGTTCTGGAAGAAGTCGGGGTAGAGCAGGCGCTTCCTCATCGCTGGCTCACCGGCCCGTCGTATCGGAACGGCTCGTCGGAGTGCGCTGCCGGTCGGCAAGGGCACGCGTCACCACACGGGCCGTCGCACCGTCCGCAACAGCGCCCCGCGGGCCGTGTCGCAGGCTCCCCGCGTCTGTGTGATGCGGGGGGTGCGAGCCCCTGACCTGCGGGGATACCCTCGGCGTTCGACCGCTTCGGTGTATCGGTTCGCGTATCGGGCGTCATTGTGTGTTCTCCCGCCTGTTCGCAGTCGCGGCCAAATAGGTCGCGGTCACGATCCGCCATGACCTTCCACGCCGGTACGCGCCCGGCACGAGCCCGGCCTCGAGGTCCTTACGGAGGGTCCGCTCGTCGCACCTGTCGAGTGCGGCTATCTCCGCCACCGTCGCGCGGTCGGGCAGGTCCTCGGCCCGGAGCGTGGGCGGCCTAGTCGCGGGCATCGTCGGGAACCTCTTGGGCCAAGTCCATGGGATCGCCCTTGTAGCCAAGCGCCCCGGCGATGCGCACGAGCTCCTTGGCGGTCGGGATTGTCCGCCCCGTCTCGATTTGGGAGATGGTGGTGAAGTGTATGCCGGTCTCGTGGCTCAGGGCGGCTTGAGAGAGCCGCTGAAGCCGCCGGGTCCTCTCTAGGAGCTTCATAGTCGCTTCCGTCCTCTCACGCCTTCCCGGCGTACTTGGGGATTGTCTATTGCCAAGTACAATTCTGGGGTTACACTGGTGGTAACGATACGGCGTATACGTTTACAGACGGGAGAGGCCTTGAACGCCATTGAAGCCAAGCGGGCTGTCCGTGATCTGCTCGGCGGCTACGAACCCAGCGAGGCGGCATGGCTCCTAGCCATACGCGAGGGGTCCTGGGATCAGGCGCGGGCGGTCTACGCCGACGAGGACGTATCGCGGGCGGTGGACTACTTCCGCCGCACGGTCCAGCTACCCGAGAGGCTCGGTCTGCCGGGCGACTGGTGCGACCGCTCCCGGGCGATGTTCGACCGCTTCGAGGCGGACGCTCAGGACGCGCGTCATCTTCTTGGACAGGCCGAACCGGTGCCGTGGGAGGACCTCGAGGTCCTGCTTCAGAGCGTTGCTGATGACGAGGCCCAAGACGGCGACCGTGATGGACTGACCTACGCCGTTCCGGGCGACCGGTGGGCGCGTGCAATCCTCATTCGCCGGGGGACGAACGAAGAGCGCATCATGCAGGCGTTGGCCGCGGACGCCGCCACGCTACGGCTTGAGCTGGCCCAGACCAACCGGCTTTGGCGCGTGTGGACGAGCGCGCGCAGGATCGCCAACACCATCGGCTGCGAACCCGCTGCCGCGCTGACCTTCTTGCTCTGTGGCGTCGTGCCGCTCTTGCCCTGGGTGAGCGTTTGGTCGCATCGCACCAAGAGTGACACCGCCGGGGCGCTCGTGCGCTTCACGATCAAGGTCGGCAGCCCGGAGGTGCCTGCGGCGGACGTGGCAGCAGCCTATCGGGCCGCAGTGGGCAAGGAAAACGCCTTCAGGGACGCGCTGCTCCTTGACTGGTACTTGGCGCGAAAGCCGCGAGGCTCAGGCGCTTGGAGCGCCTTCTTTGGGGAGTGGAACGCCGCGCATCCGCAGTGGAACTACAAGACCGCCGAGAGCCTGCGAGTGCGCTGTATGCAGATAGCCAAGCGGAGGCAGGGCGAGACAGGAGGCGGGGAGTCATGAGCGCACGAAGGCCGAAGGGCACCGGATCGCTGCGGCACTTGGACGGGGACCGCTGGATCCTCGAGGTCACACGCGAGGGGAAGCGCCTGTCACAGGTGTTTCACGCGACGAGCAATACCGACAAGAACCGGAAGGCTGCGGCCGTCCTCGTGGCGCTCACCGCGAAGGCCACACAGACGGCCACCGATGACACCCGGAGGCGCGACAAGCGCCGGGCGTGGACGGTGGAGCAGTATGCCGCCTACTTCATGAGCGACTACGCGCCCCAGCTCTCGAACACGGCGCGGGCGCGGTACAAGCAGGTGCTCGACAATCAGGTGATCCCTCGCATCGGCACCGTACCCATGGCCGAAGTCACGCCGAACACGCTGGCGAAGCTCTACACGACTCTGGGACAGCCGGGAGGGCGCAAGGACGGCGGGCGGCTGTCGGGACCGACGATATGGACGGTGCACAACGTCCTGCGCTCCATGTTCACGTTCGCGGAATGCGAAGGTGACTTCGACACGAACCCCGCTGCGAGCAAGAAGGCGCGCCCCAAGGCGTCACGCCAAGGCCGCGAGCGCCTTGTCCCGGATGCGCGCGGTGTGGAGCAGATCATCGAAGCGGCCCGGCAGTACGCGCCCGATATCTACGTGCCCGTCCTGTTGTCCGTGCGACTCGGGACGCGCCGGGGAGAGACGCTGGCCCTCGAGTGGGGCGACGTTGACTTCACTGCCGGCACCGTGACCGTGGCCCGCTCCGTGTCCGAAACGGCCTACGGCGTGCAGGTGAAGCCCACAAAGACGGACAGGCCCCGCAAGATACCCGTCACCGCCGACACGTTGGCCGAGCTGAAGAGGCTCCAAGCGGAGCAGGGACAGCGGTTGCTCACGCTGGGCGTTCGAAGCGACCGCATCTGTGCGACCCCCGGCGGCGAGCCCATGCTGCCCGGATGGTACGCCAACCGCTTCCGCGTCTTGGCAGAGCACCACGCGCCGGGAGTCTCGCCTCACCTGCTCCGTCACGCGTTCGTGTCCGAGCTGGTCGCGCGGGGGTTCGACGTGAAGCTGATATCCGAGATCACCGGGCACAGCCCGGAGGTCCTTCTCCGCAACTACACGCACACGAGCGACGAGCGGAAGCGCGAGGCCATGGAGTCGCTAGCAGGTACCCGAGCGGCGGCTGTAGGCGCGCGATAGACGAATGGATAGACGAATCGCGGGGCGTGATCCCTGAGAAACGAACGAGGACCCGAAGGTCCTCGCAGGTAGAACATGGAGCCGACGCGGGGATTCGAACCCCGGACCCCCGCATTACGAGTGCGGTGCTCTGGCCAGCTGAGCTACGTCGGCGCAAGACGGCAGTATACCGGGAACGGCAGCCCGCGCAACATCACTCCGAGGGGGCGCCTCCGCCTCCGGAACGGCGCCTGCGGCGCCTGCGGCCGGGAGCGGCCCCCGCCTCGCCCTGCGCGGTCGGCTGCTGGCCCTCGGCGGCGGGCTTCGGAGTCCGCGGGGGCTGCTGCCCGCCGCGGGAAGACGCGGGCTGGCCCGAGCCGGGCTGCTGTGTGGCGCCCGACTGCTGGCCGCGGCCGCCACGCCTGCCGCCGCGGGAGGCTGGCTGCTGCGCGCCCGCCGGCGGCGTCTGCGTCGCGGCCGGAGCCGCGCCTTCGGCCGATCCCGCGCCGCGACGGCGGCGGCGCCCGGTGCGCTCGCCCTGCGAGGCGTCGCCTTCCTGCGCCGGCATCGATTCGGCCGCCCGAAGGACGGTCGCCGACTCGGCTATCGTCGCCACGAACGCGGGCTCGGGCTTCTCCAACGCTTCCGCGCGGACCTTGCAGGGGCACGTGCCGTCGCACCCGCACTCCAGGTCGGCCAATCCGACGGTGATGGAGCCGCCCTGCTCGAGGCGCATCGTGACGGTCTCCTTGGGCGTGTTGAACTCGACGACCTTGCCCTTCTGGTCGCCGACCTCGATGATCGCCCCCTTCTTGGGAGCGCGGCCCTTGAAGTCCTTGTAGGCCTCGTACTCGTAGCGCAGGCAGCACATGAGGCGCCCGCACAGGCCCGATATCTTCAGCGGGTTGAGCGGCAGGTCCTGTTCCTTGGCCATGCGGATCGAGACGGGCTGGAACTCGCCGCCGAAGCGCATGCAGCACAGCTGCTCGCCGCAGTGGCCGAGGCCGCCGATCATGCGGGCCTCGTCGCGCACGCCGATCTGTCGCATGTCCACGCGCGCGTGGAACTCGGCGGCGAGGTCGCGAACGAGGTCGCGGAAGTCCACGCGCTCCTCGGCCACGAAGTAGAACACGATCTTGCTGCCGTCGAAGACGTACTCGACGTCGGTGGGCTTCATGTCCAGCTTGTGCTTGTTCACCAGTTGGCGATACAGCGGCATCGCTTCGCGTTCCTTGCGGTGCAGTTCCTCCACCGTGTCCATGTCGGACGCCGTGGCCACGCGCTGGACGCGGTTCGCCCGATCGATGTGCTCGCCTTCGGCCAGCTCCCGGGGTGCGGACGCTACGCGGCCGATCTCGGTGCCTCTCTCAGTGGTGACGACGACCGTGTCGTCGATGGCTATCGGGTCCGTCGTGCCTGTATCGAACAACGCCGGCTTGGCCGCGTTGCGCAGTCTCACTCCCACGATCGTGGGCATATAAGGGCCTCCTGTATGTCGAACAGCATGGCCTCGATGGCCAGCTGGGGACTGACATTATACGAGATACGCCGGCGGGCCTCGCCGACCGCGCACATGGCCCTCGCCAGCTGCCTCTCTCCGGCGCACGTGGCCGCCGCGGCGATGTCGTCGGACGCGTCCCGGTTGGCCACCAGTTCGAAGGCGCCGGCGATGCTGGCCAGGCAATCCCTCAGCCAGCTCTCGGCGACGTTGACCAGCTCGCCGATGCCCTCGCGCTCTCGCGCCGTGATCTCCCGCTTGTGCCTGTCCTCGATGGGCTTCATCGAGCCGGCGGTCTTTCCGAGGAACTCGATCCGCTCGCGGATCTCGGCCTCCTGACGCTGCCTCAGGTCGTCGAGCGGCGCCTTCACCTCGATCAGCAAGTCCCGGGCCGCCACGAGCACGTCGCGCCCGTCCATCACGGGCAGGTCGCGCAGAACGCCGATCAGGCGGTCGCGTGCCGCCCGGCGCGACGGCGAGCCGAGGAACTCCACGGCGCGCGGCACGACGCCTCCCGACGCCGCCAGGGCCGCCCGCGCTTCGTCACGTCCCGCACCCGTCCGCTCGGCCAGCAGCGCGACGGCGGTGTGTGGCGAGACCGGCGCGAACCGTACCACCTGGCAGCGGGACGCGATCGTCGGGATGACCGCCTCCCACGAGGTGGTCAGCAGGATGAGGACGGCGTAGTCGGGAGGTTCCTCGAGCGTCTTGAGCAGTGCGTTGGCGGCTGCTGGATTGAACGACTCGGCCCTGTCGAGGATGTAGACCTTCACCGGGCCCTCGACCGGGCTCAGGCTGACATCATGGATGAGATCGCGCGCCTGCTCGACCATGTAGGTCGCCGCGCCCTCCGGCGCGATCATGCGGACGTCGGGATGTGACCTTCGCTTCACGCGGACGCACGCCGGGCACGTCCCGCACCCACCGTCGTCGCACAATAGTGCACACGCCAGCGCGCGGGCCGCCGTCGCCTTGCCCGAGCCGGGCGGGCCGGTGAACAGGTAGGCGTGGGTGGTCGACCCTTCTTCCACGGTTCGGCGAAGGAAGGCAGCGACGCGGTCCTGTCCGATGAGGTCGTCCCAGACGGCGCGGTGGGTCATGCCCGCTCCGGCGCGGAGACGAGCGCCGCGTCCCCCTCCCTGACCGCGGCCCAGACGGCGGCCGCCACCTCGTCGATGGATGCGCTCGCGCTCACGACCACATGCGCGGCGCCCGACGCGAGCGCCAGGAAGCCGGCTCGCACGCGAGCATGGAACTCCGCGCCCTCCGCCTCGAGCCTGTCGGCCCCCTGCCCGGTCGCGCGCCGTACGCCCACCAGAGGGTCAAGATCGAGCAGCACGGTCAGCTCGGGCCGCAGACCATCGGTGGCCCATTCGTTGAGCGCCTCGATCCCGTCCAGGTCCAGACCGCGGCCGTAGCCCTGATACGCGAGCGTCGAGTCGGTGAACCGGTCGCACACGACGTAGTCGCCCGCCTGCAGCCGGGGCCGGATGACGGCGGCCACCAGCTCGGCGCGGCTCGCCTCGTACAGGAGCAGCTCGGCGCGGGCGTCGAGCCCCGCATGCGCCGGGTCCAGGAGGAGCCCCCTGACGCGGTCGCCCACGATCGTCCCCCCGGGCTCGCGCACGGCGGTCACGGGCACGCCGGCCGCGCGGATGCGCGCCACCAGCAGCGCGGCCTGCGTGGACTTCCCGGTGCCCTCGCCGCCCTCCAGCACGATGAACCGCCCTCGCACGGACGCGGGCACGGGCACGGGCTCGGGCGCGGTCACGGTCACGAGGCGCCGCCGTTCGCCGGGTTCCGCGCGGACGCGAAGAGGTCGTCGCCCAGGGTGTCGACGGCCACGAACGCGGGGAAGCGGTCGAGCGTCATGCACACGAGCGCCTCGGTTCCGAGTTCAGGGTAGGCGACCGGCTCGGCCGCGGTCACGCGGCGCGCGAGCAGCGCGGCGGAGCCTCCCACCGCCGCGAAGTACACCGCGCCTTCGCGCACGCACGCCTGGCGCACCTGTTCGGAGCGTGGGCCCTTGCCGATCGTCCCGACGATGCCGGCCGCCAACAAAGCGGGCGTGTAGGCGTCCATGCGTCGGGAGGTGGTCGGCCCGACCGCACCGACCGGGCGACCGCCCGCCGCCGGCGTCGGGCCCGCGTAGAAGAGCATCTGGCCCTCGAGGCCGTACGGGAGGCGGCCGTCGCGCTCGAGCTCGGCGACGAGGCGGGCGTGCGTGGCGTCGCGCGCCGTGTAGACCGGCCCCGTCAGCTCGACCGCGTCACCCGCGCGCAGCGCCGCCAGCGCCTCGTGCGTCGCGGGCAGCTGCACCCGGATGGGCTCGCGCGCCTGCTCTCGCGCCGGCTCTCGCGCCGGCCCGCGAACCGATTCGCGGCCGGCGTCAGGCATCGGCCTGCCCCTCCTTCGCGCGCCGCCACGGAATCGCGCGCATCGCGTACACCGCGGCCCCCATGACGATCGCGGAGGCGAACATGAGCGTCATACGCGACGGTGTCAGCACGAGCTCGGCCGGGTTGCCGCCGGTCGCCTCGAGGAAGCGCCGGACGTAGACCCCGACCGCATCCCCGAGAGGAGCGGTCACCACCATGGACAGGAGCAGAGCCACGCGCAGCACCGACTCGAGCGCCGTGAACACGCGACCGCGCTGCTCGTCGACGACGGTCTCGCTCACGTACGTGTTCCCTGCCACGGTGACCTGCGCCAGGAAGTAGCCGGCGCCTATCGCGAACAGCGACGCCACCCAGTACAGGCCCACGGTCGAGAACCCGAACATCGTGAGGCCGAAGCCGGCCACGCCGGTGACGAACAGGGTCTCGAGCTTGACCCGCACCGCGATCCTGGGCACGACGAAGGCGCCGGTCACCATCCCGAGCGCGAGGAACACGAGGATGAAGGTCTGCGGCGGCTGGGAGGCCGTACGCTCGAAGCCCTTCACCATCTCGAGGAACGGCACGCCGCCGACCAGGTTCTCCTGCACGTAGACGAGGCCGACCGTGATGATGGCACCGCCTCCCAGGATGGCCAGTCCGATGCTTGTGAGGAACGCGCGCAGTTCTTTGTGCTCCCGAAGGATGGTGAACGACTCGACGACCTCGTGTCCGAACATCTTCCAATCGAGCTTGGCCTTCCGCTTGGCCTGGGACGCGACCACGATCGTGGAGACGAGAGCCGCGGAGACGAGGAACGAGAAGAAGTCGAGCACGATGCCGGCCTGCGGGCCCGCGAGATACGGCGCGCTGGCCACGAACTGGGAGACGACCGGGACCCCGGCGCCGGCGATGCCGCGCAGGAACGCGGTGAACACCGCGACGATCGCGCCCGAAGCGAGCAGGCCGATGAGCATGCTCGCCTGCTGGGTCGTGTACGACAGGCCGTTGGCGGAGGCGAGGTCCCTCTCCTCCACCATCATGGGGATCAGAGCGTTCTTCGCCGGCACGAACAGCAGGTTGCAGATCTCCATCAGGAAGGTGAAGACGTAGATCACGGCGAGCGCGCCGTTGGCCGGCAGCATGTTCGTCATGAGCAGGCCGAGGCACAGCACGCCGTTGATGAGGTCGCAGACGATCATGAGGCGCCGCCGGTCGAACCGGTCCACGACCGCGCCGATGACGCCGCTGAACAGCAGGGACGGGATGATCTTGGCGATCATGATCCCGGCGATCGCGAGCGCGGAGCCGTTCGAGCGCTGGGTCACGATGGAGATGAGGAGGCTGACCACGAGCCAATCGCCGATGCCCGAAATGGTCTGCCCGAGCCACAGGCTGCGGAAGCCGCGATCGCGCATGAGGCGCTTGTAGCCGCCCTTCATGGCGCGCTGGAGGGTCTCCTCCTCGGTCGAAGGCGCGATGCGGTCCGTCATCGCAGCTCGACCGTGGCCGAACGGATGGCGCAGCACCCCAGGTTGACCGCGACAGGGAGGCACGCGATATGGCAGGGCGCGGTCTCCACGTGGACGGCCAGCGCCGTGGTCGAACCACCGAGTCCCCCGGGACCGACTCCCGTGGCATTGACCGCCTCGAGCAGTTCTCGCTCCAGCGCCGCCGCTCGCGGATCACCGGACGACCCGATGGGACGCAGCAGCGCGTGCTTGGCGAGCGAGGCTACGCGGTCGAAGGTGGAGCCCACGCCGACCCCGATGAGCAACGGCGGGCACGCGGAGGCGCCCTTCGCCACGACGGCGTTGACGACGGCGTCGCGCACCCCAGCGATCCCCGCCGCGGGATCGAGCATGGTCACCACGGAGGCGTTATCGCTCCCGCCGCCCTTCAGCATGACATCCACGCGCGCGCCCGTGCCCGGGCGCGACACGATCTCGATGAATGCCGGCGTGTTGTCGCCCGAGTTCGTGCGATCCAGCAGCGCGTCACGGACCATGCTCATGCGAAGGGCCCCGTCCCTGTAAGCCTCGGTCACCGCGGCATCCACCTGGGAGTGCAGATCCCCCCCGAGGCGCTCGTCGGATCCCATCTCGATCCTCACCCAGACCGATCCCGTGTCCTGACACAGGGGGACCCGGTCCATCGAGGCGATCTCGGCGTTCTCGACCAGTTGGGCCAGCACAGCCCGGCCCCGCGCGGAGGTCTCGGACCGAGCGGCCCTCGCGAGAGCCGCCGCCACGTCGGGCCTCAGCTCGACGGCGGCGACCCGGATCGCGTCGCGCACCGCGGTGGCGATGCTGGAGCCGTCCACCACGAGGCTAGCCCCTCGCCCCGAGGGCCGCGTACGCCTCGTCGATACCCGCGGCCGAACGCTGTACGGACTCGAGCTCCGACGCGGTCAAAGCCAGTTCGGGAATCCCGACGACGCCCCCGCGTCCCAGGAGCGCGGGCACGGACATGTAGACATCCTTGATGCCGTACTGCCCCTCGAGAAGCACGCACGAGGGCATGACGGCGGGCGTGCCGGACAGCATCGCGCGCACCATGGACACGACGGACGTGGCAGGCGCGTAGTAGGCGCTTCCCGTCTTGAGCAGCGCCACGACCTCGGCGCCGCCGAACACGGTCCGCTCGACCACCGCCTCGATCCTATCGGGCGGGAGCAGGTCGGCGAGAGGGCGCCCCGCGACCGTCGAGAGGCGCGGCAGCGGGACCATCGCGTCGCCATGCGCGCCGACGACCAGAGCGTCGATGTCGGCGATGGCGGCCCCCGTCTCGGCGGCGATGAAGTACGCGAAACGGGCGGAGTCGAGCACACCGCCCATGCCGAGGACCCGGGCGCTGGGCAGCCCCGACAGGTCCCAGGCGAGATGCGTCATCGCGTCGAGGGGGTTGGTGACGCAGACCAAGACCGCGTCCGGTGAGGCGGCCACGGCGGCCTCGACGACGGAGCGCACGATGCCCGCATTGATCGCCAGCAACTCGTCGCGGGTCATGCCGGGGCGCCGGGGTAGGCCCGCGGTGATGACCACGACATCCGATCCCGAGGTCGCCGCGTAGTCGTTCGCGCCCGTGACGTTCGGTCCGAAGCGATCCACGGACCGGGCGTGCATGATGTCGAGCGCCTTGCCTTGCGGCAGCCCTTCGGCGACGTCCACGAGCACGACGTCGGCGACCCCGGTGGTGGCCAAGATGAACGCGGCCGTGGCGCCCACGTTTCCGGCGCCGACGACCGTCACTTTCGGATACGTCACGCGGGACCCCCTCGTGGGATGAGCGTGCGGGCGTGTGGCTCGGCATGCCCCCGGGAACCGGGATCCGCGCACCGCGCGGACCCGTCGGATTGTAGCATGCACATCGCCGCGGCCAGACCTCCCCGGGGGCCCCTCGGCGCCCCGTCGCGGCACCCCGAAGGCCCGACCCGACTAGTCGATGGTGGCGGGATACCCGAGCGTGATCTTCGCGCCGCGATGAACAGCGAGCCGCTGTTCCAGCACCGGCCCCGGTTCCGCCAACGGACCGCGACGGATGGGAAGTGAGACGGGGGCCGCGACGTCCGCGAGAAGGAGGTCCTCGCCTTGGCCCGCCTCGGCCAGGAGCTCGCCCAGATGCACGATGGCACTGCCCCCGAACGACCTCGCACCGCGCGCCTCCCCGTCGAAACAGGAGACAAGGACGAGGCCCGACAGCGACAGGCTCGCGTCGAGCGCCAGCTCGAGTATCGCCTCGGCCTGGAGGGGGGACTCCGTGTCGATCTGCCACACGAGGGCCTCGACATTCGCTCCCGCAATCACCGGGAACAGCTCGGGGTCGATGCACTCGTCCCCCGCCAGGACCAACGTGCGGCCCAGGCGGGTGGGAAGCGCCTCGAGCGGCGTCAGGCGGAGCCGGCCGGCACACGACGCGATGACCGACAGTTGCGGCGCGCGTTCGCAGACGTTCTGGATGAAGGCCGGCATGAGCTCCCCGCCCCCGCCGAGCCCGGGCACGCACGGGAACACGATGGTGTCGGCCCCCTGATCGACCGCCCGCTCGGCGAGCGCCAGCATCGCGGCGAGGTCCACCCGCTCGTGGGTCCGGATCTGGTGCTGAACGACTGCGATCCTCACGAGCCCCCCCGCCGCTGACCCCGTCGTCACTTTTTGGCGCGTTTGCCCGCTGCCTTCGATGGCGCCTTGCGAGCCGCCCCCTTCGCCGAACCACGCTTGGACCATTCTGCGCGAGGGGGCTTCGCGGGACAATCGGGGTCGACGCAGATCTTCCACGGACCCTTCTTCGTGTGGACGATGATCTTCGGGGCGCCGCATGCCTCGCATATCTCGCCCGTGGCCTCGATCTCGCCCTGCTGCGGCAGCGGGTACGAGACCTCGTGCTCCTTGGGCGCGTAGTTCTCGCACCGGATGTAGCGGCTTCCCACCTGCGAGTACATCACTTTGAGCGCCCCGCCGCAGCTCGGGCATGTCCCGACCGTGATCTCGGGACCCTTCTTGGTCGGGCAGTCGATGCTCAGGCACATCAGGCGAGGTCGCTTCTTGAACTGGATGACCTTGACCTGCGGCGTGCCGCATACGGGACACAGCTCGTCGACGGCCTCGAACTTGGCGTTCTTCGGCAGAGGATAGGTCTGCGGGCAGTCCGGATAGCCGGTGCAGCCCACGAAGTAGCTCTTGTTCTTCGGTGAGAACTTGATGGCCAGGTCGTGTCCCGACACGGGGCACTTGCCGACTTTGGCGTCCTCGTCGGTCGCGCTCTTCAGCGTCTCGCCGACTTGCTCGGCGATGGGAAGCAGCACGCGCATGATCTCGGCGAGGAGCGCGCGCGAATGGTCGACCACGCGCTCCCTCGTGTCGCGGGCGCCGGCGATGGCGTCCATCTCCTCGTCGAGCTCCCGGGTCATGTCGGGAGAGGTGATACGACCCGCATGCTCGGCGAGCGCCGTGACGACCGAGATGCCCTTGCATGTCGGCTCGACCGGGTCGCCCGTGACGTACTTCCGGTCGGAGAGGCCCTGGATGATGTCGTGACGCGTGGCCTTCGTGCCGAGGCCGAGACGCTCCATCTCCTGGATGAGCTTGCCTTGCGAGTACCGCGACGGCGGCTGCGTCTGCTTGGCTTCCATGCGGGCGCCCTTGAATTCGACCCGCTCGCCCTCGGACATCGCCGGCAGATGCTCGTCCTTCTTGAGGCCGTAGGGGTAGATCGCGCGGAAACCGGGCGACACGACCACATCGCCCTTGACGACGAACCGCTCGCCCGCGACGTCGATGTCGACGCGCGTTCCCTCGATGGTGGCCGCGCCGGACAGCGTCGCCATGAAGCGGCGGGCGACGAGGTTGTAGATCTTCCAGGCCTGTCCATCCAGCTTATCGGGGTCGGCGGCCGCCATGGGCGTGATGGGAGGATGGTCCGTGGTCTCCTTCGCACCGCGTGTGGGCTTCAGCGGGCCGGCCAGGATCGCCGTCGCGTGCGCGCGGTACGCCGGGACGTCCTGGAGAGCCTTCAGCGCTCCCTTGAGGTCGAGGCTGGGCGGATAGACGGTGTTGTCCACGCGGGGATAGCTGATCAGGCCCGAGAGGTAGAGCTTCTCGGCGACTTGCATGGTCCGCGCCGGTGTGAGGCCCTCCGAGGCCGCGGCGGCCATCAGCGCCGTCGTGTTGAACGGCGTCGGCGGCTCGACGCGCCGTTTCGTGCGCTTCACCTCGACCACGGTGCCCGTGTCCGCCCCCTCGACCGCGCCCATCACGGCGAGCGCCTCGGATTCCGTCTTGAAGCGCTCCGTCGCGTGGGGCGCCGTGAACCCCTCGACGCCCAGGGCGAAATCGGCCTTGACGGTCCAGAAGTCCTCGGGCACGAACGCGTCGCGCTCGGCCTCACGATCAACGATGAGCTTCAAAGTCGGCGTCTGGACGCGGCCCGCTGAGAGCACGTCGCCGAACGGCCTGCGAGTCTTCGTCTGGTGCGCGAGCGTGAGATAGCGGGTGAGGACGGCGCCCCAGATGAGATCGATGTCCTGGCGGGCCTCCCCGGCCTGCGCGAGATCGTCGGAGACCTCGCCCATCTCGGCGATCGCCCGCTCGATCTCATCCCGGGTGATCGCGGAGAACCGGGCTCGCGTCACCGGCACGCCCTTGTTGACCGAGCGCACGATGTCGCGCGCATCGGCGCCGATGAGCTCGCCCTCACGGTCGAAGTCGGTCGCGATGATGACCAGGTCGGCCTTCTTGGCGAGGCTCTTGAGGGACTGGATGATCCCCTTCTCGTGCGGCAACTTGAGCACAGGAGCGTTCACGAGCGTGGGCAGGGACTCGAGCTTCCACTTGCGAAGGTCGACTTCCTTGGTCGCGTCCGCGATGTCGGGATGGGTCTCCGGGAACTCGACCTCCATGATATGGCCCCGCAGCCCGATGGAGACCCAGTCCTCGCCGTCACGCCGGAAGTTGAAGACCTCGGTCTGGTAGACCTTCTCGGAGGAAGGCTTGCCCACGGCGAGGATTTCGGCCACGCGCTTGGCGGCATCCTTCTTCTCGGAAACGATCAGACGCACGCCGACACTGCCTTCCTTGGGTCCGACGGAGGGCTAGAACCCCAATTCGGTGGCTCGCCCCTGCATGGCGGCCAATGATAGCGCGAGAAACTCGTCCCGCGTCAAACCGATATCCGAACAGCGATCCATCTGTTCCCGGCTGGCGCCGCGGGCGAACGCCTTCTCTTTCCAACGCTTCAGGAGCGAGCGCACCTCGACCGCGCCGAGGTCCTTGTCGGGGCGGACGAGGGCGGCAGCCACTATGAAGCCGGTGGTGGGGTCGGAGGCGTACAGAGCCAGGTCGAGCGTCGTCGACAGTGGCGCCTTCTCGGCGTGCGCGAGGATCGCGTGCAGGATCTCCTCGTCCACGAGGCCGGCCAGGAGCTCCACCGTCACGAGGCCGTGGCGCGCGGGATCCTCGCCAGTTTCCGAGTAGTCGAGGTCGTGGAGCAGGCCCGCCAGCGCCCACCGCGCGACGTCGTCGTCCGACAGGCCGAGCCGCCGGGCGAGAGCCTCCATGATGCACTCGACAGCCACGGAGTGGTTCACCAGGTTCGCGTGCGGGATCCGCTCTCGCACCAGTGCGAACGCCTCGGACCGGTCCATGCGCTCCTCCTCCAGGTGGTGGTACGTGCCGCTCTAGGTGGTGGTACGTGCCGCTTCGATGCGTCCGGCGAGCCACTCGACCCAGTCGGCCACGCCGTCGCCCTTCGTCGCGCTGACGGGGAAGATCGGAGCGGCGCCGTTGAGCCGCGCGACAGACTCGCGGAACTCCCCTTCGTCGAAGTCGAACACCGGCAGCGTGTCGTACTTGTTGAGCACGACCGCGTCAGCCAACGCGAAGATCGCCGGGTACTTGAGCGGTTTGTCGTGCCCTTCGGGCACAGACAGGATCACCACGCGGGCGTCCTGTCCGAGGTCGAACTCCGTCGGACACACGAGATTGCCCACGTTCTCGATGATGACGAGGTCCAGGCCGTCGAGCGGGAGGGCGTCCAGCGCCCTGCCGACCATGTCGGCCTCCAGATGGCACGCCCCGCCGGTGTTGATCTGCACCGCGGGTATGCCGTGCGAGGCCACCTTCTCGGCATCCACCCTGCTGGCGATGTCGCCCTCGATGACCGCGATGCGATACCGGTCGCGCAGGCGCTCGATGGTCGCCAGGATGGTCGTCGTCTTGCCCGCGCCCGGCGAGGCGAGGATGTCGACCGCGAACACACCGGCGGCCGCGAGCCGCTCCCTGTTCTTCCTCGCCAGCCCCTCGTTACGCGCCAGGATGGGCCTCGACAGGTCGATCTCCACGGTCAGTCCTCCGTCGCTTCGTGAGGGGACGGCACCGGCGCCTGATCCGGCAAGTCGACATCGACGTCGTCGATGCGCAGCTCGTTGCCGGCAAGTACCTCGCACAGGTAGCTCCCACAGGCCGGGCACCTGCGGTCGAAGCGGTCGTGCTCGAACTCAAGGTCGCAGTCGACGCACCGCGACCTCGCCGGGGTCTCCACGACCTCCAGGACGGCGCCCTCGACCGGGGTACCGGGCGCGAGCGCCTCCCAGGCGAACTGGAGAGAGTCGGGCACGACGGCGGTCAGTTCTCCCACGGTCAGCCGCACCCGGTTCACGCGCACGGCGCCGGCGGACTCCGCCGCGGTGGTGACGGCCGCCAGCACCTCGGCGACGATGCCCATCTCGTGCACCGGGCTCAGGCCTCCTCGGCCGCGGCCGCGCGTTCGCGAGCCTTGATGCGCTTGCTCAGGACGACGCGAACGAGCGCGAGGCTGATCTCGTACAGGACGATCATCGCGGCCGCCAGCGAGAGCATGCTCACCGGCGACCAGTCGGGCGTGATGCCGGCGGCGATGATGAACGTGGACACGTACACGATCCGCCAGTTCTTGCGCAACGTCGCGTAGGGCACGACGCCGAAGAACACCAGGTAGAAGACGACGATCGGCGTCTGGAACGCGATGCCGAACCCGAGAAGGAAGAACTCGACGACGGTCAGCATGTCGCCGGCCTGCGGCGTGAACCGCATGATGTCGCCCGACTGCCCCGCAAGCCACGAGAACGACGCGGCCAGGATGATTTCGTAGCAGAACACGGCGCCGGCGACGAACAGCGCCAGCGCCACTGCGAAGGTCGGCGCGAGCCACTTGCGCTCTCGAGGCCGTAGCGCGGGGAGGAAGAACGCCCCGATCTGCCAGATGAGGACGGGGCTCGAGGCGACGATGGCCGTCCAGAAGGCGAGCCCGAAGCGCACCGTCATCGGATCGAGCACGCCGATCGCTATGGGCTTCGCGCCCTTGAGGATGGGCCAGACCGGTGCCAACAGGAACCGATACACGGGGTCGGTGAAGAAGTAGGCGACGACCGTCGCGGCGCTCACCACGGCGAACACTATCGTCATCCGTCGACGCAGCTCGCCGATGTGCTTCATCAGGGGCATCTTCGCGGGACCGATGGGCATGGATGTCTCGAGGCCGCCCGTGGGCTCAGGCCCCGTCCTCCTCGTCCTCGTCGGTCGCCAGCAGCGTCGGGGGTTGCGGCGGGGTCGCGGCCGGCCCGTCCTTCTCGCCCGATGACGAAGCCTCGGCCGACGCCTCCTCGGCGGCGGCGCGCTCCGCGATCAGATCCTGCGAGGCCTTGGCGGCCTGGGTGATCCTGTCCAGGCCCGCCTGATGGTCACCGACGTCTTTGCCTTCGTCCCGGTCGGTGCGGTAGATCTCGGCCCGGACGGTCGACTCCATGATGTCGCGGTACTTGTTGAATTCGCGCAACAGCCGTCCGACGGAACGCGCCATCTGGGGGATCTTGTCAGGCCCGAACAGGACGAGCGCGATCACCGCTATGAGCAGCAGCTCGCTGCCGCCGAGTGAGAACACTTAGATCCCCCGCGCCTCGTCCTGCGTCGCGACGATCGGGAACACCTTGTCCAGACCTGTGATGCGGAAGATCTTGAGGACCTGCTCCCGCGTGCACACGATCCGCATGTCCGCGTTGCGTTCCTTGACGCGCCGCAGGGCACCGACCAGGACACCGAGCCCGGAACTGTCGATGAAGCCGACCTCGTCGAGCGATACGACGAGCCGGTCGCAGGCGTCCTCGATGGCCTCGATGAGCCGCTCCTTCAGCACAGGCGACGTGTACACGTCGACCTCGCCGGACACGGTCACGAAGCAGAATCGGCCATCCTTCTCGACCCTGACGTCCAGGTCCATCGTCCCAGCTCCTTCATCGCATCGGCGGGCGAACGTCGACCGGGATCGTCGACCGTGTCGCTCATTGTACCCTGCCTCGAAAGTGAACGGTCCTCCTATTGGGTACAATGCTCGCGTACCTTCGCGAGCTTGGAGACCGATGGCCGTCTCGATGGATCTCGAGCAGGAACCCGAGTACTGGGTCCTGACTGTCGCAGGTGAGCTCGACTACACCGAATGCTCAGCGTTCCGCATGAACATCGATCGCGTGCTCAAGGCGTCTCCGCCCGCGACCATCATCGACCTGTCCGGCGTCGAGTACCTCGACAGTTCCGGCTTGGGCCTTCTCCTCAGTCTCTCGCGCGAGTACACCGCGCAAGGCGGGCGGCTCGTGCTCGTCACGAACGACACTGTGTCGAGCATCCTCGATCTGACCCGGCTGACCGGCATCTTCTCGATAGCGGCGGACCGCGCCGAGGCGATGGAACGGCTGGGCGACACCCCGCTTCGACCGTAGGGCGGATAGCGCCTACGGAGTGGTCGTCGCGGGCGTGCTGGCGGTCTTGAGGCTCGCGATGCGGGAGTTCGCTTCCGTGACGAGTTGTCCCGTCGGCTCAAGCTTGATGTAGGCCTGGTACTCGCTGATCGCACGCGCATTGTCGCCTGTCGCGCCGAAGAACACGCCCAGGTTGAAGTGCACCGGAGCGAACTTCGGGTCGGCCTTCACCACGGCGTCCGCAGTGGCCATCGCAGTCGGGACGTCGCCCGAGTAGAACTGCGAGATCGCCATGTCCGTCATCACGCCCGAGTCGCCGGACTTCACCGCGACGGCGCGCTTGTAGTACTCGACCGCCAACAGCCACAGGGGCCGATCGGCGCCGGTCTGCGTCTTCTCCGCCTGCAGTATCTCGCCCGCCCAGTCGTGATATGCACGCGCCTGCGCCAACAAGAGCTCGTAGTTCTTGGGGTCCGCCTTGAGCGACTCGTCATTCGTCACGGTGCGGGGCGAGTACTTCGCGGAGATCGCCGCGATGGTGTCCGTGGCCGCGGTGCTGCCCGCGGTCGTCGCTGCGGCGCCGGGGGAGGTGATGCTTTGCAGGAGAGGGACGAGCGAGGCGCCGCCGATGCCCAGAACGAACGTGATGGCGATGAAAATGATGACGCCCTTCACGAAGGGCGAGGTGCGGCTCTTGTCGATAGCCATGCGAGTCTCCAGAGGTCGAACGGATGCAGAAGCGGCCTCGATGGCCGGCGGAGCTGAGGGGCGTCAGGTGCTGATCCGTGCGGCGACGAAGGGCTACGGCGCCGTGGGAGGAGCCGCTGTCCCGGTGGCGACTCCGGTGACCGGCACGTGACCGGCGGGAAGGCCGCCCGTGGCCTGCTCGGGGGTCAGTTGGCGAGCGGTGCCTGTGGCGCCGGTGCCCGTGGTGCCTGACTGGGTCGCCGCGCTGGATCCGCCGACCGGGGCGGGGGTCACGACGCCGGCGAGCAGGAAGCCGATGATGACGCCGACAAGGAGGCCGACGGTCATGAGAAGGGAGGCGACCGCGATGGTCACGCTCTGCTCAAGCATCGGCGTCTCGGCGACGACTGACGGTGCGGCCTTCGCGGGAGCGCCGGATGATGGGCGCGGCTCCGCCTTGGCGGTCGACTTCGCAGCCGGCTTCTCGGCCGGCTTCTCGGCCGGCTTCGGATTGTCCTCGTCGAAGAAGAAGTCCTGATCGCTCACGTTTCCTTACCTCCCGGCCCGCGCTGGCCCTTGCTCGGCCCGAACAGCTGATTCCGCCCGGGGCTGGCGCGCGGGCGCCATTATAGCACGCACCCGCGGGCGGAATCGGTCCGAGCTGAGCACCTTGCGAGCCCTCGACCGCATCAGCAGCATGCCGAACGCCACACCGGCCAGCGCGAAGCCCGCGCCGGTCAGGTCGGGGTCCCAGCCCAGCAGTCGGCCAAGCGCATTGCCCGCCCCATAGCCCAAGAGAAGGGCCGCGACCGGGAGCACATATGCATACACCGCGGCGCGGATGTCCGTGCCGGCGGGGATGAGCACCTCGACCGCGTCGCCAGTGGAAGCATCGACATCGTTGCGCACGTCGACGATGACCATGCCGTCCTTGTCGACCCGGGAGCAGTGACTGCATTTCGCGCATGCGTCCGTCGAGCTGATGCGGACGTCGACCGATCCCGGCCCGACGCCGACCACCTCCCCGGTCTCTATCAGATCGCCGTCCATCGCCACCTACCCACGAAGTTTGTCGCGGATCTCCTGCGCGCGGGCCAGGGCGCGCTCTTTGTCGACCGTGAGGTACTCACCCCGGTCGAACAGCATGCGCCCTGCCACCATGGTCGCCAGCACGTCCTTCTGGTTGGCGGTGTGGACCAGCGCGCTGTACGGGTCCGCCGTCGGCACCATGTGCGGACTGGAAGAAAGGTCCACGGCGATGATGTCCGCGCGCTTCCCTGCCTCGAGGGACCCTATCTCGTCCTCCATGCCCAGCGCCCGAGCGCCATGGATCGTCGCGAGCCGCATGAACGTCCGCGCCGTGAAGTACCGGTAGAAGTCGCTCTCGCCCGATACGCTGCGCTGCAGCAGGAGTCCGATGCGCATCTCGTCGAAGGGATCGACCGTGTTGTTGGACGCGGGCGAATCCGTCCCCAGCCCCACGGTGAGCCCGTGCTCGAAGAACGATCGCAGCGGAGCGATGCCCATCCCCAGCTTCGCGTTACACCGCGGGCAATGGGCGACAGAGACGCCGTGAGACGCCAGCACGTCGATGTCCCGCTCGTCGACCTGCACGCAGTGCACCGCGAGCACCCGCTCCAGGTCGAACAGCCCCCACTGCAGGACGTACTGCACCGGGCTGACGCCGGTCGGCATCCATGCCACGTCGTGCCACCCGGCCTGCTCGCGGAAGTCCTGGGCGAGGTTGGACGAGCCGTACCGGACGAAGTCGTACTCGTCGCGAGACCCGGCCAGATGTATCGCGACCGGCAGGGACCTATCGCTCGCCAATGTGGCCGCCGCGGAGAAGAGTGACGGGTGGCATGTATACGGCGAATGCGGGGCGATCCCGATCTCGATCGGGTCGTCGCCGGCCAGCGCCCGCCACGCGTCGATGTCCGCCTCCGCCGTCTGCATGCGCCCCGCGACCTGCCGCTTGTCCATCGTCGAGACCTCGCGGTACACGATGCCGGCCAGTCCCGTCTGCTTGGCCGCGCGGACCGAGTTCCCCGAGTCGGTGATATCGGCAACCGTGGTGATGCCCGAGCCGACGGCCTCCATCGCGCCGAGGACCGCCGAGTCCATCCAATCGGCGGGCGCCAGGCGCGGTTCCTTGCGCTGGACCTGCATCTTCCACGCGGTGTAGGGCACGTCGTCGACGGCGCCGCGGAACACCGAGTACTCGAGGTGCGTGTGGACGTCGACGAAGCCCGGCATCAGCACCGCGAGCCCGAAGTCGCGGACCTCCTCGCCTGGATGGGCCGCCACGACGTCCTGGCGCGTTCCGACCGCCACGATACGATCACCCGACACGAGGACGGCACCGTCTTCGATGTGGGGCCCCGATACCGGTATCACGTACTTGGCGGTGAGCAGCATCTGTCGGCCTCCATGGTGGCCCTCGGACGTGTGTGACCTCCATGGTAGCGCGAGAGCGCTACTTCGTGGCCACGTGCAGGTTCACGGCGCCGAACAACATCGGCACCCAGCGCACAACGGCGAAACCCGCCTCCCGCAATTCCTCGGCCACTCGCTCTGGCGGGGGGAACTGCATGATCGAGTCGTTGAGGTACTGGTACGAGGCCCGATCCCCGGCGAGCAGCGCGCCCAGCAACGGAACGACCGTACCGGTGTAGAGCCGGAAGAAGGGTCGGAACCACGCCGAGCGTGGAGCCGTGAACTCGAGGATGAGGTAGCGCCCCCCGGGCCTGAGCACACGGAACGCCTCCCTGAACCCCGCGCGGCGGTCGGGCATGTTGCGGATGCCGAACGACACGGTCACCACGTCGAACGACTCGTCGGCGTACGTGAGCGCCTGTCCGTCCTGCATCTCGAAGACGAGTTCAGTCGGGCCGGGCAGGCTCTCGGCCTTGGCCTTGGCGATATCGAGCATCTCGGGCACGAAATCCGTCGCGAAGACGCGTCGCGGCAGTCCGGTCCCGGCGAGCGCGAACGCCAGGTCACCCGTGCCGGCCGCGACATCGAGCACGATGGAGCCGGGCGTGAGTCCCGCCTCGGCCACGGTGCGGCGACGCCAGCGATGATGCAACCCAAGGCTCATGATCGAGTTCATAGCGTCGTACCGGCGCGCGATGCGGCCGAACACGCCCCTGACCTTCTCGGTCGTGGGGCGGCCGGCTTCGGCCGGGTCCGATGCCCGCGGCGCGCTCACTGCCTCGGGCTCCTCTGTCCGTAGGCCACGGGTTGAGCCGATGGCGACACCGGCCCGCGGTGCACGCCGTGCCGCCGCCGCCCGGTGAGCAGCGCCCAATTCTCCGAGAAGAACAGCGCGATGACGTTGAAGAGGTGCCGCGGTCGGGTGTAGGCAGGCCAGTTCAGCTCGGTCTTCTCACACACGGTCGACTCGTTCAGGCGGTCGATCTCGCCGCGGAAGTCCGCCAGGGCGGCATCGCGATGCGCCGGATCGCCCGCAACGATCTCGTCGATCCGCTCCATCGCGAGTGTGGCCTGCGCGATCCTGGCCTCTGTCTGCGGGGCCTGGTCGGCCGATATGGCCCCGACATCCGCCTTCGCCCGGTTCACGCCGATCGCCGCCTGGTAGGTGGCGTCGATCAGCTCGCCCTTCGACATCGCATCGGATTCGTAGTTCATGATGTAGCGCCACGAGGGCTCGAGCAATAGCTGGCGGTGTTCCTCGAGCGTGTGCGCAAGCAGCTTATAGCCGTGCGTGCCGGGGTCGTCGAACGCCATGGACCCCGGGTCAAGGAACGGGGCCATCGGACTTATGAACGGCAGAAGGCGGGGGTCGTCCCCCGTGCGCTCGTACAGCCCCCTCACGTAGTCGGGCGTCTCGAGGACGGAGGCGGCGGTCTGACCGGGGATGCCGGTCATGAAGTACAGGTCGAAGCGTTTGCATCCGTGACGCAGCGCGGCGCGGATCGACTCCTCGACCTGTTCGGTCGTGTAGTGCTTCTTGCCGAACGCGGTCCGGACCGCATCGTCGTGGCTCTCGACCGAGATCTCCACGGAGTAGTCGGGGAGGTGCGCGTCGAGGAACTCGTACATCTCTTCCTTCGGCGGGGTGAAGAACTCGAAACCGATCGGATTGCGCAGCTTGATGCGCGAAAGCCCTTTCACGAACGTCTCCACGTAGTCGGGGCCGGCCTGCATGAAGTCGTTCAGGACGAAGACCGGCCCCGGGATGTAGCGCTGGATGTGCTGGATGTCGTGCACGAGCAGCTCGGGGTCGCGGAACGCGATGCGGTCGCGGCCGAAGTGCTCGCGGAAGGCATAGGCGCTGCCACCGCACGTCACGCAGTTGTGCGTGCAGCCGCGGCAGGTCAGCGAAGCGCACACGGGGTACTTCAGCCAGTCCTTGAACGGCACGAATCCCATCATGTCGCGGTACCGGATCACGGCGCGCATGTTGAACGAGTAGTCGAGCGAGATGTCGTTCATGTCCCCGGGCACCCACGACAGATCGTTGACGTTGATCGAGCCGTCCGGGCCCTTCCACGTGAGGTTCGGGACATCGGCGACGGAGCCGTGCCCGCGCAGGGCCAGCATCAGCTGCCGGAAGGGTTCCTCCGTCGAGTCGCCGCGGAGGACGTAGTCCACCGCGTCGTACGAGCACAGTTCCTCGTGGAAGTAGCTCGACGTGAGCCCGCCGAAGATGACCGGCGTGTCCGGGTGGTGCTTCTTGCAGATCCGTGCGATCTCGATAGATCCGTGAGCGTGCGGCAGCCAATGCAGGTCGATGCCGAACGCCGTGGGGTCCATCTCCCGAATGGCCTTCTCGACGTCGAAATCCGGCCTGTTCAGCATCAGCACGGCCAGATTGACGATGCGGACGTTGAGACCGTGCCGCTCCAGATACTCCGCCATGGTCGTGAACCCGAGGGGGTACATCTCGAACACCGGTGTGGAAGGGACCATGTCGGACACGGGGCCGAACATGATCGAGCGCTCGCGGAAGTCGTAGACGCTGGGCGCGTGCAGCAGCACGAGATCGGTGTTGGACATGCGTTCCTCTCGGCCCGCCAGGTGGGTGGGTCGTGCGCTACTTCTTGCCCAGTCCCCGGACATGACAGTGGGCGCAGTACGTGACGGGGTGACACTTGAAGCACCCGTAGGTTCCCTGTGCGACCACCACGGCGGGGTGCTGGGGCAGCCACGGCTTGGTCGGGTCCCCTTGCTTGTGATGGCACGCGTTGCAGAACTCGGCGTTGCGCGCGACGGCGACGCCCTTCGCGTGGCAGTTCGCGCAGACTGCCGGGGACTTTTTGCCCGCGGGACCGTGCGTCTCGACGAAGCCCTTCGGGTGCGGGACCTGCACGCCGTGGCACCTGTCACAGAAGCGGACCCGGACGTGGCACATGGAGCAGTACGTGCCGGTCTTGTCGGCAAGGGCCAGCTTCGCGTGTCCCGTCGAATCGCCGTAGTGCGTGTAGAAGCCGGGCAGGTCGTGGTTGGCCGGCTTGAGCTTGAATCCGATGGGGTGGCAGAGCTGGCAGTCACCCAGGGCCCGCTTCTTGCCTTCCATGTCGTGGCAGCGGAAGCATCCCTGCATCTTCATGAAGTCGGCATGGCGAGCGACACCCTTGGTCAGCGTCACGCCGTTCTCATCGTGCCCGATGCGGTTGTGGCACTGGGTGCACGTGATCTTGTTTCTGGAGTGCACGGCGTGGTCGATGACGATTCCCCGGCTCGGCGTGAGCTTCCGGTTGGCGGTGTGGCACTGAGTGCACTGCCGCTCGGGCATCTGCCTCGGGTCCATGGCCAGCTCGGACTCCGCATTGATGGGGGGCTTGGCGCCCGACGCGACACCGATCAGCCCGCTGACTCCGGCTTCCGCCTTGTGGATGAGGAACGTGACGGGGTCGGCGTTCACCGGCATATGGCAGGCGAGGCACGAGATCTCCGAGTGCGACGAGTTCTCGTACGAGGACAGAGCGTCGGCCTGGAGGGTGTGACACATGCCGGCGGCGCAGAAGGCGCGGGTCGATGTGGCGCCGACGGCGACGACGATGACGGCCAGCAAGGACAGGACCGCCACTCCGGTCCAGACGATGAAGAGCGGTCGGCGAACCGGGTCTCGGAACCCGGAGAGCGACAATCGAGGCATTATCGTGGTCGTCCTTCGTCGTCGGACCCGGTACACAGGAGTCTACACCGACCCGTCCGCCCCGGTGGCGCTATCGAGTCCCGGACGAAGTGAATCATCCGGGAGGCCAAAGCGCCCGAGCAGAGCGCTCGGATCAGTCCCGTGCGGATTGTGACACGTCGCGGGCGGTATGAGGAAGGTGTTGGCCGCACCGGTTTGTCTGCGCGGCAACTGCCTGTCGCCGCCGTACGGTGACGTCGGCGGCCGCCGGGCCCCGCGCGCGGGGCCGCGTGAAGCCCTACCACGGCCTCCACGGCGGGATCGGTCTGTGACAGTTGTCACAAAGTGCCGTCGTCGTGGCGGGCTCGATCAGCAGGCGCTTTCCCTGCACCTCGTGCGGGAAGGTCTGGAACCGGGGGACGTCGGCCGCGCTGGTGCCGTCGACCGAGTTGACCACGAAGGTGGTGGGGTCGGCCGTGGAAGCGTCGGCCGAGAGCGTCCCGGGATCGCGCGCGTCCTCGTGGCACTGCTGGCAGATCGCGCCCGACCCGAGAGCGAACAGACGATCCTTCGTCCCCTGGGTCATCAGGTAGCCCCTATTGGTGCCGCCGATCGTGCCCGTCTCGGTGGCGGGCGACGATGTGTCGTTCACCATGCGTATGACGTTCTGATAGTAGAACCCCTGGGGGTCGTTGCCGACCTGGTGATCATGAAGACCGGCTCGAGCGGCCAGGCGCCCCTGATGGCATGCGGCGCACCACGCCGAGCCGTACCGGGTGACCCCCGCTCCGAACCCGCCGGGCTTGCGCTTGAGGAGCCGGGAGCTCGTGATGGGATAGCTGATCGAGGTGGCCGCCGGCACCACTCGCCGCCTGTCTCCGGTGAACGCCTGCACGACATCGGCCCCATGCGCGGAATGGCAGTCGGTGCAGATCATCGGCCGGCCGGGATCGGCCGGATCGAAGTTGACCGTCGATGTCCCGCCGGTCGACGAGCTGCCACCCGGGATGAGGTTGGTGGCCTCCACCCGGTGCCGCGAGATCTGGTTCGCCGGGACCCCGCGGGCCGCGAGGACTCCGTAGACTCCCTTGCCGCCCGTGCCGTCATGACAGATCTGGCACGTCGCGACGATGGTGAAATCCGGCAAGAGGTGAGGCGCCATGCCCGAGGCGTTGTGGACCCGATGGCACGTATCGCACTTATGCGACGTCGCCGCATAGCCGAGATGGGGCCCCGTGACGGTGCGTGTGTCGGCGTTCGACTGGGACGGCGGCGTCCCGGTGGCTCCGTGACACTCGATGCACTGCGTGTAGATGGACGGACTCAAGCCCTCATCGACGTAGGCGAAGGAGGACGCGGGGGTGATTGCGACGATGAGCAGAGCTATCAGTGGCAGGATCGTGGTGCGGGTCGGCATGTCACGTCCCGTCGGGCATCCGCTGTCCAGGGAAACACAGTAATGTCACGTCGGCCAGCGGCCGCGGACGGGTTCAGTATATGGGGGTGCACCGACCAGCCACAAGGAGGCGGTGCCCGACGGTGACGTGGAACACGGGAAGCGCGCCGTCGAGCGCGGCGTCATTAAGGCGCGAGATCGACCACGAGCACCCGGTCGTTGCCCTTGTCGGCCACCGCGACCTTCTCCCCGGATGAATCGATCCCGTTGGGGAAGTTGAACTGGGCGGGGCCGACGCCGCGTTCACCGAATCGTGCGCCGATCGTGCCGGCGTGAGATATCTCGACGATCTCGAAGGCGAGGGCATCGGCGACGAGAAGGTCCCCCGCCGATGTCAGGGTGATGCCGCGGGGCAGCGCGAGCGGCGTCGAGGAGGCCTTCCCCATCTGGGGGACCGTGCCCCCGACGCTCCACAGCCGCGTCCCGTCGGGGCGGAACGCGACCACGCGCGCATGGTTCGAGTCCGAGACATACATGATGCCGCTGGAGTCCACGTCGATCCCGTTCGGGTGGTCGAGGTCCGAGCGCCCTGTCCCCGGCTTGCCGAACTGCAGGAGGAGCTTGCCGGAGAGGTCGAAGACCATGACCTGGTACGTGTCCGTGGCGTAGACCTTGCCGCCGCTCACGGCAACGTCCGTGACTGCGATACCGGTCCCGTCCTGCCCCGAAGCTCCCCTCCCGACGCGCTTCCTGGGGTTGGGAAAGACGCGCGCGTACTCCCCGTCGGCGTCGAAGACCTGAATCTGGTCGTTGCGGAAGTCCGCGACATAGACGGAACCGTCGTCGGCGACGTCGATTCCCACGGGCTGGTTGAGCCTCCCCGGCTTCCAGGAGTACTTCCCGCCGGGCAGGGGCTTGGCGACCCCGAACGTGCCGAACTCGAACAGGAACGACCCGTTCCCTTCGAACACGCACACTCGATCGTGCCCGGTGTCGACGACGTAGATCCTGCCGTCGGGACCAAAGGCCACTCCCATCGGACCTGAGAAGCGCGGGTACGCCCCGCGCCCCGGACCCTCGATGGCCAGCACGGGCTGGATCCCCGTCGCGACGGCGCCGCCGCGCGTCACGAGCGATCCCGGGGCGGCGCTCGACCGCGCGAAATACCCGATGAGCACCGCGAGGGCGACGAAGAGCGCGATGGCCGTGGCGACAAGTGCTCGGCGCAGTGTCAGGAACGCGCCGATGTCCGGGCGCCCGGATCGCGCGACGTCGCGCCCGTCCTCCGGTCCGGCGGGCAGGCGCGCTCCGTCACCGCTCATTTCCGGGGGGCGATCCGGTCGAGCCCCTCCTTGGCCTCCACCATGTGCGGGGCGTACCGGAGGGCCTCGGTGTAGGCCAGCTTCGCCCGCTTGGGTTCGCCAAGCTTCTCATATGCCAGCCCCGTGAGGTACTGGAGGTCGGCTGACCAGGGATTGTCCTTGACGGCGAGGCGCACGGCCGCGACCACGGACTTGTATTGACCCTTCGCCGCGTAGTACCTGCCGAGATCCGCCGCCGCCTGGACATGTGTCGGATCGACATCGAGGACTTCCCACAGCGCCCTCTCGGCCTTCTTGGGCGACCCGAGCTGCATGTAGATGACGCCCCGGTTGTACAGGGCCGCGAGGTTCTTCGGCGCCCGCGCGAGCACCTTGTCGTACTGCGCCAGGGCCATGTCGTTCTGCCCCTTCTTCTGATACGCCGCCGCAAGTTTGAGCCGGGCCGCCTGGTTGTTGGGATCGGAGTGCACCGCGCGCGTCAGTTCGACGAGGGACGGCTCCGCGGCGGGCTCCGTACTCGCGCTCTTCGCAGACGCCCCCGCCGGAACCGCCATGAGCGCGTACCTGGCAGCGATACCGGCCACACTGACCAGCGACACGATCAGGCCGAGGACGAGCCACCCGAGCCACCGCGGCACGGCATCGGCAGCGGCGTCGACGTCACTGCCGATGCCGGGTTCGTCGATCTCGGGGGCAAGCTGTTCGGTCATTGCAGCCCTCCTTTGTCGGCGCAGTGCCCCTTCGGGCCCGCGAACCTCAGGTGGAACGAAAGCACGAGCAACTCCGCGAGAAGGTCGACGTTGCGGACGCTGACGCCCTCGGGAACGTCCAGAGCGACCGGAGCGAAATTGAGGACCCCGCACACCCCCGCCAGAGTGACCCGGTCGGCCAGGGACTGCGCGACCTCGCCCGGGGTGGTGATGGCGGCGATGTCGACGTCCTCCGAGAGGAACACGCTCTCGAGCTCATGGATGGAGCGGACCGTCACGCCTTGGACCAGGATGCCGATCTTGGACGGATCGGCATCCAGGACAGCCACGACGGCGAAACCGCGATCCTCGGACATGATGTAGCGGATGAACGCGCTGCCGAGCCTCCCGTACCCGATGACGCAGACGCGACGCGGGCTGGTCACCCCGAGCGTACGCATGAGATGCGCGAGCAGTGCGAGCACGTCATATCCGATGCCGCGCGTGCCGAGCTCACCGAGGTAGGACAGATCCTTGCGCACCTGCGCGGCGTTCGTGCCGGCCATCTCGGCTATCTCGCTCGAACTGATGAGGGCCACGCCGTCGGCCTGCGCCCGCACGAGGGAGCGCAGATAGGCCGGGAGCCGCTCGATCGTCGTCTCGGGCACGTCCATCATGTCAGTGTCCATGACCGCCGCCTCACTTCGGCGCCGGGTTCGAACCGCCGGCGGCGAGGCTGGCCTCGACCGACTTGAGCCCAGCGGTGGCGCGAGCATCACCCGGCTGCAGAACGAGGACCCGGTCGTACTGCGCCCGCGCCTTCTCGTACTCGCCGAGCCGCGCATACGTGTCGCCCAGCAGCTGCATGGGCTCCGCGTAGTTCGGGTCCATCAGGACCGCAGCCTCGAGGACCGTCGCGGCTGAGTCGAGGCGCCCGAGGGTCCAGAGAGCCAAGGCCTTCTGGAGCCGGATCGCCGGTCCGTAGGGCTCGACCGCGATGCCCCGATCGGCCACCTTCACCGCGCGCTGGGCGAAGTCTCCCTGGAACGCGTTGCCCGCCTGGTTGTAAAGAGCCGCCAGGAACACATAGTTGTCGAACTCGGTGGGCACGAGCGCGATGACGTCTTGGTACGCCCTCTCCGCGAGCACGAACGCATCGTACGCGTGTCGTACGTCGGGCTGCGGATCCTTGCCGTCCGCCTCTGTCTGTCTCGCAGTATCGAGATCGACGGCCATCTGCTGCGCGTAGGTCTGGCCCAGTTGGGCGCGGTACATGTCGTTGAACGGGTTGAGCCGGATGGCCGATTGGATCGAGGCCAGCGTGCTTCCGCCGGAGCTCGTGTTGAACTGCGCATGCAAATAGTCGTTGTCGGCGACGATGTAGGCGATGTTGTACACGGACGCGGCGCTCACGACGACCGTCATGGCGAAGGCCGCCGCCATGCCCCACTTCGGTGCCGCGATCTCCACGACGCGCGCCGTCGGTGCCACGACCATCGCGAGAGACAGCCACAGGAACACGGACGAGCCCGTCACCGACAACCCGAACATCAGATGGACGATGTAGCCGACAGCCGCGGCCCAGAATCCCGTCACGATCAGCCCCGCGGCGCCCCGGTCACGCCGGAACGCGCTGGGCGCGCCGAGGAACAGGATCCAGCCGAACAGCCCATACAGGAGGAAGGCGCCGACGAGTCCGATGCCCGCCGCGAGCTGGAGCGGATAGTTGTGGACGTTGTCCGCGACCGACAGATACCCGGCATCCCTCGTGTAGGTGAGCGGCTTGGTGTGAGGGAACACGAGCCGGAACGTGTCGGCGCCGAAGCCGAGAATCGGTCGCTCCTTGACCGCCCGCACGGCAGCCTGCCAGATCTCGAACCTGGTCAGAGCGCTTCCCTCGTTCAGCTTGAAGATCGACGCCATGCGCGTCCAGATGTTGAGCACCGGGTTGTCGCTGCGCAGGCTGCGCGCCACGACGGCCCCGCTTATCGCCGTGCCGACACCCGCCGCGGTCCAGTCGAGAAGGCCCCATTCGACCTTCGCGAGCGCCGCCGCGACCACCGTGATGCCCAGTGCGACGACACCCCCGATCCAGGCGCTGCGCACGAACGCCGTGAGCCACGCCGCGACGCTCACCAGGAACACCGCCCAGTAGATGCCCCGCCAGACCCTGCGGGACTCCGCGAGGGCCATGACCAGCGCGATGGGCAGCAACAGCACCAGGAACCCGCCTAGCAGGTCGGGGTTGCCGAAGGTCGCGAAGCCGCGATTGAACTCGAACGGCAGCTGTGTCCCCCACTGGATGGGATCGATCCCGAGGAACTGCGAGAACCCGTAGGCCGCCACGATCGCTCCAGAGACGACGAACGTGTGCGCCAAGGAACGCGAGCGGCTGGGCCTGTCCACCAGCTGGACGACCAGGAAGTAGACGATCGCGTACGTGAGGAACGAGAGGAAGCCCTCGTAGCGTCGGTACTTCCCGAAGATCGCGGTCGCGGGACTCACCGACGTGAACGAGGTGATCAGGACCCATGTCAGGAAGGCGAGGATGATGAAGTCGGCTCGCGTGCGACGCAACTTGCCGCCGCGCACCAGCAGGTCGGCCGACCAGGCGCCCACCCCGACCAGAGCGCACGCCCTCATGACGAAGACCTTCACGATGTCGAACTGGTCGTAGGTGAGCGGGAGCGCGAACACCGTGAGGCCTGGGGCCAGCTTGAAGATCCAGTTGGCGTTGCTGATCGCGAGGGGCACAGCGAAGACGAGGACGTGAAGGGCGACCCAAGCGACCTTGTGCGCACCGCTCATGCCGTCCATGGGGCGAGCCGCGGCTACCTGCCGAGACGGGGTCGCGACCGGCTTGGAACGCTGCGCGGAGCCCGCGCTCTTGCCGCCCTTTCGCCTGCCTGACGCCACCTCGGCCATCCCCCTATCGAGCGCCACGGCCGGTCAGGACCACGCGCACGGTGTCGACGACGATCTGCACATCCATCAGCAGGTTCTGATGATACATGTAGATGAGGTCGTACTTCAGTTTGCGGGCGGGGGTCGTCGCGTACGATCCGCTCACCTGGGCGAGCCCGGTCGCCCCCGGCTTGAGACGGAACCTCTCGCGATAGCCCGGGATGTCTCGCAGGAACGAAGCGACGAATGCCGGGCGTTCGGGACGTGGTCCGATGAAGCTCATCTCACCGCGCAGGATGTTCACCAGCTGCGGGAGCTCGTCGATCCGGTAGGTGCGCAGGAACCGGCCGAGCGGCGTGATCCTCGGGTCCTCCTCTGTGGCGAAGACCGGGCCGCTGACCGACTCGGCGTCGCGAACCATCGTGCGGAACTTGATCACCTTGAATAGGCGCATGTCCCTGCCCACCCGCTCCTGGAGGAACAGGACGGGCCAGCCCATGGTGGTCAGGATCCCCAGGGCTGCCAGCAACATGATCGGGCTGAGCGCGACGAGCAGGACGACTCCGAAGAGGGCGTCGAGCAGCCGCTTCGCGCCCGAGTACCACTGGGGCGAGCGATGGGTGATCTCCATCAGTGGGATGTCGGCGACGATGCTGTCCACGGTCCCGATGAAGATCTCGTACAGTTCGGGCACCACATCCACGCGAACGTCCGTCTCGCCTGTCAGCGTGATGTCCTCGAACAACTCACGCAGGGCGACGGGCGAGGCCACGATGACCCGGTCCACCCGCTCGCGCGCGACCAGGGCCGACAGCTCGTGAACGGTGCCGAGGACGGAGTGCCCGGGGGTGTCGGCCGCCTCACCGAACGCCTTGTCCTCATCGCGGGCGACCAGGCCGACGACCCGGTATCCCCACTTCTCGCGCTCCGCCAGCCGTGCCGCCAGCTCCCGGGCCAGCGGCCCCGTGCCGACGATGAGCACTCTCTGCTCGGGCCAGTGTATGGGCGTGAGACGCGTCGCCCCGACTCGCCAGCCGATGAGGAGGAGGACCTGGAGTGGCGCGGCGATCAGGATGACGAGCCGCGGGAAGGCGTCGAAGGTCTGACCGGACAGTTGGAGCCCGCCCAAGGTGAGCAGGGTCGTGAGTGTGGCCGCCGACAGCGCGCTGCGGACGATGGACCACGCGCTCTCGACCCGCTCCGGATCGTAGAGCCCGTAGATGTAGGCGCCGACCAGGAACGTCACCGTCAGGAACGGCGCGAGCGAGTAGTAGGCGCGGACGTTGTACGCGGGCAGCGTGCCCCCGAAGCGCACGAAGAACGCGGCGAGCACCGCCGCGTTGTATGTCAGCGCATCGACGATGATGGAGAGCCATGCGAACTGGGCGCGCGACACCTATGCCACTCCCGTCAGTTCGCGGTACAGGCCCAAGTACGCCGATGTCATCGTCTCGACGGTGAAGCCGGCCAGCACGCGCTCGCGGGCCTGCCTCCCGAGACGGGCGCGCAGCCCCTCGTCTCCCGTCAGCAGCCGCAGTGCGTCGGCCAACCGCTCCACGTCCCCCGCGGGGACGGTGATCCCCGTGACCCCGTCGAGGTTCGCGTACGGGACCGACGTGGGAACATCGGTGGAAACGCACGGCGTGCCGCACACCTGTGCTTCGAGCTGGACGATGCCGAACGACTCGGCGCGCGACACGGACGGAAGGCACAGCACGTCCGCCGCGTGGTAGTGCGCGACCAAACTCTCGAGCGGCTGAGACGGCAGGAAGGTCACGCGCCCCTTCGGCCTCAGGGCCACCGCCATCTCGCGCAGGCGGCTCTCGAGCGGCCCGCTGCCCATGACGACCAGATCGGCGTCGACACCGGCCATGGCGCGCACCAAGACCTCGACCCCCTTGTAGTAGACGAGCCTCCCGACGAACAGCACGGTGGGACGATCGTGCTGCTGCCGCAGCCCCGCGACAGCCGAGACGACGGAGGGCGTGAGGTCGTAGCGCGCGGGCTCGATGCCGTACGGGATGACGCGGCACTTATCGGCATAGCGCGACAGCACGTCGCTGCCCTCGATGATGTTGGGCGACGACGCCACGATCGCGTCGGCGCGCCGAAAGACAGCGTCCAGGATGGGTCGATACAGCGCGAGCAGGCGCTTCTGCCTCGTGATGTCCGCGTGGTAGCCGATCACCATGGGCACGCGAGAACCGGAGGACAGCCATGCGGCTTCTCCCCAGGGATACGGGTGGTTCAGCTGGATGAGGTCGGACGCGCCGGGGCCCCGCCCGGCGGCTCGGATGGCGGCGGGCATCCCGAGAGCAAGGGGCGTCTTCGCGATCGCCGCGGCCCGTGCGAGCCGTGTCACGGAGACCCCGTCGACGATGTCGGTGACCGTGACGCCCGCCTCGTTCGCCACTATCGCGGCAACGTCGACCCCTTTGGCCGCCAAGCCCGCCGACAGAGTGGCCACGACAGTCTCGACCCCTCCGAGGTGTGGCGGGCTGTAGTACTTGTTCACCTGGGTGACGCGCATCGCCATCGAGCTACACGGTCCCCTCGGCGATCGCGCGGCCTGCCGCCAGAAGGTCGTCCACCACGCCGAGGCTCGGGGCCTCGGCGTAGACGCGGACGAGCGGCTCCGTCCCCGACGGCCGCAGAAGGAGCCACGCGTCGTCCGGGAGAAGGAACTTGATGCCGTCGGAGCGCTGAGTCTCCTTCACTGGCAAGCCGGCGATCTCCGTGGGCTCGAGGCGCGGGATGGAATCCACGAACGAATCCTTCACGGCCGAGTCGAGCTTGAGATCGACACGGCGATACTCCATGGGACCGGTCAGCTCCAGCAGGTCGTCGATGAGCTCGCCCAGCCCCTTACCCTTCTGGGCCATCATCTCGGCGAGCATGAGCGCCATAAGCAGGCCGTCGCGCTCACGGACATGACTGGGGATTCCGATGCCGCCGGACTCCTCGCCGCCGATCATCACGCCGCCCTTGACCATCTCCTCATATATCCACTTGAATCCGACCGGCGTCGTGACGACCTCGATGCCCAGCCGGTTGGCCAGACGGTCCACCAGCACCGAGGTGGAGACCGTCTTCACGATCGTGCCACGCTGTCCCTTGTCCTCGAAGAGGTGCCGGGCGACCAGAGCGATGATGCGGTGTGGATTCACGAACGTCCCGCTGCGATCCACGGCACCGATGCGGTCCGCATCGCCGTCGGTGACGAACGCCGCGTCGAGGCCGCGTGAGCGGACGAGCGCGCAGACATCGTCGATGTGCGGTGGGATCGGTTCGGGATGCAGCCCGCTGAACCCGGGATTGTCCTCGCCGTGGACCTCGATGACCTCGACCCCGAACTCACGGAACACGCCGGCAAGATAGCCGCGACCGGCGCCGTGCAGCGGGTCGACCGCGACCTTGAGGCTAGCGGCGCGGATGGCCTCGGCGTCCACCAGACCGCGCAGGGACTCCAGATACGGCCCCATGAGATCGACGACCTCGTACTCGCCGCGCGCGGCGGGCGGATCGGGCAGGAGCGCCGCCTCGACCTTGTCGGTGAAGGCCACGGGAGACGCCCCCCCGTCGGCCATGCGAAGCTTGAAGCCGAGGTACGGCGCGGGGTTGTGGCTGGCGGTCAGCATGACCCCCGCGACCGCGGCGTCGTCGCGCGACACGTTCCAGCACAGCGCGGGCGTCGGGCAGTAGCTGTCGGACACCTTGGCGACCAGGCCGTGCGAACTCAGGACCTCGGCGGCCGCGCGTGCGAACGAACCCGCCTGGAAGCGCGTGTCGTAGCCGACGAGAACGGTGCCGCCCGGGCTCGCGGACGAGATGACCCGCCCGGCGGCGTCGGCGACCCGACGCAGGTTCGCGTAGGTGAAGTCGTCGGCGATGACGGCACGCCAGCCGTCCGTGCCGAACGTGATGGGGGCAGGATCCGGCATGGCGTCCTCCGAGCTCGAAACGACATACGCCTGCCCGACAGCGGGCAACGTGGCCCTATTCTAGCCGATAGAGGTGTCGGCGGCCCCGGCGTCGGAGTCGCCGTCGAGAGCGACCGCGTCCTCGGGTCGCCTGCGCCGCGGAGCAAGGCGTCAACGCCCCGTGACCTCGCGGTACACGCCGACCGTCGCCTCGGCGGTCGCCGCCCAGGTGAGCATCGCCGCGCGCTGTCGGCCGGCCGCTCGCAGCCGCGCGGCTTCTCCCGGATCATCCAGCACGCGGGATACCGCCGCCGCGAGCGCAGAGACGTCCCCGGGGTCGAACATGATCGCCGCGTCGCCCACGACCTCGGGAAGCGAGGTGTCACGCGCGCAGACGACCGGCGCACCGAGGGCCATAGCCTCGAGCGGGGGCAAACCGAAACCCTCGTACAGCGACGGGAAGGCGAAGACGGCGGCGTTCCCGTACAGGGCGCGCAATGTGGCGTCGTCGGTCCTCCCGGCGAACCCGACCTTCGCGGCGGCGGGGTCGGAACCCAGAACATCCGCGATGTATCCTGGCCGGTCCTCTCCCGCGAGCACCAGTCGCACGTCCGGCCGCAAAGGCGACACTCGCGAGAACGCCGCCAGTAGCGTCGGCAGATCCTTGTGCGGCTTGGTGTTGCCCATCGAGAGCACGTAGCGGACGCCGGCCAGCCCGGAGGGGAGGGGGCCGACCTCACCCGAGCTGAAGTCGTCCGCGGCCTCCGGGACGACGCGCACGCGTTCGCCTGCCGACAGGAGCCGGCGAACGTCCGACGCCGTGTTCGCTGACGGGCAGATCAGGCGGTCGGCGCCCCGCACGGCCGCGACGTTCATGCGGCGATACACCACCCGTCGGATCAGCGACGGCATCACACCGCTGACGATCAGCGGGCTGAGGTCGTGCAGCGTCACGACCAGCGGCTGAGGGACGGGACGAGGCACGGGGAAGTGCAGGCAATGCGTCACGTCCGGCGCTACACGACGGACGATCCGGCCGAGCTCGAGGCCTCCGGCGAGGGTGAACGGGCGCGCGGCGGCCGGGATCGACAGCGCGTCGGACACCGGCGTGGTGCCTCTGTCCGCGACCACTTGGATCAGTTCGATGTCGTCGCGATCGGCCAGCGCGCGAGTAAGGCCCGTCGAGTATCGGCCGACCCCGGACCAGTCCGCCATGCGACAGTCGACCAGAACGCGCATCATGGGCGAGGTCCCCTCCACGAGCGGGCGGAGAGGCCCAGACGCGCAGCCGCCTTCAGTCCCCACAGATGCTGCTGATCGCAGTAGCGCAGGAAGCTCTCCCTGTACGCGCGCTCACCCAGCGCGGAGGCCCCGCCGCCGGAGGAGCCGGCATGGTGGACGACCGGCGCAGTCGGCTCCTGGAGCACCTCCCACCCGTGCTGGCGCATCCTGTGGCACCACTCGACATCCTCGTAGTAGAGGAAATACCCGGCGTCCATCGCGCCGGCCTCTTCGATCGCGGAGCGCCGGACAAGCATGCACGCGCCCGTCACCCAGTCAACGCTTCGCGTCCTCGTGAAGCCCCGCGGACTGAGCGCGCGATTCCCCGTGATCGCCTGCCACGCCCTCCAGAGGCGGAGTCCGACCACCTGGGCCAGTGAGGGGAAGTGCCCCGCCTGGCCGGCCTGGAGCGATCCAGAAGCGTCCAGGATCCTTGCGCCGACGATAGCGGCATCCGGCCGGGCGTCAGCCGTTGCGATCAACGCGGCGAGCGCCCCTGGGCCGAGCTCCGCGTCGGGGTTCAGCAACAATGCGTATTTGCCGGACGTCATCTCCAGACCGGCGTTGTTGGCGGCCGCGAAGCCGTCGTTTCGCACAGCCGCGATGCGCACTCGGGGATGCACGGCCGCAACGGAGAGCACCGACCCGTCGGTACTCTCGGCATCGACCACGATGACCCGCTCCGGCGAAGCCTGAGCAACAGCGCTGGAGACGCACGCCTCCAAGAGAGGGCCCGAGTCGTGGGCTACCACGATGATATCGACGTCGGGCTCGCGCCCGGCGCGGTCGGCCTCGCCCGTCACGCGCCGGCCTCGTCGCGAGGTGCGCCTATGAACCGCGCCAGCGCGTTGCGCCAATCGGGCAACACCACGCCGTGAGCCGCGGCGCGAGAGCAGTCGAGGACCGAGTTCGCCGGGCGGCGCACGCGGCTGGGGAAGGAGGCGCTGATCACCGGCTCGACCGGGTTGGCGAGCCCGGCCAACCGGAGCACCTCGACGGCCATCTCGTATCGGGTGCAGTGTCCCGAACCCGCCAGATGGTGCACGCCGGCCGCCCCTCGGTCAGCCAGGTCGAGCAGCGCGGCGGCCAGGTCGACCGTGTACGTGGGAGATCCGCACTCGTCGGTCACGACGTTGAGGGTGGGGTTCGACTCCGCCGCGGCGAGTATCTTGAGCGGGAAGTTGACGCCGCCGGCACCGAACACCCACGCGGTGCGCACTATGAGCGCGGACGGGTCCGCCGCCTCGACGGCCGCCTCCCCCGCCAACTTGGAGGCGCCGTATACGGACAGCGGGTGAGGCTCGTCCGTCTCGATGTACGGGCCCGACTTGGCGCCGTCGAAGACGAAGTCCGTCGACACGTGCACGAACCCCAGTCCCGCTTCACGAGCTGCCTCGGCAAGCACCCGTGCTCCATGCTCGTTGACCCGGAACGCGGTCTCGCGGTCGTCCTCGGCGCGTTCGACGTCGGTGTAGGCGGCGGCGTTCACGAGCAGCGCGCGGGGGTTGGCGCCGGCGAACTCGCCCACCAATTCACCGACGACCGCGGGGTCGGTGATGTCGAACACCGACTCCGCGGGAGCCTGGAAGGCTATCCCGCGCTCGACCAGCACGCGCTGCAGTGCGGTCCCCAGCATGCCGCCCGCGCCCGCGATGAGAACGGCGCTCCCCACGTCAGGCCCGCTCGTCGTACCAGCGGCGACGCCAGTCGGCGAACTCCCCGGTGGAGTGCTTGATCTTGCTCCACCACCACTCGTTATCGCGGTACCACCGGATCGTGTCGCGAAGTCCGGCCTCGAAGTCGACCTTCGGCGTCCAGCCCGCGTCGGCCATCTTCCCGCAGTCAAGCGCGTAGCGCCGGTCGTGGCCCGGCCTGTCGGAGACCCACGAGATCACGTCGGGGGTCAGGCCCAGCTCGTCGATGATGATCGCGGTGATCTCGCGGTTCGTCCGCTCGTTGCCGCCGCCGATGTTGTAGACCTCCCCCGGCACTCCGTTGAACAGCACGAACTCGATGCCGTCGCAGTGGTCGTCGACGTGCAGCCAGTCGCGCACGTTCATGCCGTCGCCGTACAGCGGCAGCTTCCCGCCCTCGAGCGCATTCGTCACGAACAGCGGGATGAGCTTCTCCGGATACTGGTACGGCCCATAGGTGTTGCTGCCGCGCGTGATCATGACCGGCACACCGTAGGTCGTGTGGTACGCGAGCACCTGGAGGTCGCCGCCGGCCTTGCTCGCCGAGTACGGGCTCGACGGCTTGATGAGGTCGGTCTCGCGAAACGCCCCGACGTCGATCGACCCGTACACCTCGTCGGTCGAGACCTGCACCATGCGCCCGATGCCGCGCGCGCGCACCACCTCCAGCAGCGTGTGCGTGCCGAGGATGTCCGTGTGCAGGAACGCCTCCGGCTCCGCGATGGAGCGGTCGACGTGCGTCTCCGCGGCGAAGTTCACGATGGCGTCGACGCCTTCGGCCGCCGCCTCGACAGCCGCCCGTTCGCAGATGTCACCGCGCACGAAGCTGTAGCGGGGATCGGTGGCGACGTCCCTCAGGTTGTCGAGGTTGCCGGCATACGTGAGCGTGTCGAAACACACGACCTCCAGGTCGTCATGCTTCGCCAGCATCCGCCGGACGAAGTCGGAGCCGATGAACCCGGCCCCGCCGCATACCAGCAGCCTCATCCGTTCTTCACGCTCCAGTCGTAGCCGATGGATGCGTCGTCGAACGGGAGGCGGTACTCGTCGGGGGTCTCGTAGTCGTACAGCTCGGTCGGGACGTTGATGATCGAGGCCGGCTCGGGGCCGACGGGGGTGAAGCCGTGATACACGCCCGGCGGGATGATCACCATGTTCTGGCGCTGCCATCCGATGACGAACTCGTTCGTCTCACCGTTGGTGGGCGAACCCTCGCGCGTGTCGTGGAGGACCACTTTGGCCATCCCGCCGACGCAGACGAAGTGGTCGGTCTGCTTCTTGTGGTAGTGCCACGCCTTGACGACTCCCGGATAGACCATGGTCACGTAGACCTGGCCGAACTTCTGGAAGTCGGGGTCGTCGCTGCGCAGCATCTCCATGAGCAGGCCGCGCTCGTCGGGAACGACCTTGAGCGGTTTGACCTTCACGCCATCGATCATGACCATGCTCCTCACACGTCCAACAGGGACCGGTAGTAGTCGGACTTGGCGCTCTCCGCAACCCCGCGAAGAGCGGCGGCATCGATCCAGCCCATATTGAACGCGATCTCCTCCAGGCACGCGATCCTCTGTCCCTGACGCCTCTCGACAGTCTGCACGAATGCGCTCGCCTCGAGCAGGGAGTCGGGGGTGCCGGTGTCCAGCCACGCCATGCCCCGGCTCATGAGCCTGACGCGCAGGGAGCCGTCCGCCAGGTACAGGTTGTTGAGCGTCGTGATCTCCAGCTCGCCGCGCGACGACGGCTCGACGGTTCTGGCGAGCTCGCAGACGCGGCCATCGTAGAAGTACAAGCCGGTCACCGCGTAGTTCGAACGAGGCACGGTGGGCTTCTCCTCGATCGACAGGGCGCGACCCGCCTCGTCGAACTCGACCACCCCATAGCACCGGGGCTCCCGGACCTTGTAGGCGAACACGACCGCGCCTTCGCGCTCGGCGTCCTGGCGGGCGGTCTGGAGCATCTCGATCAGCCCGGTCCCGTAAAAGATGTTGTCGCCCAGGACGAGGCAGGCAGAGCCTCCGTCGAGGAACTCCTCGCCGATGAGGAACGCCTGCGCCAGCCCTTCTGGAGCGGGCTGGACCGCGTAGGAGACCTCGATCCCCCACTGCGACCCGTCCCCTACCAGCCGCTTGAACGCCGCTTGGTCCACCGGCGTGGTGATGATCAAGATCTCGCGGATCCCGGCCAGCATGAGTATGGACAGCGGGTAGTAGATCATCGGCTTGTCGTACACCGGCAGGAGCTGCTTGGATGTCGCCAGCGTGATCGGGTGCAGCCGGGTGCCCGAGCCGCCGGCAAGAACGATCCCCTTCACCCCGATGCCTTTCTCTTGATGACGGGTCAGGCAGCGACGCTCGACAGCGCGACAGCGCTCATCGGTCGAACGGCTGCCAGCCTACCACCATCCACCTGATGATGCCCCACAGGGAGTTGTCCCGGCGAGCCCACACGCCGCTGCGCTTCCCCAGACCGGCCCTGAATCCCTCGATCTCGGCGGCGACCCGCATGGGGGTATAGGCCACCAGCGATGGTATCCGGCTCCATGTGCCCGGCCCGACCAAAACGGCCTTGCGCAGCATGCGCCACACGTAGAGGAACGGGAGCAGCGGGAACAGGGGCGCGGGCAGGTCCTTGCCCACCACCAGTCCTTCGTTGCGGTCGGCGAGCCTCTTCATGGTCAGCGACGGCTCGGCGTCTATGGACGCGCGCACCTTGTGACGCACCCGCGCCGTCGGCACGTACATGCACCGCTTCCCCGCGATGAGAGCGCGCAGGTTCATGTCCGTGTCCTCGCTCATGAGGAAGAAGTCCTCATCGAAGAGACCCACATCGTCGAACATCGCCCGCCGGTAGATCGATGCCCCGGCGCACGCCCCGAGCACCCGACCCGGTCGCTCGTAGCGGGACGCGGGCTTGCCCAGACCTCGATTCCGGCCGGCCAAGAGCGCCAACGCGTAGACGTCGCCCGCCGCGTTCGTCAGATGGGGCTCGTAGTACAACAGCATGAGCGAGGCGGCGAGATCGTAGTCCGGCGACCGGTCCAGCGACGCGACGAGCTCGCCGAGCCATTCAGGCTCCGCGTGGGTGTCGTTATTGAGCAAGACGACGTAGGGCGCGGAGGAGGCGCGGATGCCGTCGTTCACGGCTGCCGCGAAGCCTCCATTGTCCGCGCGCCGGATGATCCTCGCCGCCGGATCGTTGCTCTCGACCCACTCGGGACCGCCGTCGGCCGACCCGTTGTCGACGAGGATCACCTCGAAGTCGCGGAAGGTCTGCGACCGGAGGGCGTCGAAGCACTCGGGAAGATGAGCCAGCCCGTTCCAATTGGGGATGACCACCGATACTCTTGGCTGAGCAGCCTGCATGCGGAGGTCCCCCTTTCGGGACTTCGTGTGAAGCCGCAGTCCCGGGCGGCACGGCTCACGAGGTGCAGTCTACCAAGACGTCAGCCGGAAGGGCGTGTGTGGGAAGTGACCCTCCCCGAGGATGCGATCGCGCGAAGGCTGCTCGACCAGTACGCCCTCGATGGCGGTGGCCTGGAGGTCTTGGCGTCGCGAGTGCCCGGACACCGCGCGCGGGTCCGTCTCACGATGCTGCTCATCGGCGCCCGCCGGGCCGCGGTGCGATCCCCGCTGGGAGGGAGCCGACTCCGGGCGTTCCTTGTCGGAGTGCGAGCCCGACGGCGGCGCTCGTGAAGCGCCCTCAGCCCACGGTGGCCTGGCTCAGCCCGATGGGGGCGCACTCCGCCATCGGACGATACACGTCCACGGTGGTGCCGCTGCTCGAGGCGTCGGCCTCCGTCGACGTGTGGGCGCCGCGGGCCCACACGATGCAGACGGCCGGCGGGCGCGAACCGCGGACCCTCATGCCGGCCGGCGGTTCGGTCGAGGAGCTCTCACGCTACGACTTCGTCGTGTACAACATGGGCAACAGCTGCGACTACCACGCCGAGATCTTCGAGCACTACCTGCGGCTGCCCGGCGTCGTGGTGATGCACGATCTCGCGATGAGCGGCTTCTTCGAGACGTACGCCCGCGAGCGCCTGTCACGCCCTGAGTGGTACATGGCGCTCATGGCCTATGTGTACGGTCGGGAAGGCGAGAAGCTCGCGAGCAGGACGCTCGTCTCGGGGCGATCGCGCGCCCAGGAGGTCACGCTCGCGGAGCGCTTCCCCCTGTTCGAGCCGTGCCTGTGGAACGCGACCGGTTTGATGCTCCACTCGCGCTCGGCCGCCGCGCGCGTGTCGGGACACTACGGCGATCTGGTGCCAACAAAGACGAGCGAGCTGCCCTACTTCGACTACTCTCGCGACTACTCCGAGCGACCATGGCTCGGCAGGCCGGAACTCGACCTGCCCGCCGACAAGGTCGTGATCCTGGCCAGCGGATGGATGGACACGCCGAAGCGCGTCGCCCGTCTTCTGGAGATCTGGGGCAGCGACACTGAGGTTCGGGAGCGCTCGGTCGTCGTCATCGCGGGCCGGGGGAGCGCCGAATACATGGCGCGCCTCCACGAGATCGCCCGCGACCTCGATGGTCTCGACCGCGTCCGGTTCGTGGAGGGCCCCACGGACCACCTGCTCCACAGCTACATGAACGCCAGCGACCTCATCTCAGTCATGCGACTGCCGTGCACGGAGACCGCGAGCGCGTCGCTGGTCGAGTCGATCCACTTCGGCAAGCCGGTGCTCCTGACGGACACCGGGCCGTACGCGGAGCTTCCCGGGGATGTGTTCGCGAAGGTCGACCCCCTCGACGAGGAAGCCTCCATCCGGTGCGAACTGCGCCGGATGGTCCTGGACGTCGGGTACCGGGAGGCGCTCAAGAAGCAGATGGAACGCTATCGCGGCGAACATCACGACCCGGCGGCATATTGCGGCGCCGTGATGGACCTTCTGCGAGCCTCCGCGGACGCCGCCGGACCGCTGAGCGCGATCGCCGCGGAGGCTGCGCGTCTGCCCAGACACACGGGGCCCGCCAAGGTGATCGAGGCGGCCCGGCTGCGTGCCGCGGCTCTCGCGCGGTCAGGCCTCTAGCGAGCTGGACTCACCCCGCGCGCAGCCGCTCCAGGTCCGCATCCACCATCATCTCGACCAGTCCGCGGAACGAGACCTTGGGCTCCCACCCGAGCACGGCGTGGGCCCGTGTCGGATCGCCCCAGAAGGCGTTGATGTCCACCGGACGGAACAGCGCCGGGTCCACCTTCACGTATCGCTCGTAGTCCAAGTCGAGCCTGGCGAATGCCGCCTCGCAGAACTCCCTCACGGTGTGGGTGATCCCGGTGGCGATGACGTAGTCGTCGGCGACATCCTGTTGGAGCATGAGCCACATCGCCTGGATGTAGTCCCCCGCGTAGCCCCAATCGCGGCGGGCGTCGAGATTGCCGAGGAGCAGCTCCGTCTGCATGCCGAGGCTGATCCTGGCTGCGGCGTCCGTGATCTTGCGGGTGACGAACTGGACCCCGCGCAGGGGTGACTCGTGGTTGAAGAGGATGCCGCTGCTGGCATGCATGCCGTACGAGTCGCGGTAGCTGCCGACGATGTGGAACCCGTACGTCTTCGAGGCGGCGTATGGCGAGCGTGGCCGCAGGGGGGTGGTCTCGCGTTGGGGTGCCTCGACGGCGTTGCCGAACATCTCGGCCGATGACGCTTGGAACATCCGCGCGTCTGGCTTCACGATCCTGAGCGCCTCGAGAAGCCGGAGGACCCCCACGGCGTTCGTCTCGGTGGTCGCGATGGCACCGCGCCAGGACTCCCCCACGGATGACTGCGCGGCGAAGTTGTACACCTCGTCCGGAGACGCCTCCTCGACCGCTGTGAGCAGGGAGTCCATGTCCTCGAGGTCGGCGGCGAGCATGGTCACGGGGCCGCAGCGCGCCGCCGTCCAGGCGCTCACGTCGTCGGTCAGGGGTCCGGGGACCCCGAAGACCTCGTAGCCCTTGCCCAGCAGGAAGTCGGTGAGGAACGTCCCGTCCTGCCCGACCACGCCGGTGATGAGTGCTCGCCTGGCCACGGAAGCCGCCTTCCTGGACTCTAGGCCGAGAGCCTGGCGAGGTCGCTGTCGACCATCATCTCCACGAGCTCGCGGAAGGTGACCTTCGGCTCCCAGCCGAGGACCGTGCGCGCCTTGGACGGGTCGCCCAGGAGAAGCTCGACCTCGGCTGGCCGCACGAATCGCTGGTCGACCACCACGTGGTCGGTGTAGTCGAGGCCGGCGCAGCCGAAGGCGATCTCGCAGAACTCGCGGACCGTGTGCGTCTCGCCCGTCGCGATCACGCAGTCGTCAGGCTCTTCCTGCTGCAGCAGGAGCCACATGGCCTCGACGTAGTCACCCGCGAAGCCCCAGTCGCGCTTCGCGTCGAGGTTGCCCAAGCGCAGCTCGTCCTGCTTGCCGAGCTTGATGCGCGCCACACCGTCGGTGATCTTGCGCGTCACGAACTCGATCCCGCGACGGGGCGATTCGTGGTTGAACAGGATGCCGTTGCTCGCGTGCATCCCGAACGACTCGCGGTAGTTCAACGTCATGTAGTAGCCGTACACCTTGGCGACCCCGTACGGCGAGCGCGGATGGAAGGGCGTCGTCTCCGTCTGGGGCGTCTCGTGCACCTTGCCGAACATCTCCGAGGACGAGGCCTGATAGAAGTGGGCGTTGGGCCTCGAGCGGCGGATGGCCTCGAGGAGCCGGGTCACGCCCAAGGCGTCCACGTCGCCGGTGTAGGCAGCCTCGCGCCACGAGTCGCCGACGAACGACTGGGCCGCAAGGTTGTAGACCTCGTCGGGGCGCGATTCCTCCACGGCGTCGATGAGGGACGCCTGGTCGCTCATGTCGCCTGCCAGGACGTGGATGTCGTCCTTGATGTGCCGGACGCGGTCCATGGGGTCGTTGGACGAGCGTCGCACCAGCCCGTACACCTCGTAGCCCTTTGCCAGCAGGGATTCTGCGAGATACGAGCCGTCCTGGCCTGTCAGGCCTGTGATGAGCGCTCTCTGGGTCATCTTCATATCCCCGATCGGACTCGGCAGCGGGCCATTGGAGAAGCATACCAGCATCGAGCCCGCGGACCGCACCGCATCGGTTCCGCCGTAGTAGACTTCCGAGCAAGGCAGCCGCAGACGAGATGGAGCAGTGTTGCCCAAACGGGACATGCGCATCGATGCGCTCAGGGGCCTCGCCATACTGGCGGTGGTCCTCGGGCACGTCATCTTCGTGGTGAATTCGCACACAAGCCCGTTGCCGGGCACCGTGTGGGTCTATGGCGCGTGGGTCGACCGATCGGCGCTGCTGGACCCGGTCTACAACGTCATCACCACCGTGAACATGCCGCTGTTCGCCTTCGTGAGCGGCTACTTGCTGGGCCTGCGACCGCCGGTCAGCGCAAGGCGAATGATCGCTCGGCGCGCGTGGACGCTGATGGTCCCGTGGACCGCATGGATCGTGCTCGGCCTGCTGCTGCGCTTCACGACTCCGCTCGCCTTCATCAGGCAGCTGGGCGCCGACCTGCTCGATCCGGAAGCCAGCGGGCTGTGGTTCCTCTACGCGCTGTTCGAGTGCTACCTCGTCTATGTGACCGTGCGGGTCGTGTCCAAGCGCGACTGGGCCCTCGTCCTCGTGGCCGGCGTGTTCGCGGCGACGACGCTCTTGCAGCTGCCAAACATCCTCGGGATCGTCAATGTCGCCCTGCTGTTCCCGTTCTTCGTCATGGGAGTCCTTGGCGCGACCCGCTCGTGGTGGAGGAGTGGAATCGCAGTGGCCGCGAGCGCGCTGGTCTACGCGGCGACGTTCGCGCTCAGGTGGCCCGCCACCTACTCCCCGCCGCAATGGTGGGCGCCCGGCGTGCGCGACGCCCTGCACGGCATCGGCCTCACCGGCAAGGTCACCAACGTGTGGATGCTGTCCGCCGTGTACCAGTCAGCGCGCTACGTATGCGGCGCCGCCGGGATCGTCCTGCTGTTCGCGCTGTACTCGCGAGCGGGAGACTGGTTCCTGACGGCGCAGGCGTGGGTCGGCCGCCGCTCGCTCGGCGTCTACGTGACCCACTACGGCATCATTCTGGCGCTGGTCGCCGCCGGCCTGAAGGGCGAACTCCCCGTGTTCGTGGCCGTGGTAGCCGTGGCGATCGGCGAGACGCTGGTGATCGAGCGCATCCCGGGCGTGCGCGCGGTGTTCCTGGGTCAGCTGCCCCCCCGCAGGGTGGAGACCCCGCCAGCCGCCCCCGCGACGCCCGACGCCTAGCGCCAGTCCTCGGGCCACCGGCTCTGGCGCGACGCCACCTGTCGCTTGAACACGACGCCCCGGCTGTCCTGCTCACCACTGAACGCCAGCCGCGCCGGCATGCCCAGCACGTAGCGGCCTCCGGCGAGCCGGGACAGGACGAAAAGCACCCTCCACATCCCGAAGAAGAACCACGGGAGGTTCACGCCGTACATATGCCCCAGGCGGGCGCGGTCGGCCTCGAGCACGGCTTCCTGGGTCTTGATCTTGCGCTCAGGCTGCGCGCGGTCGATCGCGAGCACGCGGGGCATGCGCACGAAGCGCAGGTTCCGCCCCAGGCGGAGCCACAGCTCCCAGTCCATCGCGAAGTGGAACGACTCGTCCAGGAACCGCTCCTCGATGGCGCGCCTTCGGAAGAACACGCCGGGCTGCTCGAGGAAGCACGTCCAGCGCAGCAGGCGGTAGCTGAAGGGCAGCATCCAGATGATGTAGACGACGCGCCCCGTACTCGTGACTCGCGCCACGTGGCCGTAGACCACGTCGGCCTCGGGATGGCGGTCGAAGAAGTGCACGACGTCGGCCACGACGTCGCAATCGAAGTACGCGTCGTCCGAATTGATCCACCCGACGATCTCACCGCTGGAGGCAGCGAACGCCTTGTTGATCGCGTGAGCCTGTCCCCGATCCGGCTCGCTGCGCCAGCGCACGCGGTCCCCCGCCGCCTCGAGCAGCGCGACGCTCCCGTCGGTCGAGCCACCGTCCATCACGATGTGCTCGATGTGAGGGTAGGTCTGGCAGGCCACCGACGCCAGGTTGTCGGGCAGGTAGGCCGCCTGCTCGAACGACGGCGTCAGAATCGAGACGAGGGGCCCAGCCTGCTGTGGGATGGTGCGCGCCATGGATGCTCCGGCCGGGACCGAGGACTTCACCCCCGAAGGATAGCGCACATGACTGCCGCGTCCGCGACCTCGCGGCCTTCGACGCCGGCGGTCACAGCTGGAAGAAGACGATCCTTCCGTCATCGCTCACCAGCGGCGCGGTCCCCAGCTCCGCCCGCAGCGCCCGCTCCTCCTGCGCGCCTCTGTCCGCGTACCCGTCGCGGTCGAGCCAGATCCCGTCGAAGCCCTTCGCCCTCAGCGCCGAGACCATGTCGGGGATGACCATCGCGGCCACGGCGCGCTGCCACAGGTCGGTCGAGCGCCCCTTCATCGCCGCGTAGCTCCATTGCAGGTGGGTCGAGTGGAGGTAGCCTCTCAGCTGGTCGTAGTCGTTCATCGTCCCAGGGTACGGCGGCGGGGACTCGGGATACGGCATGTACGGCAGGGTGAACACCATCGAGCCCGACGGCAGGACCTTCTCGATGCGGGCGGTGATGCCCGCGTCGCTGTCCCAGCGGACCTTGTTGGCCGCGTACTTCGGAAGGATCCCGGGCGGGACCTGATCGAGCAGCCCCAGCGCGAGCAGGATCACCAGGGCGGCTGCGAACGCGGCCGCGCCCAGCCGGGTGCGGCGTGGCCTGTCGCCGAGGCGCTCGAGCAGGACCGCCACGGCGACGAAGCAGAAGAAGGCCACGTAGACGAACATCCTGCCGTAGACGCGCACCCGCGGGAACACCGCGGCGATTGCTACCCCGAGTCCGGCGTAGGTCGCCACGAACAGCGCGAACCCGTCGATGACGCTGATGCGGCCCATGATCCAGTCGCGATGCTTCCCGAGGACGAGCCGGCCTCCCCGAACGAACAGCAGCCAGCCGATGAGCACCAGCAGTCCGACACTGCCGATCAGGCCGAGGCTCACGTTCTCCGTCTGGGTCGCCCAGGGAGACCACACGGCCAGGTTCGCCAGATAGAAGCTCTTGACGTGTCTCAGGAACCCGATCCGGTGCTCCTGCACGGGGAGCAGCATCTGGTCGATCTTGAGCCCCATGATCTCGGCCTCGATGGGCGAGCGCTGCGCGACCTCGGGGTTCGGGCCGTTGGCGCGCTGATACAGGATCGAGGGCGCGAGGTTCGCCAGGGTGACCAGGAGGATGAGAGCGGACAGCAACGCGACCGAGGTCAGCGGCCGCCACGTCCTGTGCCTCGCGGCCCCGGAGATCCCCGAGCCCGCCAGGACGACGACCGCGAAGAACGCGTAGTAGATGCCGTTCGACGCGATGAGGACGCACACGAGCGCCGTGAACAGCGGCCTGCGCCAACCGCCGGACCATCCCTCTCCTCGTCGGGGCAGCACGAGGAACGGGCGGTCGACGTTCTCGACGGCGATCCAAGCCACCAACGGGACGAGGAAGTATGACGTGAGCGAGACCTGGCCATACATGCTGACGCGCAGCACGGCGTAGGGTACGAACGCGTACAGCATGCTCGCGACGAATGCCGGAAGCGTCGAGATCCCGAGCCGACGCATCGCCCACAGGGCGCACACGGCCGTCATGGGATACATCAGCAGCACGAACAGGTTGAGCACGACAGCGTAGTCCGGTGAGATCACGGACAGCACCTTCATCGTCGCCAGCTCGAGGTTGTCCGCGATGGGATAGTCCCGCAGGTCCTGGACGCCGGGAGCTCCGAGCGAGGGGTTGTCGAGGTACCAGCCGTTCTCGATCGTGCCTTTGACGGTGGCGCTCACGAAGAGGCCGTCGCCGTCGTACGTGGCGGGGACCCGCACATCGGCGCCCCACAGCCTGAAGAGGACGAATGCGATGACCAGCGCGGCGAGGGCGGCCAGCACGTACAGCAGCGCCTCGTGGAGCCGGCTGGCGCGCGCGTGAGACGCTTCCCCCGCGATCACGATCGGGGCCGCCACCATGTCCGCGGGATGATCCGCCACTCGGATCACGCGCCCTTCGCCGCTTCGGCGCACACCGCGACGAAGCGCTCACCGAAGACCCGAGCGCGCGCGATCGTGGCCTCTCGGGCGGACGTCTCGTCGATGCGCTCGACAGCCCCATCCAGCGCCGCCGTGACGGCGCCGGCCAGACCCTCCGCGGAAAGTGCCTCGAAGTAAAGCGCGTTGCGCGGCTCCTGTTCGCGATGGACCGCCAGGTCGGAGATGACCATGCGCTGGCCGATTGTCTTGGCGTCCTCGACCACCGTGCTCCATCCCTCGAACAGCGACGGGTGAACGACGAGATCGCAGTCGCGCAGCAGCTGCACCTGATCGGCGCGCGGGATGGCGCCCAGGGTGCGGACCGTGTCGGTCAGCCCCAGATCGGAGATGAGCTGCATCATCCGCGACGGGTGACCTTCATCGCGATAGTCCCGCATCGCGCCGGTGAACACCCACGTCAGACTCGAACCGGCGTCTTTCAACCGCTTCGCCGCCCGCAGCGCCGTCTCGTGGTTCTTGTGTCGCCACCACTGGTTCGGGACCACGACGTAGGGGTGCGCGATGCCCAGGCCCTCCGCGACCTCCGCGGCGTCCCGCTCGAAGTACTCATCGGGGAAGAGCGACACGAACGGCGCCACCCGTGCCTTGCCCGCCAGCGTCGGGGCGAACCGGTCGAAGTCCTTCTCGCAGTCCCGGCTCGACAGCATGACCAGCGACGCGCGCTGTGCCCAGCGGAGATACGTGGTGTGGCGCTCCTCGATCTCGCCCTGAGCGAAGAACTCGGGATAGTGCAGCTGCTGGAAGTCGGGGATCCAGGCGACCCACGGCACGAAGTCGCGCACGACCATGTCCACATTGCCGAAGACCACGCCGATGCCCGCCTCGCGGGCGGCCGCGGCCATCGGCGAGTCGGACATCCCCAGTGACCTGCGCAGCTTGCCCGCGACCCTCCTCGAGACCGAGCGCGTCGACGGATCGTCGAACGTGACGAGCGGGACGTCGGGGAACGAGGCGCTGCCACGCTGCGAGAAATCGCCGCCGACAGGCTCGAACACCACGACGTCGATGCCCGCACCGGCGACGAGGCGCACGGACTTCAGAAGGTTCTCGGCGTAGATGCCGCCGGCCGTCCAGGCTCCGGAGGTCTGCGGCCAGAGGAGTCCGATCCGGATGGTCATCCGTCCATCCGCTTCGCGCGCAGGTACCACTGGCAGTACTCGGCGACACCGTCGGCCAGGGGGACGTGCGGCTCGAAGCCCAAGGCTCGGATCGACGAGATGTCCGCGCGCCATCTCAGTGGGTCGCCCGCTCGGGAGACGCCCGAGAAGACGACCGGCGCGTCCGGAGAGACAAGTGCGACGACCTGCTCGGCGAGCTCTCGGATCGAGGTCTCCACTCCCGAGGCCACGTTGTGGGCCTCGCCCCGCATCGGCGCGTTCTCCGCCAGCACACGCACGGCGCGGGCGACGTCGTCGGCATGGATGAAGTCGCGCGTCTCCTCGCCGGTGCCGAAGAGACCGACGCTGCCCGCGCCGGCCTTCTCGCAGACGTCCCAGAGCACCTGCCTTCTCAGACCGGAACCGTATGCCGAGAAGATGCGCGCGGCGCACGCGCTGATCCCGTGGAGCTGATGGAACTCGTGCAGGAGGGTCTCGGCGATGTGTTTGTGGAAGCCGTATGGCGAGACCGGCGCGATCGCCGCGCACTCCGAGACCGGAAGCACCGCGGGGTTGCCGTAGACCGCGGCGCTCGACAAGGTCACGACCCGCGCCCGAGGGGCGGACCGGCGCACCGCCTCGAGGACCTCGAACGTCACTCCGACGGTGCCTTGGAAGTCGAGCGCGGGGTCGCCCACCGAGTCCGTGACGGATGCCGGCCCCGCGGCGTGCACGACCACATCGGGCTGCTCTGCCGCGAGCATCTCGGACAGGGCGGGACCGGACAGCTCAGCCGTCCTGTAGCTCGCCAACCCAAGAGCGGCGATCTGGTCCGGCAGCACGACCTCGCGCCCGAGGCCGGCGACTCGATAGCCGCCCCCGACGAACTCGGAGGCGATGCGCGCGCCCAGAAACCCTCGTGCGCCGGTGATGAGGCAAGTCTTCATGACACGGACGCCATTCCTTCGAGTCAGCTCTTCCGGGCAACGCCCTCGATGCTTCGCACCCACCCCGCGTAGAGCGGCAGCGCTGCGGCGTTCAGGTGGGTCCCGTCATCCGTCAGTCCATCCAGGATGAAGCCCCGCTCGTCGCTCACCACACTATACAGGTCAAGGTAGTCGACCCCGTGGTCCCGGCACCACCTGGACAGCGCTTCGTTGAATACCCGCACGATGACCGCGCGCTTCGCGTCGTCGGCGTAGTGCTCGACATCGTAGATGTTGCCTTGACGGGGGACCGCCGGAACACTCTGAACGACCACCTTGTAGCCCTGACTCGCGAGCCGCAGAATGACCGCCCCGTACCGCTCGATGATCTCATCGATGATCTGCTCGAAGGAGCACGCTCCTCCCCGTCGGACATACTGGAGGTACACGTGGATCCGGGTGTCGATCTCGCCGAGGACCAGCAAGACGACGTCGCGGGACTTGTCGACCGCGCGCAGAGCCGCCTCCAGCTTGCCGCTCGACCCGGTCGAGCTACCGGGCTTCCCCAGATTGAATGCGGTCGCGCTTCCCAGCCAGGTGACGACGAAGGGACTGATGCCTCGCAGCACGTGGGTGTGGCTGTCGCCGATCGCGTGAACGACCGGCCTTCGCATCAAGCGACGCTGCAGCGCGATCACACCGTTCCGGCGGGTGACCCAGCTCTCGGACCATCGCCGGACCACGGGGTGCCATGCGCGAGCCCAGGCCATCCCCGCGACCCGGGAAAGGCCCCCCTGCTCCCACGCTCGGCAGATCTTGTCCATGGGAGTCGAGCCCGGGGTCACGGCCATCCCTGCTAAGCCAAGCTCTGCATGGCCTGCATCTCGAAGAAGCGGCCACAGTTGGCGAGCAGGGCGTCCCACGAGCCCGACTCGACGACGCGCCCCTTCTCGAGGAAGTAGATGACGTCGGCGTTGCGCACGGTCGCGAAGCGGTGCGTCACAATCACGATGGTCATCTTGTTCGCCAACTGGTCGACGGCGCGCTGGACCTTCTCCTCCGACTCGGCGTCAAGGGCACTCGTCGCCTCGTCCAGGACCAGGATGTCCGGGCGGCGCACGATCGCCCTGGCCAGCGCGAGCCGCTGCCGCTGGCCTCCCGACAGTCGCACGCCCCGGTCGCCGATCACGGTGTCGTAACCTTGGGGCAGCTTGGCGATGAACCGGTCCGCGAACGCCAGCGTGGCTGCCTCTTCGACGTCCGCGTCGGTCGCATCGAGGCAGCCGAACCGGATGTTCTGACGGACCGTGTCGTGGAAGAACGAGCTGTCCTGTGCCACGTAGCCGATCCGCCTGCGCCACGCGGTGAGGTCGAGTGTGTCCAGCGTCGTCGCGTCGATACGGATGCGCCCCTGCGTGGGGCGCACGAGACCCAGCAACAGATCGACGATCGTCGTCTTGCCGGAGCCGGACGGCCCCACGATGGCCACTGTCTTGCCCTTCGGGATGTCGATGCTGACCTCGTGGAGCACCGGCGCGTCCGCATGGTAGTCGAACGACACCCCTTCGAACCTCATGAGATCACTGAACGCAGCAGGGACGTCGGCACCGGTGACCTCTTGAGCGGCGACGGCCGCCGCGATGGTGCGGTCCACCGACCTCAGGCCGGGGATGAGGGACAGCGTCTGCGTCTGCATGGACTGGACGGCCGAGATCCTGGGTGAGACGCGGTAGAACACGAGGAGGAACACCATCAGTGCCGGGATCGACATCCCGAAGAACGTCACGGCGAAGTAGACGCCGGAGAAGACCGCGATGACGCTGATCGCTTCGTAGAAGAACTTCAGCCAGCCCTGGTTCATCGCGATCTTGTACTGGAGGTGGGTGAGTTCCTCGGCCATCACGTCGTAGCGGCGTATCGTGTCCTGTTCGACGGAGTACGCCTTGACGGTCTTGGCCGCCGCGATGTGCTCGCCCGCCTCGCCCCACATCTCCATGGCGAGTGCGGTGATCGCCTGGCCGTACCTGCTGCCGCGCGACACGCGGCTCCGCAGGATCACCAGGATCAGCGCGCCGGTGACCCCGATGATGAGCGTCATCTGCCATGACAGAGCCACAGCGAGGGCGAGATAGACCAGCACCATGATCACGGTGCCCAGCATCTGGACCAGCGTCGCGTATGCGCCGCTCGCCCGCCCGCTCTCCTGCATCAGTGCGGCCGTCAGGTCGGTCGCTTTCTGCGATACGAAGAAGGGCCAGTCCGCCTCGGTGATCGCCGCATACAGTCTCATGCGAAGCCGCGCCTCGAAGCGCGCCACCGAGCCCGCCGTCAGCTTCTGCTGTCCGAGCACGATGACCTGGCTGGTCAGCAGCAGGGCCAGGATGAACGCCAGGACCGTCGCAAGATCGAACGGCAGACGCACGACGTGAAGGGCCGTGCCGATCAGGATCCCGACCCTGCCCGCGGGCAGCACGGCACGTCCGCCGGCCTGCACGAGCTGAAGCATTGGGACGACCGCCGCCAGAGCGAAACCCTCCAGGACGCCCGCGAACGCGAGCGCCATGACCGAAGCTGTGAAGCGTCTGGGCTGCTCCGCCCATATGCGCCTGATGAGGTAGAGGAGTTCCATGATCTCCTTTGCCGTGCTAGCGGAACATGCGGGCACTACTTGCCGAGCAGTGCGCCTCCAGCTCGGCGCAATCTGCCGACCGCTCGTCGGGCGAGCGAGGGTACGGGTGGGTCACTCGGCAAGAACGGGGCGATCCCGAGTTCCGCCAACGCCTGACCGGAGAGCTGGCTGGTGAACCACCGCTTCACTTCAGACTGGAGTTCGTCGGGGGTGTCGCGCAGGTATTCCCTCCAGAGCGCGGCGACATCGACGCCCGCGCCGGCTGCCTCGTCTTGGATCAAGTCGCGGGCCTCGGACAAGAGCGACTGTAGGAACGCGGGGTCCTGACTGTTCTGCCAGTTGCCAGCGTGGGAGCGGTACAGAATGTCGATCGCCGGATCGAAGAGGACGGCACCCAAGCGCGCGAACGCGACACTCAACATGCGATCCGCGTAGAAGCCGCGCGGTGACTCTGTGAGCGCCGGTGCAGCGATGCGAATTGCGGTCGCGCGCGCCACCAGGGTGCTCCACTGGAACGGAGTGAACATCCATGCCAGCGCGAGGACTTGCGGCCGAGAGAAGCGATACGTGCTCAACGCAGGAGGTCGCCCCGCGGCAAGCCACAGCAATGGCGCGCCCCAGAAGTACCCGCCCGCGTCCAGTTCGGACTTGGCCCCGACGAAGGCGGAGAAGTGGGCGACGGCTTCCGGATCGTCGCGGAGAGCGTTCAGGGCGTTCTCGAGGTGGCCGGGAAACCACACGTCGTCGTCACACACGAAGGCGACGTACTCCGAGCGAGCGGCCAGCATAAGCTCACTGCAGTTCTCTCCACCCCAGTCCGGCTCGCGCACGATGTACTCGATGGGCAAGCCGGGGAACTTGTCGCACACAGCGGCGGAACGCAGGTCTCCGAGGTTCTCTGCAACAATGACCTCGGCGATCTCGGACACGGCCGTCTGGCGAGCGACGGAGCGGAGCGTCACCTCGAGCAGCTCGGGTCTTGCCGCCGTGGGAATGACGACGCTGATACAGGTCAAGAGACTCTCCCCTCCGACGTGCCGCGGCCATCGCGCCGACCATTGTAGCCCTCGCGGTTCGCTTCCCACCATTCGACCGTGCGCCGGACTCCCTCGTCGAACGGCACCTGCGCCTCGAAGCCGAAATGCTCCTTCGCCCGGCTGACGTCGAGCTTGCGCCGGGGCTGGCCGTTCGGCTTCGTCGTGTCCCAGACGATCCCGCCCTCGTAGCCGACGTGTTCGGCGATCGTCTCGGCGAGATCCTTGATCGAGATCTCCCACCCGGCGCCGAGGTTCACGGGCTCGGCCCCGTCGTAGCGCTCCGCGGCCAGCGCGATCGCGCGCGCGCAGTCCTCGACGTAGAGGAACTCCCGCGTCGGGGAGCCGTCTCCCCATAGTGTCACTGTTTCCCCCGCGTCACGCGCGGTGATCATCTTGCGGATCATCGCCGGTATGACATGGCCCGTCGCCAGGTCGAAGTTGTCGCGCGGGCCGTACAGATTGACCGGCAGAAGGAAGATGCCGTCGAAGCCGTACTCCTGGCGGTACGCCTGGCACTGCACGAGCATCATCTTCTTGGCCAGGCCGTACGGCGCGTTCGTCTCCTCCGGATAGCCGTTCCAGAGGTCCTCCTCGCAAAACGGGATAGGCGCGAACTTCGGATACGCGCAGATCGTGCCGAGGGCGACGAACTTGCCCACCCCAGCAAGCCGCGCCTCTTCGATGAGCTGGATGCCCATGATCGCGTTGTCGTAGAAGTAGCGGCCGGGGTTCACCATGTTCGCGCCGATGCCGCCGACGATCGCCGCGAGGTGGATGACCACGTCGGGCCGGGCCGCGGCCAGCATCCGCAGGATGTCGTCGCGCTTCGTGAGGTCGTACTCGGGGAACTCGGGCACGAAGACATGGCGGGCGCCGCGGCGCTCCAACTCGGCCACGAGGAAGCCGCCGAGAAACCCGGCGCCACCCGTGACGCACACTCGTTTGTGGTCCCAGAATCCCATGATGCGCTCCTTGGTGCTTCTCGCCGGGACCGCTCGGCGCGCGGACCCGTCCGGCGCACAGCGCGATTCTACTACGAGCACGAGGGGGGCGAACGTTAGGCCGGCCCGGCCGTTTCCGGCTCGTCGACCTCCAGGATGTCGGCCGCCTTCTCCTCGCTCGAGCGGAAAGTGAAGTACTTGCGGCTGGAGCGACGCCATCCGGATAGGTGCGCTGGGCGTGCCAAGGTGACTAGCCTGCGGCTTGTACCCAGCCTTGAGGGGGGACTATGCTCCAACCGGTCCCACACGATCGACTGCGTCGTCTACGCAACAGTCAGAAGCGGAGCTAATCCATCGCCTACGGCTCAGATATCGAACCTCGGCCGCGAGCGCAGTGGCTCGGGATGCCCAAACCGGCCGCTGTCATCACGCTGGGCGCCGTGGTTCTCGCGGTGGCAGCCACCGCCTGGCGACTGAGGTACGGCATCTCCTGGTACGACGAGGCTTGGTACGTTGCCATTCCTTATCGATTCGTGCTCGGCAGTCGGCCGTACATCGACGAAGTCAACGCCAACCAGTTCTTCGGGATACTGACATACCCCCTCGTCTGGCTCTGGGTGCAGCTGACCGGCTCCACCGACTCGATCGTCCTCTTCATGCGGTTCATGTGGCTTGCCTTCATGAGCGGCGTGGCACTTCTCGCCTTTCGTCTTCAGTCGAAGGTGGTGGAACCCGGGCTCGCGCTCGCCTGTGCAGCGGTCTACGTGGTCGCGATCCCGTTCACGATCCCCGGCATCAGCTACAACACGGCGGGTTCGGGCCTGCTGACCGCCGGATGCTGCCTGCTGGGTCTCGGCCTCATCGCGAAGACCCCTTCATTCAGGACCGTACTCATAGCCGGCCTGCTCCATGGGCTGGCGATACTCGCGTATCCCCCTCTTGCCGCGGCGGCCTTGGTTTCCACTGGGCTCCTTGCATGGATCTGGGGGCTAAGATCACGTCACCTTCGCGCATACGCTCTTGGTTGGGTAGCTGTGGTCGCGATCGCCGCCGTCCTTCTATTTGCGCTGGTTGGCTCAGAAAAGCTTCTCGCCGACCTGAGTGTCTCCAGGCTGGGCCCGTTCGGCGGAGGCGTCGCCAAGCTTAGGAGCATCGCGGAGACGGCCTGGGGCGTCGGCCGCCGCAGCTTGTTGGCCGGGGGATCGATCCTGGCAGCGACACTGGCACTTTGGAACCGGATCCCCAGAGCGCGACTGCTGCTGCTGGCTCTGCCCATCGTGGCGCTGGTTCCACTCCTGTCTTCGCCGACGACCGCCGTGCTCCTATGGATACCTCTGTTCGGGTCCTTGTCCTTGTTCGTGCTTCTGCGGCTGCGCCCTGGCGAACCCCTCCTCAGGGCGGTCAAGGTGCTTGTGCCCACGTCGGTCGTCGGCGGCATCGCGACCGCATATACGAGCACGAATGGAGCTATGAACGCGGGCTTCGGGATGTCGCCGCTCCTGCTGATCGCGGTACCGCTCGTTCTTCTGGCTGCGGCACCCCGTGAAGCGCGAGACACCGCGTACGTGTCGACCGCACTGGCGCTCGCTGCTGCCCTAGTAGTCGGGATGTTCGTTGCGACCAGCTACCTGGACTCGTACCCCTCGTTCGACCAAGTGCTCCCGCTGCAGATGCATCGCTCGCCTGAGACTGGCCCGTGGGCACACGTGATGGGCTCACCCGAACAGGTCGATCTGGTCGACTCTGCGTACCGCGACACTCGTCAGTACGTTGGGTCCGGCGAGACCGTTCTCTACTACTACGACTTCCCGGCGGGGATCTTGATGGGCAAGTCCCCCGTGGCGTCGCCCATGGTCTGGGTCGGTTGGCACCCGGCCATCAGTGAGGATGGAAAGCGGGCCTTCGGACAGCTCCTTGAGGACTACTACGCCCGAGAAGATGCACTTCCTGACGTCGTGTTCAGGACGAACCTTCTCGGATGGTACAAAGCCGGGGATCCGATGTGGGACTTCACAGAGCGCCACCACTACACGCTCGTCGCCCATCGGGCGAGGTACGACGTCTTCGTGCGAGGAGACTGAGCGACGCGCGTCTGCCCCGCCTTGGCCTCTTCAGTGCTCGAGCAGGGTGGCGAGACCTTCGTGCAGCGAGACCTGGGGGCTCCAGCCGAGGACCTCGCCCGCCACAGCCAGCAATCCCCCGTCTCGACCGAAGCGGCGTCCGGTGGCCACGGCTCCCCCGTGAGGACCGTCCCAGAGCCGCGCAGTTCGACGACAAGATCCGCCGCCGCCCTCAGCGAGGTACACGTACCGGAGCCGATGTTGAACGCGCGCCCCGCGGCGTCCGGGCACAGCGAGGCCGCCGCTGCGGCGCGCACGACGTCGTCGACGTGCACGAAATCGCGTAGCTGCATGCCGTCCCCGTAGAGCCGGATGGGCTCACCCCGCCGCGCGAGATCGACGAACAGGTTCAGTATCCCGTAGCCGGCACGGGCCGGATCACCCGCAGCATGTGGCCCGTAGGGGTTCGGCAGACGCAGGACCACAGTCCGCATGCCGTGGGTGTGCGCGTACATCTCGTAGTACAGGGAGCAGAGCGCCTTGTGGCTGGCATACGGGCTCGTCGGGTGCAGCCGATGCTTTTCGTCGACCGGAAGGTACTCGGGCGCACCGTACTCGAGACGCGATCCCGCGAACACGACAGACGCGGCGGGCGCCAGCTCCCGCACGGCCTCGAGAAGCAGGAGCTGAGCGCGCGCGCTCGTTTTCAGGTCGCCGAGGGGATCGCAGAGCGACCGAGTCGCCCCTAGACCGCCCGCGAAACAGAAGATGTGCTGCGCGCCGGTCACGACCGATCGGACCGCTTCGACGTCGGTGATGTCGCCTCGCACGCCGACGACTTCGCCGGGCAGCTCGCATGCCGCGGCGTCGAACGCGACCACGTCGGCTCCCTCGCGAGCGAGGTACGCCACCACGTGGGACCCCATGAAGCCGCAGCCGCCGAAGACGATCGAGCGGGATCCGGCCAGTCCGGCGGCGAGTTCGCTCACTTCCTCGTGCACCCCGCTAGCGGCCGATGGGATCGAAGTCCGTCGCCATGTTGTGCGTCTCGGCGACCAGATACAGAGGACGATGCTTCGTCTCGTAGAAGATGCGGGCCATGTACGAGCCGAGGAGCCCGATCGACATCAGCTGCACGCCGCCGAGGAACAGGACGATGACCACCGTGGACGTCCATCCCTGGATCAGCGTCTCCGGGTGCATGGCCTTGTCCACGAGGAGATACAGCCCGAACAGGAATCCGAAGAGCGTGACGACGGCGCCGAGACGCCCGGCGATGAGTAGCGGCTTGCTGGAGAAGCTCAGAATCCCGTCGTAGGCGAGGCGGAACAGCTTCTGCAGCGAGTAGTTGCCCTTGCCGGAGTGCCGAGGATCCCTGGCGTACGGAAGCGCGAACTGCTCGAACCCGACCCATGCAACCATGCCGCGGACATAGCGGCTCTCCTCGCGCATGCTTCGAGGGCTTCTGCGGCCGCGCGATCGAGAAGGCGGAAGTCGCCGGTGTCGAGCGGCAGGGGCGTCTCGCTCAGCCATGACAGTGCGCGGTAGAACGAGGCGGCGGCGGCCCGCTTGAGGGGACCCTCCCCCTTGCGCTCCGTGCGCTTCCCGTAGACGACGCTGTAGCCCTCGCGCCACTTGGCGACCATTCCGGCGATGACCTCGGGCGGGTCCTGGAGGTCATCGTCGATCGTCACCACAGCGTCGCCACGAGCCGCATCGATCCCCGCGGAGATGGCGACCTGATGGCCGAAGTTGCGGGACAGCGAGATGACCTTGACCCGTTCGTCTCGCTGCGCCAGCTCCCTCAGGACGGACATCGCGCCGTCGGGGCTCGCATCGTTCACGAAGACGATCTCGTAGTCGAGCCGCTCCAGGCTCGAGAGCACCTCGGTGAGGCTCGCGTACGTGTGCGGCAGGATGCTCTCGCTGCCGTAGACCGGTACGACGACCGACAGCAGCCGCTGGCTCTCCGCATGCGCCATCGATCAGTCTCTCTCCTCCGCAGGCTCCTGACGTGCCGGCCACCTGGCACCCCTAACACCGCGACCACGATAGCACGACCGGCTGAGTGGACCGGGCCTGCGGCGGAGGCCCGCCCGCCTCGACGCGCGCGCCCCCGCGCGCCTATAGTGAAGCAAGCGCGGGAGAAGCGGCCCCGCCGATGTCCCACCGCCGGTCTGCGACGACGGCTGTCCCTGACGAACGGAACGGGATGGATCCGGCCTACCTCGCCTCGTTCGGCGACACGGAAGACAACCACTGGTGGTTCAGAGCCAGGCGCGAGATCGTCGTCGACCAGCTGCGCCGATCCCTGCCCCGTGACGACATCGACTTGCTGGACGTCGGATGCGGCACCGGGGGGACGCTCGCCTACTTCAGCGCGGAGTTGCCGCGCGCACGCTGTCGGGGGATCGAGCCGGACCCTGCGGCACGCGCTCGCTGCCTGGACCGCGGTCTGGACGTGCTCGAGGGCACCGCGACACCCATGCCGGTGGCCTCCACCTCCCAGGACGCCGTCATCGCCCTTGACGTGATCGAGCACATCGAGCACGACGAAGCCGCGGCGCGGGAGCTGGCGCGCTCCCTTCGGCCGGGCGGGATCGCGCTCGTCACGGTGCCGGCATACATGTGGATGTGGGGACCGCACGACGAGCTGAACCACCATCGGCGACGCTACGTGCGCAGCGAGGTCGAGCGTCTCATGTCGGACGCGGACCTCGAGATCGAGTTCTCCACGTACTTCAACACGCTGCTCTTCCCGTTGGGGGTGGTCCAGCGGGCGGCGGAGAGGGTCACGGGGCGGCATGCAGCGACAGAGAAGGCCCCCCTCACCGCGATCAACGCCGCGCTGCACGCCATCTTCGAGATGGAGCGCCCGCTGCTCAGGCGCATGCAGCTCCCATGGGGCGTCTCCATCCTCGTCGTCGCTCGGAAGGGGCCTTCCGGCCTGTGACGGCCCTTGTCGGCAGTACCCCGAGAGCCCGCACCCCGGTCGGGGGCGCGGGTGCCCCCGTCAGTCGAGATCCGGACTGTCGCACGCTCGCTGGACGGACGGGTCTTCTCCGCCTTCCGGGACCTCAGACCCTTCCGACGAGCCGCCTGCGTGTTCGCGCGGACGGACGTCCCACTGACCCAGCAGGACAGACCTGAGCACCGGTACGCGCTCAAGGAGTGCGGTCAGCGCGGCCGCAACGCCCAGCGACACCACGAAAAGGACGATGGCGTCCCTGACGCCGGCGCTCACGAGCAGCCACTGCACCGGGAAGTGTGTCGCGTAGACGCCCAGGCTCCTGCGGCCGACCCAGGCCTGGACCCTCACGGCCTTGCCTCCTCGGCCCACGTAGAGCCCGTACAACCCGAGGATCGCCGCGGACGCGCAGAGGTACGGGAGCAGGATCCCCGCCCACTGTGACAGGGTGTGGGCTCCGCGAAATCCGGCGCCGTACAGAGCGGCCAGAAGTGGCCCGATCGGTTGGAGTGGACGCACGTAGAGCGGATGCCGCAAGTAGAGCAGCGGCACGAACGCCACCATGCCCGCCGATGCGATGAGTCGACGGTGCTTCAAGACCCGTGGCTTCCAGGAGCTGATCAGGTAGCCGAGCACGAGGAACGGATAGATCCACAGAAGGCTCGGCAGGTAGAGCCACGTGGAGGGGACCTCGGCAAGGCCTCCAGGCGAGAACGCTACCGCCGCCAGCGCGGACGCCGCCAGTATCCAGCGTGACCCGGGGACCCGCGCGATGCATAGCACGATCGCCAGGCAGATGAACAGCGCGTACAGATACCACAGGACCCACCACAGGACGCTCTGGCCGACCGCCGCATAGACGATCGCATCGCGGAGACCTCCCGACCACGCGGGCTGGACCCAGAGCGCGACCGGGTAGAGAAGCGCGAACCAGACCCAGTAGGGCACCAGCAGGCCTCGGGCTCGCCGCAGGATCTGCTCGCCGGGGGGGCGGCCTAGCGGCCGCAGCACGAGCCCTGCGACGAACGCGAAGAACGGCATGTGGAAGGAGTAGACGAAGCTCAATACCGGGTTCGTCGCTGTCGCCATCGGAACCCAGATGACAGCGCCTGCCTGTACCAGCCCCGGACCATCCTGGAACACGGCGCCACCGCTGAGAATGGCGTGACCTGCGACCACGAGCGCGACCGCCAGACCTCTGAGAGCATCAATCGATTCGTCGCGCGGCAAGAGGCCTCCGAGGGAACCTAGACGACGATCGGTCGCGTCACCTTGTTGGACTTCAGCGCGAGCGTGGTCAGTGTCGCCCCCGCCAGCGTGAACGCCCACCCGGCCGCGATCCAGACAGAGCCGGGAAGTCCGCCGGCCCTCGGAACGAGGGCCAGGAAGAGCTGGAGCCACAGGACGTGCGAGACATACACGCCGATCAGGTAGTCGCTTCCCCAAGCCAACCGACCCACGCCGAGCCAAGTGACTCCCGATGCGGCACCCCACAGCAGGACGAACGCGCCGATCGACCAGAGGACGGTCTGCACTGTGATCGACAGCGGTCTCGTCAGGTCGCCGTAGAGAACGCCCACCGTCCCAGCGGCGAGCACCGACACGGGGAACGCCGCGCGCGCCAACAGGCCCGGGGGCCGCATCTCGCCCAACGCGCGCAGCTCCATCCCGCCCAGGTACACTGCGAACCACCGCGGCGCGAGGATGAAGTGCTGTACCGGACCGGTGTAGATCTCCCTGAGCGGTGCGAACTGGTACAGCGCGAGCGTCAGCAGGATACAGGCCCCGATCGTGATTCTCCGCTGAATGCTGTTGTGCACGAGCAGCTCCGCGGCCACCGCGCAGTACAGCAGCAGCGGCAGCACCCACAGGATCTCGTTCGCTCCGGCGAAGAACACCACCCGGAATGCGTTGGGCAGGAACGGGGGACCGCCGATGAGCAGGTTGCGCTGCCCCCAAACGAGATACACGACGGTCCATGTGGCATAGGGAACGCCGAGCCTCACGAGCCGCTTGCGGAGCCACGCTGGTCCGCGGTCCCCCACGCCACCATGCAGGTAGCCCGAGGCCGCGATGAAGAAGAACAGCGCCCACAAGGGTGCAGCAGTCATGAATGCGCCCAGACGGCCACCCGCGCCCGCCGAGACGTGGTGAAGCACGATCGCGGCGGCTGCGACGTACTTCAGACCGTCCAGAGTGACATTCCTCGGCGCAGCGGTCGCTTCCGGCATGGGGGGTCCAGTGGCCCTACGCTCGAGGCTCGTCGTCGGAGAAGAGGCCCATGATCGCGTCCCTCTCCTCCTGCGGCAGGTAGGGATACTGGTCGTCTAGCGAGGGCGACTCGAACGTCCCGTCCTCGCGGCGCCGCGACACGATCTTCGGGCGCTTCTCCTGCGAGAATGAGACGTTCACCTCGCAGAGCCACGGGGCGTCGTCCTCCATGACGGCTGCCAACCCTTCGTCCAGGTCCGCATTCGTCTTGAACAGCCGATACCCGAGACCGTACGCCGCCGCGAGTGAGTCGAACCGCGGGTTGCTGACGCCCGATCCTGGGTGACACCCCACGAACCGTCCCCCGAAGAACGCCGTCTGCGTCGCTCGGATCGTCTCGTAGCCACCGTTGTTGAGCACGAAGATCTTCACGTTGAGTCGGTTGTGGCCGATCGTCAGGAGCTCCTGGATGTTGAGTTGCACGCTGCCGTCGCCGGTGACCACTACGGTGCGCGCCCCGTCCCGCGCGATGCACGCCCCGACCGCCGCCGGCAGGTCCCACCCCATCGCGCCGAAGCCGTAGTTCGTGATGACCCTTTGGCCGGGCTTCACCGCGAACGAATGGTGGATGGAAACCGCGTCCGAGCCGTTGCCGGTCAACACCACTTCTCCGGGTCCCATCGCCCTCGAGAGTTCTGCGGCCAGGACGTAGCTGTTCACGTGGTCCGCGTCTTCGAAGTAGTCGCTCGTCACGATCGGGTAGTCGCGTTTCCACCGGGTGACGGCATCGAGCCAGCGCTCGTCGAACGCGAAGCTTCTCCGTGGGACGTCCTCGACGAACCGCTCCATGAACCACTTGACGTCGGCCAGAACCGCATGGTCCGCCACGAAGTGCGGCTTGCGCATCTCCTCGAGTTCGATGTTGACCATGACCCGCTTCGCCTTCGGGGCGAAGCCGCTGGTATCGAAGCCGACCGCGGTGACCGCCATGCTCGCGCCGAGGCACAGCAGGAGGTCCGCGTTCTGCAGGGTGAAGTTCGCTCTACGCTGGCCTGTGGGACCGAATCTGCCCAGGTAGAGGGGGTGCTCCTCGGGAAGTAGGTCCATCCCGCCCATCGTGGCCACGACAGGACAGCCGACGTGCTCGACGAACGCCGTGAACGCCGCTTCCGCATGCCCGAGATGGATGCCGTCACCGCAGACGATCACCGGCCGTCTCGCATGCCGGAGGAGGTCGGCTACCTCGGCGATCCCTTCCGGGCGATCCAGCGCCGGATCGGGCTCCTGCGCGGGCGCGTCGGCTGCCGCGGCGGCGAGCGCTTCGTCGATGTCGCCGGCCTGCACGTCCAGGGGGATGTTCAGCCAGACGGGGCCCGGTCGCCCTGCCGTGGCGACGCGGATCGCGTGCGCCAGCTCGGCGGGGACGTCCTCGGAACGCATCACGGTCTTCGCGTACTTCGTCACGGGCTGCCCCATGCTGACGATGTCGATCTCCTGGTGACCGGTCTGGCGATGCTTCGAGTAGTCCGCGATCAGGTCGGTGCGGACCTGACCCGAGATGACGAGCATCGGGACGGAATCCACCCAGGCGCCGGCTACCGCCGACAGCGCGTTCGTGCTTCCAGGACCGCTGGTGACGAGACACACACCTATGCCGCCCGTGACTCGGGCGTACGCCTCGGCGGCGATCGCGCAGGCCTGCTCGTGAGCATTGCACCAGTACTTGACGTCTGGGTGACGCCCCAGCGCGTCCAGCAGGAACATGATGCCGCCGCCCGACACCGTGAAGACGTCCCGCACTCCGCGGGATGCGAGGTTCTCGATGACGTAGTCCGCAACGATCATTCCGGTGGCTTCCTCTCGGCCGAGGCAGTCATGGTACGCCATGCGGCGGTCCGACGGATGCCGTCCTCGAGCGTGACCGCCGCGGCCAGCCCCAACTCCTCGGCGGCCCGCGACGTGTCAGGGACGTATCGCTGAGGCAGGACTCCCGATGTAGGCCTCTGTGCGACGTCCACCCGCAATGCGGGGTCGATGACGCGGCCCACGGTCTCAGCCAGATCGAGGATGCTGACCTCCTTGTCGGAGCCGACGTTGTAGGGGCGAGCCGGCGCGCCACGCAGGAGCACCGTCCAGAGCCACCACGCGAGATCGGCAGCGTACAGGTAGGAGCGCATCGGCGTCCCGTCGCCCGTGATCCGGATCGTCTCGCCGGCCATCGCGTCCCGAATGAAGTTGCCGACCGCATACCCGGCGTCCATCGGCAGGTGCGGCCCCACGAAGGCGAACAGACGCGCGATCTTCGTCTCGAGTCCACTCTCCTGGTGGGCGGCGCAGCACAGGAACTCCGCGGCCCGCTTGCCGTGAGCGTAGGCCGCCGTGGCGTCCTGAGGCGGCGGAGCCATGGGCAGGTCCTCGGAAACGCGGGCGCACTCCGCCGGCTGCCTGCCGTAGACGGCTCCGGAGCTCGTGTACAGGACGCTCCTCACGCCGCGGGACGTCGCGAAGTCCAGAACGCGGCGGGTCCCCTCGACCGCCGTGTCGAACTCGAGCGACGGCTTGTGAGCGGACGCCTCGGTGTTCGTCTCCGTGGCCATGTGGAGCACGTGCGTGAAGGGGCCTTCCGGGAAGCGGAACGACCGGATATCGCCCTCCAGCAGGGTGACGACGCCCTCCCGCGCGAGGTGCGGCGCTCGCGCTGCCGCCCGGGCGGGATCGCGTGAGAGCACGACTGCCTCCACCCCGAGGTCCAGCGCGTCGTTTGCCCACACGAGACTCTCGAGGACCCAGCCACCCACGAACCCCGTGCCGCCCGTGATGAAGAGACGGCATCCGCGCAGGTCGTCCCAAAGGCCCCGGCCGCGCTCCAGAACGTTGTCCAAGTCCGCAGCGAGGGGATTCGAGCGCCTGTCCGCCGCGTCACCCATCCGACGCCACCTCCTCGACCGCTCGCCCATCGAACAGAAGACGGAGCACCTCACACCCCTCGTCGAGAGTCGGAAGACGGACTCCCGAGGTGGCGGCCCCGGCGGTCTCGGCGAAGAACGACTCGAGCTCGCGCACGTAGGTCGCTTCGGTGTCGAACAGGACGGGATCGGCGATGTCCGGACCGCCGCCCTCTCCCGTCAGCGCAAAGGTGCCAGCGGCGATGTCGCACTCGAGCACCGCTGTCGTTCCCACGATACGGATCCTGCGTCGCGTCTTCTTCTCCAGGTAGTCCATGTGCACGGTGCAGGTGAACCCGTTCGTGAAGGAGTAGACGGCGTCGAACACGTCCGGTGCCGCGATGGGCAGGGCGCCCGTGTGCGCGGTGCGCGTGCACCACTCGATCGGCTGCCCGAAGAGCATGCGCATGTAGTCGACCTCGTGGGAGAGATCGAGCGCCACGCCTCCGCCTCGATCCGAGGAGGCGCTGTACATGTCCTCGAGCGGACGGTCCGGGCGCCAGTCGGGGAGCCACTGGCCGACTTCGATCCGGGCGAACAGCGGCGTCCCGAGCGTCCCCGCCGCGAGAACGTCGGCGACCCGGCTCAAGACCGGGAGGAAGCGCAGGTTGTAGGCGACCCGCGCTACGAGCCCGGCCTCGCGGACCTCGGCGAGCAGGAGCGACAGGTCGCTCGTGAGGGCCGGGGCCACGGGCTTCTCGATCAGCACGTGTGCACCGGCCGCGACGAGTTCGCGGGTCGTGCCGACGTGCTTGGAGGTGTCGTTCGCCACGACGGCCACGTCCGGAGGATCGGCGGGGAGGGTGGCGATCGGGTGGACTCGCGGGTCCTCGAACGCGTCCACGGTCGAGACGTCCCGGGTCGTCCACAGCAGGACTTCCGAGACTCCGAGTGCCAGGAGGTTGCGGGTGTGCCGCTGAGCGATGGAACCGCTTCCGGCGACCGTCACGCGCTCCGGGACCTGCGACCTCATCGCGCCGACCAGCCGCCGTCGACGATGAGGTTGTGGCCTGTCACGTAGGCGCCGGCGTCGCAGGCGAGGAAGACGACCGCACCCACGATGTCCCGCGGTTGGGCCATGCGCCCAAGGGGCGTGAGCGCCTCGTACCTCTGCCTGAACGAGTCCGGCTGGCGGTCCTCGACTCCCCCCGGCGAGACGCAGTTGCAGCGCACACCCGCGGGGCCGAAGTACGTGGCGAGCAGGCGCGTGATGCTGACGATGCCGCCCTTGATGGCCGCGTACGCGCTCGGCATCGTCATGTCCGTGCCTTCGTACACCTCGTAGCTCGGGCCCACGACACCGTAGATCGAGGCCAGGTTGACGATCGAGCCGCCTCCGGAGGCGCTCATGAGGCGCGCGGCCGCACGAGATGTGGCGAAGTAGCCGCCCAGATGACTATCTACATTGGCGAGCCAGGACGCGTACTCCTCGCTCTCGAGCGGCGCGCCCCAATCGGCCGTACGCGGGTAGGCGCAGTTGACGAGGATGTCGAGCCGACCGGCTCGCGTCACGACCTGGTCGAGCGCCCGGACCACGGACTCCTCGGAACTCACATCGAGGACCACGCTGGGATCCAGCCCCTCGAGTCCCGACACGTCCGCAGCCCATACCTCCGCTCCCGCCGCGGCCAGGCCCGCGCAGATCTCGCGGCCAAGCAGCCCGGCCGCCCCCGTCACGACGGCGACTCGGCCGGCGCACGAGAAGAGCGTGTCGTAGGACTCGGACGCGGTCATCTATGACTCCCCTCTGCCGGCGCGGCGCCGGCGGGCTCCTCGAATTGGAGGTCGACGAAAGTCGCGCGCCTCGCGCGCAACAGCAGGTCTTCGTCGGCCAGGAAGTCGGCGATGTGCTCCGCGGTGTGCCCTTCGCCGTACGGGTTGAGCGCGACCTTCGAGAAGGCCCGGTGCTCGGGCGAGGTCGCGTGGCGAACGGCAGCCACGATGGCTGTCGCGTCGGCACCCGCGTGCACGACGCTCGGCGGCCGCTCGCGGCCTTCCTGCCGAGTCCCGACATCAACGCTCGGCACGCCCAGCACGGGCACCTCGTGGAGCCCGCTCGACGAGTTGCCCACGACTGCCGCGGCGTTGCGCGCGGCCGACAGGTAGCCGCGACTACCGAGCGACGAAACCAGGGCAGCTCGACCTGGATGGTCCTGGATCCAGCGCTCGAGACTCGATGCGACGGCTTCGCCGCCCGCGTCGTCGTTCGGCGCGGTGAACAGCACCTTGAACTCCGTGAGCTCATCCAGCGCGCGCATCAGCACGTCCAGTTCGTGTGCCGAGTCCCCGCGCGTCACGGGGTGGAACGTGACGAGGAGGGTGTCCGAGTCGCACGCGACCCCGAACTCCTTCAAGAACTCGTCCGGGCCCATGAGCGGAGTGCCGGCGACGTTGTCGACCGCGAGCGCGCCGACGTTGAACACCGTCCACGCGGGCGCGCCCATCTGCACGATGCGTCTGCGGTAGGTTTCCGCCACGGGGAAGTGCAGCGTCGCCATCTTCGTGATCGCATGTCGCAGCGGGTCGTCGACCGCCCCCGCGGTGACCTCGCCGCCGTGGATGTGTGCCACCGGGACGTCGAGCAGGACGGCGGCTCCGGCCGCGGCGAACGTCTCGAACCTGTCACCCAGAAGAACCACGACGTCGGCCCCTGAGCGGTCGATGGCGTCAGCCAGCAGCGTGAGCGCCGCGCCGGCTCGGCCAGCCATCTGGAGCCGATCGCCACCGCCCGCGGGGAGCTCTACCCGGGCGAAGATCGGCAGCGCATCGGCTTCGATCTCGTCCACGGTGCTGTGCTCCGCGGCGAGGTGCGAGCCCGTCACGATGAGCCGCAACTCGAACCGCGGATCCCCGTCGAGCTTCACGAGGAGCGGATGCAGAAGACCGTAGTCTGCCCGACTCGTGGTCACGACTGCGGCCCGGACGGTCACAGTTCGATCATCTCGTCCGGCGCGAACCGGCGGCGAGCCGGTGTGCCCAGCACGGAGTCCCACAGCATGGGGCTGAGTCCGAGCCCGGGCCGCTTCGTGGTGATGTTGGCCTCCGCGAGGACTTCACCGGCCTGTATCTCGCGCGACGCCACGATGCTCTTCCGGACCACGCCGACGTTTCGTTCCTCCGAGGGTGTCCGACGCTTGTGGCCCTCGCCCAGGGCCCGCGACACGTTCCTCGTCGCGGAGACCAGCGCCGATAGCTCCGCGGGCTCTATGCTCGCGGCGTGATCGGGACCGGGGAGACTCCTGTCCAGCGTGAAGTGCTTCTCGATGACCACAGCCCCCAAAGCGACGGCGGCGATCGAGACCTCGATGCCTCGCGTGTGGTCCGAGTATCCGACCCGCAGGCCGAACGCGGACTCCATCTCGGCCATGGCGCGCAGATCGACCTCGTCCATCGGCGCCGGGTACTCGGTGGTGCAATGCAGAAGGACCACGTTCCCGCGCGCCAGGCCGGACTCCTCGAGCGCTTCCAGCGCGGCGCCGATCTCGTCGAGCGTCGCCATCCCGGTCGAGAGCAGCACGCTGTCCGCGTGCCGCGCCACCGCGCGCAGGACGGGAAGATCAGTGATCTCCCCCGAAGCGACCTTGAACTCGCGGACACCCAGTCTCGCGAGCATCTCGACGCTCTCCACGTCGAACGCCGACGAGAGGAATCGGACGCCGCGCTGCTCGCACCGCTCCATCAACTTCGCGTGCGCCTGCTCGTCCAATCGCAGCGACGCCAGCATCTCCAGCTGGCTTCCCGGGCCCGTGCTTCGCGCCTGGTAGTCCGCTTTTCCCGCGTTCTCCGCAACCAGCAGGGCTGGATCGAAGGTCTGGAACTTCACGGCGTCAGCGCCGGCTTCCGCAGCCACGTCCACCATCAGGAGGGCGCGCTCGAGCGATCCGTTGTGGTTCACGCCGGCCTCGGCGATGATCCTCGGTCCGCTCACCTGATCCCCAGACGGTCGAGCGCGTTCTGAAGCTCCTCGAGTTGTCCCACGTCCAGCCAAGCGCGCTCGGGGATCGGGTAGACGCCGACGTGGCGCCCCGACTCCAGGGCTCGCCTGATCAGGTCCGTGGCGTCGGTGGGACCGTCAGTGCCGATGCCCTTGAGTACCTCGGGTTCCATCACATAGATCCCGGTCGACACCAGCAGGTCGAAGCGGGGCTTCTCCTGGAGAGCGTCGAGCGTTCCGCCATCTCCGAGTTGACACACCCCGTACGGCAAGACGAGGTGCTTCATCGAGGCGACGATGGTGATCACGCTCTCGGTTTCGCGATGATGGTCGATGACGTCGGCGAACTCGATGTCGACGATGGTGTCGCAGTTGGCCAGGATGAACGTCTGGTCGAGCGCGGAGGCCATGAGCGATAGGCTCCCGGCCGTGCCGAGCGGTCTGTCCTCGTCGAAGAACGTTATCTCGTACGGCAGAGACTCGTCGCTGAAGTAGGCGCGGATGAGGCTCGCCTTGAAGTTCAGCGATACGAGGAAATTCGTGCATCCCTGCTCGTAGAAGCGGTCCATGATCAACTGCAGGACGGGCTGGTCGCCGACGGGCATCAGGGGTTTGGGCAGGATCCGCGTGAACGGCTCGAGCCGCGTTCCCTGGCCGCCCGCCATGATCGCCACCGGGACGCCCGCTGGACGACGGGGGACGACCGGTCCACCGAAGACGTCGGCCCACCACGCGGCATCGACGACCTTGCGGTCACCGTCGAGGACCGGCATGCAGTGGACCTGCCGAGAGAGCAGTTCCGCCCGCAGGCGTTCCTCGGAGACGCCCTGCTCGACCCAAGCGGGCTCCACGTTCATCGCCTGGGTGATGGGATCGTCCAGTCCCCTACCCGCGAGGATGTATCGGCGGACGTCGCCGTCGGTGAGCACCCCCAGGAGCAGGCCGTCGTCGCCGGCCACGAAGAGGATCTTCCCAGCGGTCTCATCGAGGACGCGCAGGGCCTCGACTATCGTCGTGACTGGGGAGACGAGAATCGCCGACAGGTCTGGATGCACGTGTCATCTCCTGGCCAAGGATCGGATCGCGCCGACGACGCGATCGACGTCATCGGGTCGCAGACTGCTGCTGCACGGCAGGTTCAGCACCCGCTCCCAGTACCATACCGCACGTTCGGGGCCGACCACAGTGCACCCTGCGTACGGTGGCTGCATGTGGATGGGCAGCCACAAGGGACGGGTCTGGATCCCCGCCTCCGCGAGACGGGTCATGAGGCTCTCGCGATCCATCCCGAACTCGGCCGGCTCTACCAGCACGGAATAGAACCAGCAGTTGGGGTCGGTGCCGCCGGGAGGCCCGACGAACGTCAGACCGGGGACCCCCGCGAGACCCTCCGAGTACCGTGCGCGGTTCCGGCGCTTCGTCTCGATGAACCCCTGCAGCTGCTCCATCTGGGCGACGCCGATGGCGGCGGTGACGTTGCTCATCGCGTAGTTGAACCCGACTGCGCCGTGCACGTACCTGACCGGGTCGTCCTTGGCCTGGTGGAACAGATAGCGGGCCCTCCAAGCGACGTCGTCGTCGTCCGTGACGAGCATGCCGCCGCCGCCCGTCGTGATGATCTTGTTGCCGTTGAACGAGAGAGCACCCGAGAGCCCTAGGGTCCCGGTCGCGCGCCCGGCCAGGGAGCCCACGGTGTACGTCGATCCGATGCTCTCCGTCGCGTCCTCCACCACGGCCAGCTCGTGGCGTCGCGCGATCGCGAGCAGGCGCTCCATGTCGCACGGATCGCCGAACACGTGCACGGGCATCATGGCCTTCACCAAGCGCCCCGTCGCAGTGTCGACGACTCGCCGTGACGACGCGTCCCAAGCGCGTTCGAGATAGTCCTCGAGCGCATCTGGGTCGAGGCCGAGACGGTCGTCGCAGCCGATGAGGACGGGCTCGGCGCCGCAGTAGCGGACGGCGTTCGCGGAGGCGATGAACGTGACCGTCGGCACGATGACCGAGTCCCCGGGGCCGACGCCGGCGGTCAGGAGCGCGACGTGCAGGGCAGCCGTACCGCTTGCGCAGGCGACGGCATGGCGCGCCCCGGTCAGTTCGCAGACGGCTGCCTCGAACCGGCCGACATACTCCCCCGCGGCGGACAACCAACCGCTGCTGAGGCAGTCTTCCACGTACCGGCCCTCATTGCCGCCGACATTCGGGACGGACAAGGGCAGGAAGGGCGCTGGGACCGGATCAGACATTGAAGATCTCCCACTTGTACCGTGCGAGATTGGCGGGGTCGCGGAACCACGCCACCGTCCGCTCCAGCCCCTCTCTCAGATCGACCGTGGGGGCCCACCCGGTCAGCGAGCCGATCAGCGAGTTGTCCGCGAGCAGCCTCTCGACCTCGCTCTTCTCCGGCCGGAGCCGCTCCTCGGCGCCGACGATCTCGGTACCGGGGCGGACCATCTCTATCAGCATCGAGGCGAGCGCGCCGACGGATATCTCGCTCCCCGATCCTATGTTGACCTCCCTGCCGACCGCGGCATCGCATCCGGCCAGAGCGATGAGCCCGGCGCAGGTGTCCTCCACGTAGGTGAGGTCGCGCGTCGGGTGCAGCGACCCGAGATGGATCTCCGCGGCGTCGTTGAGGAGCTGGGTGACGATCGTCGGTATCACGGCCCTCGCCGACTGCCGCGGCCCGTACGTGTTGAAGGGCCGCGCGGTGACGACGGGGAGATCGAAGGAGCGATGGAACGACTCCGCCATCTTGTCGGCGGAGATCTTCGACGCGGAGTACGGTGACTGCCCCTGAACGGGATGCGTCTCGTCGATCGGGACGTACTTCGCCGTTCCGTAGACCTCCGACGTCGACGTGACCAACACCCGCTCGAGACCGAGGTCTCGAGCCGCCTGCAGGACGTTGAGCGTGCCCTTCACGTTCGTGTCGATGTAGGACTCGGGGGCGTTGTACGAATGTGGGATGCCGATCAGAGCGGCCAAGTGGAGCACGGCATCGACGCCTTCAAGGCTCTTCCGTACGAAGACGGAGTCCCGCACGTCACCCATGACGACCTCGACCGCCGTCAGCGACTCGCGAGGGATCGTGTCGAGCCACCCCCACGTTCCGAACGAGTTGTAGTGGACGAACGCACGCACATCCGCGCCGCGCGAGAGGAGCGCCTCCACGAGGTGGCTGCCGATGAACCCGTCCGCACCGGTCACGGTGATCTTCTTGCCCTGCACTTCCACGCGCACTCACTCCTGTCGTGGTCGCCCTACCGCCCCTCGAAGACGGCGATCCTACCTGCTGTCCCGGTCCCAATCGTCCTCTATCCGGATAATGTCGTCTTCGCCAAGGTAGTCCCCCACCTGCACCTCGATCACCTGCAGGAGGGACTCGCCGCGGTTCTCGATGCGGTGCACGGCGCCCAGTGGGATGAAGGCACTCTCGTTGAGCGGCACCTCGGTGACCCGGTCGTCGCAGGTCACGACCGCCTTGCCCGCGACCACGATCCAGTGCTCGCTGCGGTGCTCATGCCTCTGCAGGCTGGGCTTGGACCCCGGCTTGATCTCGAGCAGCTTGATCTGGTAGCCGAGGCCCTTGAGCAGGCTCGTCCAACTGCCCCACGGCCGAAGGCTCACCTTCGGCTGGGTCACCTCGGGAGCGCCCATCGCCCGCAGCGCGTCGACCACAAGCCTGACGTCCTGCGCCCGTTCCTTCGGCAGGACGAGCGTGGCGTCCGTCGTGTCGACCACGATGAGATCCTCGACCCCGAGCGTCGCCACCAGCCGGTCGGTCGAGTACACGATGCTGCCGCGGCTACCGATGTCGACGCCGCGGCCGGAACGGACGTTGCCCGCGGAGTCCGGGTCGGCCATCTCCTCGAGCGCGAGCAGGGATCCGACGTCGCTCCACTTGAGCGGCGCGGGGATGACGGCGACCCGATCCGAGCGCTCCATGATGGCCACGTCGACCGAGACGGGCGCGATGCCGGCGAAGGCCACACGCGCGTCCTCTCTGTTGCGGTCGGCGGGCGGGAGGGCCGCGATCCCTCTCACGACGTCGGCGATGTGCGCCAGCTCCCCGCCCGCGGAATCGAGCTCTTCGAGAACGCGCGCCGCCTTCATCACGAAGATCCCGGCGTTCCAGAAATGCACGCCGCCCGAGACATACTCCTCGGCGCGGGCGTGGTCGGGCTTCTCGACGAACTCGGCCGCGACGTGCGGGACGGCGAGACCCACAGCCGACCCCGGCAGGGGCTCCCCCGCGCGGATGTAGCCGTAGCCGGTCTCGGGCCGCGTGGGCTCGATACCGATGGTGACCAGCCAGCCGTCGGCAGCCACGGCCGCCGCGGCCGCGATGCAGTCCGCCCACAACCCGCCATCCTCCAAGAGGTGGTCCGATGGCAGGACAACCATGATGGCGTCGGGGTCATCGACGGCGAGCGTCGCTGCGGCCAGCGCGATCGCCGGGGCGGTGTTGCGCGCGAGAGGTTCCTGGATGTAGCGCACGCGATGGAGCTCGGGGTCCGGCTGCGCGGTGAGATGGTTGCGCAGCTCGTCGAAAAGGCGCTCGTTCGTCACGACGGTGATGGCGGAACCGCCATCCGTGAACGGCAGGATCCTGTGCACGGCCGCGGCGATGAGCGACTCCGTTCCGAACATCGAGAGCAGCTGCTTCGGGTTCAGCTCGCGCGACAGGGGCCAGAACCGCTGCCCGCTCCCGCCCGCGAGAACGACGGCCTTCAGTCCGGGGATGGAGCGAGGCACGGCTGCTCCTCGTGGGGTCGGTTTCGGGGGCATCGGGCGTCACATAGCCCGACTGCGGTACGGCGAGATTCTACTACGAGGCGCTCGTGGGCGCGCGGACGGCGGCGGGACGCACCTATATGCGCCAGACGACGAACCGCCCGTCGGCGCTGGTCACGACCGGGGTCCCGAGCAGCCGCGTGAGCGAGCCCTCGATCGCCGCTCCCCCGTCGGTGTAGCCGTCGGTCTGGACCCACACGGCGCTGAAGCCCCGGGCTCGCGCCGCGCGCACCATCTCCGACGGCGGGAGCATCGCGGTGGCCTTCTGCCACGCGTCGTCGGCGCGGCCCTTCATCGCCGCGTAGCTCCACCGCAGGCCGTCGGTGTGCAGGTAACCGCGCAACGGGTCGTAGTCCTGCATGCCGAAGATGGGCCCGCCCGGCTCCGGGTACGGCATGTACGGCAGTTGGAACACCGCGGTGCCCTTGGGCAGCGCCTTCATCACCGTCGCCCCAAGAGCCGCGTCCGCGCGATAGGCCGCCACCTGCGCGGGCGGAACGGCGAGGGTCACGGGCGTCTGGTCGAGAGCCCCCACGGTGGTGACGGCGACGAGCCCGACCATCACGAGCAGCCGCGCCGAACCCGTGCGGTTCTCCAAAGACCGGTCCGCCAGCGCCGCGAGGGCCACGACCGCGAAGAAGCCGACGAAGATGCTGATGCGGTTGTACGCCCTGATCTGGGGGACCAGCACCGCGAGCATCGCGCCGAAGCCGCCGACGGTCGCCAGCAGGAGGGCGCACAGGCTGAGGAACCCCGCGGTACGCACGATCTCGCCGGGGTGCGGCGTTTCGCCCGAAGGGTCCGCGTCGCCTGAAGGGTCCGCGTCGCTGCGCAGCGCCGCCGGTCTCGACCGGCCGAAGACGAACACCAGCATCGAGCCGAGGAAGCCGAGCGCTCCCAGCAGGCCGAGAGATGCCGTGTTCGCCTCGTTGTCCAAGGAGGGCCCCAGAGCGCGCAGCCCCTCGCGGTAGGTGGCCTTGAGGGCCGCGAAGGCGGGGATGCGATGCCCGTCGATCGGCAGGAAGAGCTGCGTGACCTTGAGACCGTCGACCTCGGCCTGCCCGGGATTGCGCACCAGTCCCGCCGCGTTCGGCCCCTCACTCGCCGCGAGGACCACGTTCGGTGCCGCTTGGGCGGCCGCCACGACACCCATCGCGAGCGCCAGCGCGACCCCTGCCAGCGCCACCCTCTTCTCGCTCCGCCGGATAGCCCCGCGCACCGAAGCGAGCAGGATGAACGCGGCGCCGAAGAACGCGTAGTAGACGCCGCAGGCGGCGCCCACGACACAGACCGCCAGGGTCGCCAGCGAGCGAGCGGACCGCAGATCCCACGCGGGACGACGCCCGGCCTCCCGCACCGCCAGGAGCAGCGGGCGGTCCGAGTCCATCCGCAGCGCCACCAGCGCCAGCAGCGGCACGACCGCATACGCCGAGAGGAGCAGGTGGCCCTCGCCGCGCATCCAGTGATACGGGATCAGCGCGTAGAGGACCGCTCCGCACAGGGCGACGAGCCGCGACGTCCCCAGCTTGCGCAGCGCGAAGACGGTGGTGAGCCCGACCGCCGGATAGCCGAGCAGGTAGAACATGTTGGTCACCGTCGCCCAGTTCCCCGTGAACCCTCCGAGCACCCGGATCGTCGCCCACAGGAGCGTGTCCGCCCCCGGCATCTCGTACAGGTTGTGGACTCCCGGCGCGCCGAGAGCGGGATCAGTGAGCCACCACCCGTTGTGCAGGACGCCCTTGATGATCTGGCCTGTGAACAGAGCGTCGACGTTGTAGGAGAACGGGATGGCCAGCCCGCTCGCCCACGGGCGGATCAGCATGGCGATCGCGGCCAGAGGCAGGACCGCGGCGAGGACGTAGGTCAGCGCCTCGATCCACGGGGCATGGCGCTCGAATCCCGGCGGCCGCGGCACGCTAGTCACCCGGCCGGAAGACGGCGCGCACACGAGCCGCGAGGAGCGCGCCCAGCAGTCCCCACGGCAGCGGGCTGGAGGCGACCGAGCTCGCGAGAGCGACCTCGCGCACGCGGGCGTGCTCGAGCGCCCACACGAGGAACGCCGCGGAGGACGGCCCCTCCGAGGTCAGGCCGCTCCGCACGTCCGCCGGCGCCGACTTGAGCACCTCGGTGTCGACCAGTGCGAACGGAGCCGCCATGTCGCGAAGGCCCGGCACCGGACACACGCAGCGGCACAGAGACGACAGCACCCGGATCCCCACCCAGCCCGCGAGCCTCGGGGCCGGCGAACCCTCCGCGCGTGCGACGGTGGCGAGACGCGAAGCGACCACTATGTCCGCGCCGGTCTCCCACTCCGCGGCGGCCGCCGCCTCGAACGCCGCGCTCGCGGACCGATCCTTGCGAGGCAGGATCTGGAACGCCCGTCTGCCTGTCCTCGGCGCCGCGGGCCCGTCGAGCAGCGCTCGGGATGACGGCACGACGACGCCCGCTACCAGCGGCACGAGCGCGAGCAACATCGGCATCGCGATGGCGCCCCAGTAGTAGCCCCACACGCCACCGCTGAACACCGTCAGCGCGATGACCGGTACGGCCACCGCGGCGCAGAGGAGCGCCTTGGTCCACACGGCACGCGTCGCGAACGCGCCGGCCAGCGCGAGCAGCGGGACGATCAGGTATATCCGGTCGCTCGCGCCGACGAGGTCTCCCGAGAACTGGAGCGCGTCTATCAGCCTCTGCGCACCACCCTGGAACCAGCGCGACACGCCCTCCGCGCTCTGTCCCCCGACGGGGGACCACAGGGCGTGAAGGCCGAGCAGGACGACGGGGCCCAGGATCGCCACTGCGAGACCACCGACCGCTTCGCGCCTCCTGGAGCTGACCAGCCACCACACGACATACACCGGCACGAGGAACAACATCAGCTCGCGGAACGCGAACGCGACGACCACCAGGACGGCTCCCCATGTCCAGCGCTCGGTGACCATCGCGTACAGGAAGAAGACGGCCACCATCCCGGCCCAATACTCCGACAGAGGGAACCACAGCGTGAGGGCCGGCATGAGCAGGTACCCGCCGATCGCGATGGGGGCGATGATGGCGGCGGCAGGCTCGACGAAACGGCGAGCCACTCCGTACCCGGCCAGCATCGTGGCCACGGCGAGCACGTTGAACCCCCACAGCACCCGAAGTCCCGGGGGACCGGGGAGGATGTTCCAGAATTCGAAGAGCCAGCGCTGGCGGATGTTGAGCAGGCCGGGGGGCTGCCCCTGCAGCCGCGCGTCCTGATCGAACGCGCGCAGGAACGCCTGATAGTACGGAACACCCTGTGCTACGAGGTAGTCGATCTTGATGAACAGGTCGCCGTCGAAACGGTAGACCTCGGCCTGTGGCTCCGTGCTGACCCGCGCCCTGGTCGCGACGGTCAAGTCGCGCGGCGTCCCAGGCACCATGCCCGTCTGATAGAGCTGCAGACCGACGATGACCACGAGCGCGACCAGCACCACCGCGCGGAGCCGCCCTCGGGAACACGCCCATCCGACAACGACCGCCACGACGGCGCAGACGACCACCACGGCGAGCATGTCCGGGACTTGGGGAGCGACGAGTTTACGGGCGCCGGGCGACAGCGCGAACACGGCCATCGCGAGCACGCCGGCAACGGCGGAGAGGCCCGCGGCCGGGAGGATCTCGCGGATGGAGCGCACGGACAGGCCGACCACCAGACCGCACGCGAGTGCGCGCACTGCCCACGCCCCCGGCATAGGCAGTGCCCCCGCCAGCAGCAGCGCCAACGCTCCGAGAGCCGCTCCCGACAAGAGCCGGCGCCACTGCGGGTCGGCGGATCCATGGGGCCATCCGGGGTGTTTGACGTCGGTGGACTTCCCCCGGGCGCTCGAGCCGGCTCTCACAGGATGCTTGCTCTGCTTGGCCATGTCCTGGGACGGACCCCCTCCTTCGCCGCGGCGCGACTGTCGCCGCGCTGTCGAAACGATATCATGGCAGTCGCGCGCGGGTGCTCATCCACTCAGATGAAGGCGACCTCACGATGCCCTCGACGATCGTCATAGTCCCCACCTATAACGAGGCGGAGAACCTTCCGGTTCTCGCGGCCCGCCTGCTCGCGCTCGATCCGCCGCTCGAAGTCCTGTGCGTGGATGATGGTTCGCCCGATGGGACGGGGCGCATAGCGGACGGACTGGCAGACCTGGACGCTCGATTCCGCGTCATCCACCGCGCGGGACCGCGCGGCTACGCCCGCGCGTGCGCCGAGGGGATGCTGTGGGCACTCGCCGCGGGCTACGAGGTCGTGTGCACGATGGACGCGGACCTCTCCCACGACCCGGACTCCCTGCCTGCACTGCTGAGCGCTATCGCGACATCCGCGGATGTCGCGATCGGCTCGCGCTATGTGGAGGGCGGGAGCCTCGAGGTGGACTGGGGACCCGTGAGGAGCGCGATCAGCAAGGCCGGCAGCGGCTACGCCCGCGCGATGGTCGGGACGAAGGTGCACGACTGCACGAGCGGTTTCCGATGCTACAGAGCCGACGTGTTGGGCCGGTTGCCGCTCGGCAGCATCCGCTCCGACGGGTACTCGTTCCTCATCGAGCTGCTCGCCATGCTGACGGCGGAGAAGGCCAGGATCGTCGAGGTCCCCATCGCGTACGTCGATCGTCGCGTGGGGACGTCGAAGATCTCAAGGGCCATCGTGCTGGAGGCGCTCGGCGTGGCGACGGGACTCGGGCTGCGGCGACTCGCTCGACCCGGGAGAAGGGCGAACGACTAGCCCTTCGGAAGGGTCGCGCCGTCCGCCTCGTACGTCTCGGCGAGCACCTGGTCCGTGGTCCGATAGGTGAAGTACTTGTGGCCGACGTAGCTGACGATGGTGACCACCGCGATCGCGGGAAGCTGCGCGATGATGAGCCGCGGCCGCCACACCTCCATGATGACGGCCACGATCGCCAGGTTCAGCACGAACCCACCCGCGTACACCACGTAGCTGCGCAGGTACTCCTTCAGCCAGTTCCCCTTGGTGCGGAACACGAGCAGCTTGAACGTGAACAGGTTCTGCGTCACGCCGATCACCCAGTTGATCGTGAGTAGCAGCGTGTAGTGCAGCCGGGAGTGCAGCAGCGAGTCCAGGATCCAGAGCGTACCGAGGCCGAACAGCGTGTTCCACGCGCCCACGACGAGGAACCGCGCCTTCTCGCCATGCCTGTCGTACAGCGGCCGCAGGCGCGCGGGCACCCTCACAGGCCGATCTCCTCCCGCACGATGAAGTTCGGCCGCTGCTTGACCTCGTCGTAGATGAGCCCGATGTACTCGGCCACGACGCCGAGCATCGTGAAGAGGAAGCCGAACATGAGCAGCATCACGCCCATGATCGATCCGAACCCGGCGAACGGCACGCCGTAGAAGATGGCCCTGACGATCTCGTAGGCGAGCAGGACGAACGATAGCGCCGAGACCGCCAGCCCCGTGCCGGTGATGAACCGCAGCGGCACGTACGAGTACGACAGTATCCCCTTGATGGCAAGCGCCAGCACCATGCGAGTCCCGGCCTTCGTCTCTCCCGCGAACCGGGGCGGGCGCTCGTACTCGATGCCGATGGAGCGGAACCCCGTCCAGTAGAACATCCCGCGCATGAAACGGTTGTGCTCCCGCATGGCGTTGATGGCCTCGTAGACGCGACGATCCACGAGGCGGTAGTCGCTGACGTTCTTCGGGAACAGCCCGCCGGTCATGGCGTTGATGAGCCAGTAGAAGAGCTGGGAGTTCATGCGCCGCAAAGCGCCGGTCCCCTGACGCTTCGTGACGATCTGGAAGACGTTCTCGTAGCCGAGTTCCCACTGCTCGATGAACCGGGTGATCAGCTCGGGCGGATCCTGCAGGTCGGCGCACATGATCACGGCCGCATCGCCCCGCGCATAGCTGAGCCCGGCCGTCACGCCTCCGTCGGGTCCGAAGTTGCGGGAGAGCCGCAGGATCTTGAACCGGGGGTCGCGCTGGCGCAGCGCCAGGAGCCGGTCGTAGGTGCCGTCGACCGAGCCGTTCTCTACGACGATGACCTCGAAGTCGTACTTCGGGTTCTCGGCGAACGTCGCCGCCAGTTGCACCCCGAGTTCGTCGACATTGCCCTCCTCGTTGTAGGCGGGCGTGACGATGGTGATGAGCCTGCGGGCGGGGTCTTCGGTCATCGAGCCGCGTCCTTCCAGAGTCCGAGCAGCGGAGATGTCACATGGTCGACGAGACGCGCCGGCCCCTCGTCCCAGTGTAGAACAGGCCGACGCGCATGACTCACTCGCCCCCGGCCTGCGCCTCCGGGGGAGGCTCCATCTCGTAGATCGCATTCCCGAATGTGACCTTGGGCCGGACCCGGGACGCGGACGAGATCGACACGTCGACGAGCGCCGGGGAGGAGGGATCGCCGAACAGCCATTCGATTGCGTCGCCGGTGCCGTCTTCTTCGTCGAGACGCCGCGCGGGCACTCCGAACGCCTCGGCCACCGCCACGAAGTCGGGTGCTCCGTAGCCCCACGCCGTCGACTGGTAGCGCGCATCGAAGTACTCGTCCTGGAACTGGCGCACCATGCCCAGGCAGTGGTTGTTGAACACGACGATCTTGGCGGGGAGGCCCAAGCGGGCGATGGTCTCGAGTTCCTGGATGTTGACCTGCATCCCGCCGTCGCCCGAGACGACCACGACCGGTCTGCCGGGTACGGCGAGAGCGACGCCGGCGGCGGCCGGCAACGCGAATCCCATGGCGCCCAGGCCCGCCGAACTGAGGAAGCGCTGATCCGGGCCGAGCCTCAGGGACTGGGCGGCCCACATCTGGTTCTGCCCGACGTCCGCAACGAACGCGGAGGCCTGCCCCGCCCGCTCGGATAGGACGTGCAGGAAACGGGCCGGATTCACGCCCGGCAGATCGGTGAGCTCGTTCTCGTCCGGGAATCGTTCGCGCAGGGCCGCGATCTCGCTGCGCCATCCGGTCCGCACCGGCCGCGACTCCGAGCCCTTCGCCTCCGCGATGGCCGCCCTGAGGAAGGCGCCCGCGTCGGCCTCGACCGACAGGACCCCGTCCATGCCGCCGTCAAGCTCCGCCGGATCGACGTCGATCCTCACGAACCGCTTGCCGGCCGCGAACCCGTTCCGGTCGCTGCCGGTCTGACGAACGTCCAGCCGGCTCCCGATGACGCAGACCATGTCCGCGCGGCCCAGCGCCAGGTTCGCCCACCTGTTGCCGTACGTCCCGATCATGCCTACGTGCAGCGGGTCGTTCGACGGGACGGCGTCGACGCCCAGCAGCGAGACCACCACCGGCACGTCCATCAGACGCGCGAACTCGCGAAGCGCATCAGTCGCGCGAGCAGTGCGCACGCCGCCACCGACGAGCAGGAGGGGGCGTTCGGCGCGGGATATGGCGTCAAGCGCGGCTTGGGCCTGCGGAAGCGACGGCTCCCGCACGGAGGGCGGGGTGAACGCGCCCGCGGACTCGTCCGCCTCCCCCCTTTGCACATCCATGGGGATGTCGAGAAGCACGGGGCCCGGACGTCCCGAGAGTGCCAGGGCGAACGCCTCATCGATGGCCGCCCCGACCCCGGCGGGATCGTCCAGAAGGCGCGCGCCCTTGGTGACGCCTCGCGCCAACGACACGATGTCCGTCTCCTGGAAGCCGACCTGGCGCACCTTCCTGGCACCGCGAAGCTCGTTGCGGTTCACCTGCCCGGTGATGAAGACCGCCGGCACCGAGTCGAACCAGCAACTCGCAATCCCGGTCAGAAGGTTCGTCGCACCGGGTCCGCTCGTGGCCATCGCGACCCCCGGGATGCCGGTCATGCGGGCGCCTGCCTCCGCGGCGAACGCGGCGGCCTGCTCGTGGTGCATGCTCACGACATCGATCTCCGAACGTTCGCCGAGCGCGTCGAGAAGGTGCGTGATCATCCCGCCGCACATCTCGAAGACGCGCGGCACTCCGTGCCGGACGAGGCGATCGACGATGACGCGCGCGGCCTTCATCAGGCCGACACGGTGGTGGTGATGGTCGATGCCATGTAGTCGAGCATCTCCTGCGTCATGCCGGGGTAGACGCCCACCCACAGCGAATCCCGCATGATGCGGTCGGTGTTGGTCAGCTCGCCCACGACGCGATATCCCTCGCCGCGCTCGCGCATCCCGTCAAAGCACGGATGGCGCGTCAGGTTCCCTGCGAACAGCGCGCGAGTCTGCACCTTCGCGTCCTCCAGCGCGCGCACGAGCGCGTCGCGCGTGACGCCCGAGCCCTCGCGCACCGTCATGAGGAAGCCGAACCATGACGGGTCGGAGCCCGGGGTCGGCTCCGGCAGGACGAGCGTGTCGCCGAGCGGGGCGAGCGCATCGCGCAGGTACGCCCAGTTCCGCTTGCGGGCCTCGGTGAAGCCGGGGAGCTTTTCGAGCTGGGCGCAGCCGATCGCCGCCTGCATGTCGGTGGCCTTCAGGTTGAACCCGAACTCCGAGTAGACGTACTTATGGTCGTAGCCGAACGGCAAGGTGCCGTGCTGCTGCTCGAACCGCTTGCCACAGCTGTTGTCGCGCCCCGACGGGCACCAGCAGTCGCGACCCCAGTCGCGCATGGACAGTGCGATCTTGGCGAGCGTCTCGTCGCTGGTGTAGACGGCGCCGCCTTCGCCCATGGTCATGTGGTGCGGCGGGTAGAAGCTCGACGTACCCAGGTCGCCGAACGACCCGGTGAGCCTGCCCTCGTAGCGCGAGCCAAGCGCGTCGCAGTTGTCCTCGACGAGCCACAGGTCGTGGCCATCGCAGAAGTCGCGGACGGCGCGCACCTCGAACGGGTTGCCGAGCGTATGGGCGAGCATGACCGCCTTGGTGCGCGGCGAGAGCGCGGCCTCGAGCGCAGAGACGTCGACGTTGGCCGTCTCGAGTCTCACGTCCACGAAGACCGGCACGGCGCCGAACTGCACGATCGGGGCGACGGTCGTCGGGAAGCCGGCGGCGACCGTTATGACCTCGTCACCGGCCCTCACTCTCCGCTCCCCGAGCCGTTCGGAGGTGAGCGTCGCGAATGCCAGCAGGTTCGCAGAAGAGCCCGAGTTGACGAGCAGGGCTGTCTCCACCCCGAGGAAGGAGGCAAGACCCTCTTCGAACCGGGCGGAATAGCGGCCGTAGGTGAGCCAGAAGTCGAGCGACGAATCGACGAGGTTCACCAGCTCCTTCTCGTCGAAGACGCGTCCCGCGTAGGAGACCCTGGATCGGCCGGGGACGAACCCGTGATCGCGAGCGAACGTAGCCCGGTGGTACTCGCTCACCTTCTCGAGTATCTCCCGGCGGAGCATATCGGCGTCCGACATCCTTGGGGGCTCCTTGTGGTGGGCGTCGTTGCTGAACGACGATTCTACCGCAAACGCGCAGGCCTTTTCGGGCCTCGCCCGCCACGGCGACCCCTCTTCGGGAGCGAGGGATCGGTCGCCTAGGCATCCTGTATACTCCCTGCGTCGGCACGAACCGCAGCCCAGGAAGGCCCGCCAGGCATGAAGCCCGACTGGTTCGACGCCGTGTTCGAGGGCCGACGCCGGTGGCTCCTGCTCACCGCGGCCAGCCTCCTTGCCTTCTTCACGCTCTCCCCGATCCTGCAAGGCGGCTTCTATGCGGACGACGCCAAGAAGTCGCTGCTCTCGGCGCGCTACTTCGCCCTTGTCGGCGGGTCGGTCCTGCGCAGCATGATCGACTCGCAGGCCTCCTGGATCGTCGGACAAGGGCGGTTCTTCCCCTTGTCGGGCTACGTCGACCTCGTCTTCTACGCGGTCAACGGGAACGCGCTCATCTACAAGCTCTTCATCCTGGCTCTCGTCATCGTCGACCTCCTCCTGTTCCGGGTCCTGGTCGTGAAGCTCACCCGCTCGCAGGCGATGGGCCTGCTCGCGCTCCTGCTGCCGCCGCTCATCTTCCAAGTGCGATACGCCGACGATGCCCTCACGACCTACCAGGGCCTCCTCCAGATCGTGCTGCTCTACACGCTCCTCTCGCTGATCGCGCTCGTCGCCCATATCGACACGGGCAAGAGGCGCTACCTCGTTGCGAGCCTCGTGGCGTACGCCGCGAGCCTCCTCACGTACGAGGTGGGCATCCCGTTCTTCCTCGTGTTCTGGCTGGTCGCCTACCTGTACCCGCGGCGCCGGCGATTCGCGGACGCCACAAGAACGACATGGCCCTTCGCCGCGCTGGCCGTGCTCGCAGGTCTGGGCGCGATCGCCATCCGCGCGCGCTACGGCATCCCCGTGACGGCCAGCGCGGGCGGCAGCCCCTACGCCCTCAACCTCGATCCGCTCGCCGTGGCCGGCACGCTCGCCAAGCAGACGACGGCCGCGCTCCCGCTCACCTACTACGCCATGTACCTGTACCGTGCGGCGGTCGGCGCGTGGTCGTCTCCGCCTCTTCCCGGATTCGTCGGAACGATCGTCGCGCAGCCGTTAACATCGGTGGCTCTGGCTGTGGGCTACGGATCGCTCATCTGGATCGCGTGCGTGCGAGCTGCGCGGGAGCGGGTCTCCGGGGACCGATCGATATGGCCGTTGCTCGCATCGGTCGGGGGCGGACTCCTCGTGCTTCCGGGCACGCTCCTCGCCCTCTCTCCCAAGTACCAGCAAGCGACGTGGGTCAGTTGGGGCGTCGGATACCTGCCCGTGTACATATCGTGTTTCGGCGTCGCCCTGCTCGCCGTCGCCGGTCTGCAGCCGCTGCTCGCGTCCTCGCTTCCGCGCGTGCGCCGCACGGTCACGGGCGTCGCCATCGCGCTCGCGGCCTTCCTCGGCGTGCTCGCGTACGGCGACACCGGGAGCGTCATCCAGGGCTGGGCTTCGATCTACGACCACCCCCGCGCGATCGAGATCGCTGCCCTCGAACGCGGGATCATGGCGCCCCTCGCCGATGGCGCGGCGCTCCTGACCCGCGGCTCGGACTGGGAGACCCCCACGTTGTTCAAGCTCTACGCCGGGAAGAACGTGGGCCCGCTCGGGTCCTTGGGCGCGCCGGGTGACGACGTCCTCGAGCGAGCGTCCGACTCGACACCCTCGACGGCGGGGATCAGGTACACCTTCGGTCCGGGAGCCGATCTCCGCGCGCTGGACTTCCAGGGCGTCACGGACCACGACGGGTACGCGACGTTCGGGACGGTGGCGTCGCTCACCGTGGACAGCCAAGGCGCCGTATCCGACGCGAAGGTCGAGCCGTCACGCGTGTATCTCTCGTGGAGCGAGCGGGCCGCGGCCGCCTCGGGCGCGACCCGCTATGACTCGCTGGCCTCACTGGGGCTCGACAAGTCGTCGTGGGTGCGCAAGGGTTCGGGCCCGGGTTGGGCGCTCTACGAGCGGCGCAGCCTCGTGCCTTCCGCCGCTCCGTAGAGGGACGACTGCCGGGAAGTTCACCAAGGCCCGCTTCAGTACCACGTACTCTCCCACTCGCGCTTCCTCGACCCATCCACGCGCGAGGGCGGGTCCGAAGGATGCGCCCACATCGAGAGTCCGATGCCGCACGGCCGGCGCGAACGGCAGCCCGAAGAGCAGGAAGGATTTGAGCGCCGCCGAGGTGCGCTTCTTCGCCATGACCGCCTTGCCGCGGTCCGGCAGCGATCGATATCTCTCCCAAGTCGCGAACGCGACCAGAACGCGGTTTGCCTCGGTCGATCGCTCCACGATGCGCAAGACCTGATCGGCCGACACCGCGATCTGCGCGTTGTAGCCGGCGGGTTCGACCCCCTCGTGGGCCAGCGTCTCGACCACATCGCCGTTCAGTGTGGTCAAGGGCACGGTCACGAGCCGCAGACGGCCCAGATATGCGAGCTGCCTGGCGGTCGGCAGAGACGCGCGGACCGCCCGCAGGTCCGACACCAACATCCCCGCACCGCGCCCGCTCCATCTGCCCGCCACCGCGGCCGCCGACTCGCCCACCGAGCCGCTCCTGATACCCGCGCTGCAGACTTCGGGACCGAGGTCGACCACGGTGTAGATGAGCAGCCATGCCATGAACACGACGGAGAACACCCGCACGGACCACCTGACCAGGCGGCCGGTGTCCATGGTCGCGATAACGGCCGGGGCGATGATCCAGGCGCCGAGTCCGTTCCAGAAGATATGAGCCACGTCGGCTCGGGCGAACGCGGCCGCGGACATCGCAAGCGTCAGTGCCAGCCAGGCGAGGGCCGCGGATCCGTCGAAGGGGTCATCCCGAAGCGCCACTCTGCCGGCTCCCCATGCGACGACGAGCACCGCCGCCACGAAGAGAAGCGCCCCGGGCCCGGGAAGCACGGGGAACGCCATCGCCCCGGCGAGGAAGCCTCCGATCATCCCCGTCCCGCCGACTGTGGCGATGGCCGCGCCAGCCCCGATGACGAGGACCGCCAGCTGCCCGAAGAACCGCGGCGCAGCCCGCAACCCCAACCACGCCAGCCCGATGACGAGCGCCGCGAACAGCGCGATGCCGGTCTCGGGGGAGATGAGCAGGCACAGCGCGACCGCGCCGATGCCCACGGCGGGCCCAGCGACGACCCCCCGTCGACCGCGCGCGGCTCCGATGACGAGGGGCAGAAGCACGAACGGCGGCAGGAACCGCACCAGGGCGTAGTTGACCCCGAGAGTGGGTTGGATGGCGGCGAACGCCCCGATCCCCCAGAACAGCGAACGCTTCACACGCAGCGGCATCGCCACGCGATCGAGCACGATGACCAGCAGGAGGACCCCGACGACCTGCATGGCCACGTACCACACGTAGTACGCAGCGTGGAGACCCCATCCGAGGCCCCGGACCAACTGGTACAGGCCGACCTGCGGGTAGAGCAGCGCAGGACCATACGAGAACTCGAAGTCCCGGTAGATGGTGGCGCCCGACGCCGCGCACCACATCCGGTCCACCATGTACCGCGCGTCCATGATCGGGTAGCGCCCGAAGAACGCCGCCATCGCGACGGCGAAGGCCGCCGTGCCGACAAGCGCCAGGATGATCGTCCGCCGGTCCAGCCTCTCGACCTGGTCGCGGCGCCGCATGAGCCACTGGCATGGGGCGGGCCCGCCGCGGAAGTAGGCCATCGCGGCGAGAGCGAGCGCCGCCACGACGAGCGACACGAGCGCGGCCCGATTGCTGAAGCCGACCGCCTGCGATTCCGAGACGATGGGCGCCTCCCCGAAGGGGACGAGCCACGGGAGGGCGAACACTCCGAACAGACATGACGCGACGATGAGGAACAGCCAGAGGCGCAAGACCGGCGCGCGCGGGGCGCCCGTCACGCCCACGGCACCCCGGCATCACCGGCCGCGCGCGCGTACTCGGCGATATCCGACGCCGTGCGAGCGGGCACCGACGACGGGTCTTCGTGTCGCGCCGCATACCAGCTCGCCGTCGCGCGGATCGCGCGGCGGACGTCGTACACCGGGCGCCAACCCAGCTCGCGTTCCGCCTTCGCGATATCGAGGTTCAACAGCTTCGCCTCGTGTGGCTGCGACCGACCGTCGTCGAGCGTCTTCCAGGAGCCTTCGCCCCACGCCGCGACGATCTCGTCGACGATCGCGCGGACCGGCCACGCCTCTCCCGGCTCGGGGCCGAAGTTCCACGGGCCGTCCCAGTCGTGCCCGCCCGCGCTCGCGCGCGCGGCCAGCATCAGGTAGCCCGAAAGGGGTTCCAACACGTGTTGCCACGGGCGCACCGCATCCGGGTTGCGGACGATGATCGGCTGCCCGGCCGTGAGCGAGCGGACGCAGTCGGGCACGATGCGGTCGGCGGCCCAGTCCCCGCCACCGATGACGTTGCCCGCGCGAGCGGTCGCGATCGCGACGTGCGAGCCCTCGCCGAAGAACGAACGCCGGTAGGCCGAGGTCACGAGCTCCGAGCACCCCTTGCTCGAGCTGTACGGGTCGTGCCCGCCCATCGGGTCGCCTTCCGCGTACGCCTGCCCCGTCTCGCGATTCTCGTAGCACTTGTCACTCGTGACGTTGACGACCACGCCCACCGATGGCGTCGCGCGAACCGCCTCGAGCATGTGCACGGTACCCATGACGTTGGTCGCGTAGGTCTCGACCGGACGCTCATACGACAGGCGCACCAACGGCTGCGCCGCGAGATGGAAGACGAACTCCGGCCGAGCCGCTGCCATCTCGGCGGTCAGCCGCTCAAGGTCGCGGACATCGGCCACGACATGCGACATCTCGCTCTTCAGCCCGAGCTCCAGAAAGAGGCTGGGGTCCGTGGGCGGCTCGAGCGCATATCCGATGACGTCCGCTCCCAGCTCGAGGAGCCAGCGGCACAGCCACGAGCCCTTGAAGCCGGTATGGCCGGTGACGAGGACGCGGCGACTTGCGAACGCGCCGGCGAAGCGCGGGCTGTCCACGCTGTCGGTCACCACACCTTCCACGGGGCGACCCCCGAGAGCCAGAGCTCCTCGAGGTGGCGCTTGTCGCGCAGGGTGTCCATCGGCTGCCAGAACCCCATGTGCCGATAGGCCACCAGCTCGCGATCGAGTGCGAGCCCCTCCAGAGGCTCGCGCTCGAACACGGTCGTGTCGTCGACAAGGCGGCCGATGACCGAGGGCTCGAGGACGAAGAACCCGCCGTTCACCCACGCTCCATCGCCTTCCGGCTTCTCCTGGAAGGCGCACACGTCCCCGTCGTCGCCGAGCTGCATGGCGCCGAAACGCCCCAGGGGCTGGACGGCCGTGACCGTCGCCGGCTTGCCGTGAGCGCGATGGAAGGCCAGCAGGTCGTCGACGCGCACATCCGCGACGCCGTCGCCGTAGGTCATCATGAACGTCTCGTCACCGACATAGGGAGCGACCCGCCTCAGCCGGCCACCCGTGAGCGTCTCGGCGCCGGTGTCCACCAGCGTGACTTTCCATGGCTCGGCCGTGTTCTCGTGCACGACCATCTCGTTGCAGGTCATGTCGAAGGTGACGTCGCTGTTGTGCAGGAAGTAGTTGCTGAAATACTCCTTGATGATGTAGCCCTTGTATCCCAGGCAGATGATGAATTCGTTGAAGCCGTAGTGGCTGTACGTCTTCATGATGTGCCACAGGATCGGGTGCTCGCCGATCTCGGCCATCGGCTTCGGCTTGATGGCCGTCTCCTCCGAGAGGCGTGTGCCGAGACCGCCGGCCAGGATGACGACCTTCATCGGCGCGCCTCTCCACTCAGCATGCGTTCCAGGGACGCGCGAAGCGCCGGACCGTGCTCCTCCGACTCCAGCGCGATCGACACGTTGGCCTCCAGCCACGCCAGGACGTTGCCCGTGTCGAAGCCGGGGTCCTCGTCCACGACCGCGTGGATCGTCTCACTCGCGAGCAACTCGCGCAGGGCGTCGGTGAGCTGGATCTCGTCCCCCCGACCGGGTCGGACGTCGGGAAGGATGTCCATGAGCTTCGGCGTGAGCAGGTAGCGTCCGAAGATGGCCAGCGCGGATGGTGCCTCGTTGACGGCGGGCTTCTCCACGAGGTCGGTGACCTCCCACACGCCCGGCTCCACCTCATGACCCGCGATCACGCCGTAGCGGGACACCATCGATGGCTTGACGGGCGTCACGGACAGCACCGACCCGCCATAGCGCTCGTGGACCTTCTTCAGCCTTGGCAGGACGTGGTTGCCCGGCACGATCACGTCACCGAGCAGCACGAAGAAGGGCTCCGTGCACGTGAAGGCCGCTCCGCACAGCACGGCGTGGCCCAGCCCCCGGGGACGCTTCTGGCGGACGTAGAAGACCTCGACCATGTCGGCGATGGCACGCACCTGACGGAGCTTGTCCAGCGCGCCGGATCGCTCCAGCAGCCCCTCCAGTTCCACCGACCGGTCGAAGTGGTCCTCGATGGCGCGCTTACCGCGGCCGGTGACGACCAGGATCTCGTCCACGCCCGCGCTGACGGCCTCCTCGACCACATACTGGATGACGGGCTTGTCGACCACCGGCAGCATCTCTTTCGGCTGCGCCTTGGTGACCGGCAGGAACCGCGTGCCCAACCCAGCGGCAGGGATTATCGCCTTCACGTCAGACCCCCTTGAGAACCTCGCGTGCGGCCTCGACCGCGGCGTCGATGTCTTCATCACTGTGTGCCAGGCCGACGAATGTCGCCTCGAACTGGCTCGGAGCCAGCAGGAACCCGCGATCGAGCATACCGCGGAAGAACGCGCCGTAGCGCGTGGTGTCGGCCGTCGATGCGGTCGCCCAGTCGCGAACATCCTCGCTGGTGAAGAACATGCACGACATCGAGCCGACGCGCGTACAGCATGCCGCCACGCCCGCCGCCTCGGCGGCGTGGCAGATGCCGGACGCCAGCCGAGCGCCCTTGCGATCCAGCTCGTCGTAGACCCCTGGACGGCGCAGAGCCTCGATCAGCGCGAGTCCGGCGACCATCGCGACGGGGTTACCCGAGAGCGTGCCCGCCTGGTAGACCGGCCCGATGGGGGCGAGCTGCTCCATGATCTCGCGCTTTCCGCCGAACGCGCCGACCGGGAAGCCTCCGCCGATGATCTTGCCGAGTGTGGTCAGGTCAGGCGTGACGCCGTAGAGTTCCTGGGCCCCGCCCAGCGCGACCCGGAAGCCGCTGATGACCTCGTCGAAGATGAGCAGGACGCCGTGGGAATCGCACAGCTCGCGCAGTCCCTGAAGGAAGCCGGGCCTCGGCGGCACCACGCCCATGTTGCCCGCGATGGGTTCCACGATGATCGCCGCCACCTCGCGGCCCTGCTGCTCGAGTGTGCGCGCGACCGACTCCAGGTCGTTGTACGGCAGGACGATCGTGTCTTGGGCGGCCCCTCGCGTGACGCCGGGCGTCGAGGGTATGCCAAGGGTCACAAGACCCGACCCGGCGGCCACGAGAAGCGCGTCCGAGTGCCCGTGGTAGTTCCCGTCGAACTTGATGAACTTGTCGCGCCCCGTGGCGCCGCGCGCCAGGCGGATCGCGCTCATCGTGGCCTCGGTGCCCGACGAGACCATCCTGACCATCTCGATCGACGGCACGCAATCCACGACAGCCTCGGCCATGAGGACCTCGGCTTCACAGGGGGCGCCATACGACGTGCCCTTGGCGAGCTGAGCGCGCACGGCATCGAGCACTTCCTCGGGCGCGTGACCGAGGATCATCGGCCCCCACGACGCCACGAAGTCGACGTACTCCGCGCCGTCCACGTCCCAGACCCGGCTGCCCTTCGCGCGCTCGTAGAAGATCGGTTCTCCACCCACGGAGCGGAACGCCCGCACGGGAGAGTTCACGCCCCCGGGGATGACGCGACTGGCCTGCAGGAACAGGCGGTGGGAGGCTTCGTGCGTCATCGCCGATCACTCCTTTTCATGCGAACGGGCGCTCGCCGGTGTCTCGCGGACTATCGCACAGAGTACCGCACGCGGAGAACTCGCGTTACTCCCGCTGTCCCTGCGGAAACACTACACAGCGGGGACCCGAAACCGGAGGGATGGTCGGCACATGCCACTTTTCGCCAGAACGTGCAGCTACGACCGGATGAATGTCCAGCGGATCATCGCGCGAGGACTGGTACTGGGGGGAGCGGCGATCTGCGTGGCCGCGGCCGTCGGGGTGTTCGCCCGCCTGGGGTACACGACGAACACGCCGATCGCCGATGCCAGCATATCCGGGGGCCTCGCGGCATTGGCCATCGTGGTGTTCGTGCTGAGCCTCTACTACGAGTCGTTGGCCGCTTGGCTGCTGATCGTGGGCGCGGGGGCGGTCGCCGTGTGGGGAGTCGTCATGGGTTGGGATGGCGGCATCTGGACCGCGATGGGCTTGCTCGTCATCGGACCCATGATCGTCTCGGGCGTGATGTACATGCTCGCCGCCCAGACCCAGAAGACGTGCGAGATGGTCGAGGCGGCGAGCTAGGTCCTTCCCGGCCCGTGACGCGCCGTCGACCCGGCACTCTATATCCCGAAACGGACGTACAGTCTCTCGGCTCGTGCCCGGGCTCGAGCCGAATCCGCCTTGCGCCCGAGCGCGCCGTATACGTCCGCGAGCAACGCGGCCCCAAGCGACTCGTTCGTCACGACCCGGTCCACGAACACCGCATGCGGCAAGGCCTCTCGAGGCCTGCCGATCTTGAGCAGGTAGCGCGCGAGCCCCCGGCGGGCGTCGATGGCGCTCGGATACAGCTCGACCGCTCGCCGGTACTCGGCCAGGACGTCGCTTCGGGGGCGCGCGTAGGCATCCATGGCCCACGCGTGGTACTTGGCGTAGCGACTCGTGTCCCGAGACAGCGATGCCGCACGCGCCGCGTCCTGGAGATCGAGACCCGGCACGAACGCCTTCGGATCGACGCGCAGCAACGCGTTCCATCGGTCCGCGGCCCGGTAGTACAGATACGGGTCGATCGTCCACAGGTCAGCGGCGCGCTGGAGGCGCCGGGTCTCCGCGATCGACACCGGCTCGCTGGCAGCCCCGACGTACAGGTGCGTCCCCGCGTGCGTCGCGAGGATCAGCGAGGAGACAAGACACGTCGCGCTGAACGCGGCGACGGCGATCCAGCGCGGCGTCGAGGCGGACCCCGCGACCTGCTCGTCGGCATCCTTTGAAGGTATGCCCAAACTCGCGCCCGCCACCAGGGCGAACAGCAGCGCGCCCTGCACGGGGGCCGTGCAGATGAGCGTCGTGATCCCGTAGGCGACGACCGACATCATGAGCGCCAGGGCCCGGATCCCTCCCCGCCGCAAGGAGGCGCGCCACACGATGGCGACCTCGATCAGCAGCCAGCCGACGAGCAGAAGGCCGATCACGCCGTAGTTGAACAGGAGTGAGAAGACTGCGTTGTGCACGTCTCCCGCGATCATGTCGGATGCGCCTGATGTGTGCTGTGCGAACGCCAGCGCCACCGAGGCCGGGACGCGCTGCACCATCCTGAACGCCCCATCGGGACCGAGCCCGGTGAGAGGCACGGACGCCAAGCCCGCCAGCGACGCCTTCCAGTACTGCCCGATCACTTCCGTGACTCCCGCGACCCACGGTTGTTCCGCCAGCGCGGCAACGAGGAAAGTGAGTGCCGCCGCGAGCGCCGCCCCGGCAGCGACCAGCGGGGTCATCGCGCGAGACGCGAGGTCGACGGTGCGCTCCCGGGATCGGCCCATCAGCGCCAGCCCGACCAACTCCAGGACCAGCACCAATACAGCCAGACGGGCTCCACCAGCGAACAGGACCCAGAGCATGGATGCGGCCAGCAGCCAGCGCAGGACCGCTGCCCATCGAACCATCGCACCCGTCGCGACCACTGGGGCCAGCACCAGAGGCACGCAGATCACGACGACCTGCCCCAGGTACGACGAGTTGGACAGCGTCCCGCCCGGAAGAGAGAACCCGTTGGACACCTCGTACGCCATGGCGGCAAGCTGCGCGACGAGCACCCATGGCGCCACCGCCGTCAGGGCGCGCACGACTCCCCTCGAGCGCACCGACGCCGCAGCCCCGGTCGCGACCAGCGCGAGCAGCGCGAGAAGGCCCATCGAGAATCCCGGCGCCCCGAACAACGCCGTCCACTTGTTGGGGGCGAGCACGGCCGAGAGGATCGCCCAACCGGTCAGGGCGGCCACGGCCAAGCCCGATCTCCGGCGCAGGACAGGGGACTCGCCCATCGAGATCGCGAACACGACAGCACCCGCGATCCCCGCCACTGCGATCGCCAACAGCGGCACGTCGGTCGTGGGCTCGATGCCGAGCGGGATCGCCCGAACGGCGACGGCGACGCTCGCGCACGCCACCATGATCCACGCGACGAGGCGTCCTCCCCAGCGGGACGCGCCCCGCGGCACGACCTCGGGCTCCAGCGCGTTCTCGCTGTCGGTCACTCACACCCCTTTTCGCAAGGCGCCTACTCCGGGACGGCCCCCGGCGTGGGCTCGTAGACGCAATACGGTTCCGCCGCCAGGTAGTCTCCGGTGACCGAGAGCGCCCGCGCGCGGCACCCGCCGCACACAGCCTTGTACTCGCAGATCCCGCACTTGCCCTTCAGCAGGGAGTAGTCGCGCAACTCGTTGAACACCGTGGACTCGGTCCAGATACGGGAGAACGGCTGGCTCTTCACGTTGCCGAGCTGCATGTCGAAGTACCCGCACGGCTGGATGTCTCCGACGTGGCTGATGAAGCAGAACGTGATGCCGCCGAGGCACCCTCGCGTCATCGCGTCGAGCCCGTACTCCTCGCGCGTCACCTTCTTGCCCTCGGCCTTGGCCAGCTGGCGGATGATGCGGTAGTAGTGAGGCGCGTCCGTGGGCTTGAAATGGAGCGGGCTCGTCTTCTGCCGCTCGTAGGCCCACGCCAGGACGCGCTCGTACTCCGCGGGCGGCAGCTCCTTGTCCAGTAGGTCCTCGCCCCGTCCGGTCGGCACGAGCATGAAGATGTGGAACGCGTCCACCTCAAGCGACTCGGCCAGGGAGTGCATCTCCTCCATGAGGTGCGCGTTCAGCGTCGTGACCGTCATGTTGATCTGGACTCCGACCCCATGGCGCTTCGCGATCCGGATCCCCTCGATGGTGGCATCGAAACAGCCGGCCTGACCTCGGAACACATCGTGGTCGGCCGCAGTCGGGAAGTCCACCGAGACCGAGATGCGCGGGATCTTGTGAGCCGCCATCTTCGCGGCGATCTCGTCCGTGATGAGCGTGGCGTTCGTGCCGATGACCGGCATCGCGCCCTTCTCCTGGGCGTAGTCGATGATCTCCCAGATGTCGGGCCTCATCAGGGGCTCGCCGCCGGTGAGGATGATGATCGGGTTCGTGATCGTGACGATGTCGTCGATCGTGGTCTTGATCTGATCGAGAGAGAGCTCGCCCTCATAGTGGCCGAACTCCGCCGCCGCCCGGCAGTGAACGCACGACAGGTTGCACGAGCGCGTGATCTCCCACGCGATGATCCGCGGGGCCTTGATCCCCGTGCGCTCCTGGTACGCGATCGCGGCGGGTCCTCCGCCCGGCCGGAACCCGACCGACCGCGCGCCCCCGTGCCGCTGCCGGTCCATCGCAACGCCCGCCGGATGGCCGCCCGGATGGCCCCCGCCCGCGCCGGGATGCCCCGCAGGGTGCCCCCCGAGCGGAAGCCCAACAGCGGCCTGCCCGCAGCCCGCCTCAGCCTCCGCCATCTCCTGCTCGTCGATCGTCCCCGGCTCGCTCTCTCCGGCGATCTCCTCCTCGAACTCGAGGTCCGGCCGCGCGTCGGGATTGCCCACGTTGTCTGCCATGCTGATGTTGCTCCTGAAGCTCGCTGCGGAATGTGCGGTCAAGTCTGCCGGAAGCGAGCCGATGGCGCCAGCGGTGTTCTTCGGCGACCCGCTCGACGGTCAGACAGGGAGCCTGGCCAATCCCCGGTCGGGAGCCCGCGGCTGATCAGCAGCGCTTGCCCATCTTGAAGACCCCGTACGGGCTTCTATCCCCCGCCGAGATTGCTCTCGGCCGCTGCGCGCGTCGGATCATCGGCGCGCCATGCGGCCTTCTGTTTCAATCCCCGGCCGAGATCGCTCTCGGCCGCTGCCCACCCGCACATCGCCGCGAGAGTGGTCCCGATGTTTCAATCCCCGGCCGAGATCGCTCTCGGCCGCTGCGAGGTGATGACGCACACCGGCTTGGCCGATGTGATGTTTCAATCCCCGGCCGAGATCGCTCTCGGCCGCTGCACGTACTGGGAGCGGAAGCCGACCGCCGGGCGGAGTTTCAATCCCCGGCCGAGATCGCTCTCGGCCGCTGCCCCCCGGTCAGGCTCACGGCTCCACCCGGGTGAAGGTTTCAATCCCCGGCCGAGATCGCTCTCGGCCGCTGCCGTAGCCGTAGAGCGTGGTCACGGCCTGCTTTTGGTTTCAATCCCCGGCCGAGATCGCTCTCGGCCGCTGCTCTCGTCACTACGCCCAAGTGCGGCGCACTGGCAGTTTCAATCCCCGGCCGAGATCGCTCTCGGCCGCTGCCCATGTGGCCGAAGGCGAGCACCGCGCCGCTTGGGTTTCAATCCCCGGCCGAGATCGCTCTCGGCCGCTGCGTCTATGACGTAAGGCGACAACGGGTCGCCCCGTGTTTCAATCCCCGGCCGAGATCGCTCTCGGCCGCTGCGAGCGTGGACTGGTCGGCGGACTCGATGCCATCGCGTTTCAATCCCCGGCCGAGATCGCTCTCGGCCGCTGCCGCGACGTCTACCTGATCGTCGTGCGCGCCGTGGGGTTTCAATCCCCGGCC